>NZ_JBHWUW010000054.1:0-54052 GCF_042737245.1 Streptomyces sp. NPDC060002
GTGGCGGACCACCACCGGGCCGGCCGGACGCGGCGTACGTCAGGGGGTCACATGCACGTCGAGCCGAGGCAGGAGCTGCAACTGCCCGCAGCCGGGGCGTCGATGCCGGTCTCGTCGTCGATGCTGATGCCCTGGAGCCCCAGCACCTGCTCGGCGGAGTGCGCCTCGACCTCCGGCGCCTCCTCGGTCTCCGCACCCTCCACGATGTCTTCGGCGGTGGGCTCGAGTTCGTCGGCCATGGTGAACCTCCGATGGGCTTCGTCGGGCCGGCCGGCGATCGCCGACCGGTGCACCCGAAGCTAGGGCGGCGGGACCGGCGAACGGTGAAGTGCTGGTATGCGAGCGGTATATGCGCCGCTCGGTGACACCTCACGCCGAGCGCGACGCGGCAGCGGCTCCTGGGACACATCGGGAAACGACGGCTCCGGACGGCCCAAGGGCGTCCCGTCCCCCGGCCCGCACAGCTCGACCGGCCGACCGCGCCGGCTGTTCGGCGCTCCGTGCCGCCGGGTGGAGATCACCGTGGCGGTGAGCCCGGCAGGCGCGGCCTCAGACTCTGCGCGGCCCGCGAGAGGGCTGCCCCCTGGCTGCCCGGCGCGGCTCGTCCTCCAGCAGGATCGGAGTGACCGGCCGCTCCCGGACCGGATGTCCGCCGCTCGGCGAGGGGCCGGGGGAGTGGCCAGGCCCCTGGATCACGCCTGCGCACGGCCGCCGAGGAAGGCACGCCGGGCCACCGGCACAGCGCCCCACCGCTTGAGAACGCCTGCGGACAGGAAGACAGTGGGATGCATGAGCCGTCACCGAAGTCCACCACGCAGGGCGCCGTGGATCGTGGGTGGGGCAGCCGTCCTCGTGGCGGGTGGCCTGGGGACGTGGGCCCTGACGGCGTCGGACGGCGGCACCCCCAGACCGGCGCCGTCGGCGTCGAGTGACCTGTCCCTGCCCACGCTCGACCCACTGCCCTCCGCGACGTCCGCGCCGAAGACCTCAGGTACGGCGCCTCCCGCCCCCACGGAGACCCGCGCCGCCCCCTCCACGGCGACGGCCGGGCACCCCACGCGCCCCAGCCACCGTGGGACACCTGACCGCGTCCCTTCCACCGCGCGGTCTTCAGCCGCGCCCAAGACGACCTCGGCGCCGGGACGGACCGAAACGCCGGGACGGACCGAAACGCCGGGAAGGTCGCAGACGCCGGTACGGTCCGAGCCGCCGGTACGGTCCGAGGCGCCCGCACGGTCACCACAGCCATCGCTCACCGCGACGGCACCGCCGCGACCCACGCCGACGTCGACGCCGACTGTGTCCGCCCTGTCTTCGACTCCGGTACCCGCCCTGCCTACGGCCCCGGCGCCCGCCCGGTCTTCGACCCCGGTACCCGCGCAGTCGCCGACCACCGGAGACAGCCCGGCGGCAGCGACGATCTGGTACACGTCCTCCGTGGCTCAGGCCGCTGCTCAGCGCATGGCCGCCTCAGGGACGGTGGGTGACCCGGCGTGCTCCCTGTCGGCTCTGGGCGACCCCGACCCCGAGCTGGTGCCGCAGGTCGGCCGAGTCGGTATCGGCACATCTCAGCACTACTGGTGCCTGATCTGGTAGCGGTCGTCTCCTCCCGCTCCCCGTGCACTCCGCTCCCAGGGTCGTCTCGGGCTGCGTGCTGTCTACGGTGTGCCCGGTGCTTTGCGGGCCACGTAGACGGTGTTGGTCGAGGTACCGCCCTGCAGGGGGTTGTCGAAGTCGACGACTTGGGCGGCCGCTTGTGCGAAGACCTTCGTGAGCGCGGAGGTGAACTGCTCGTCGGGAGGGTCGTTCGACCACAGGGCGAACACCCCGCCGGGGTGGAGGTGTTCGGCGAGGGCACGGAGCCCGGCGGGTTCGTAGAGGGCCGCGTGGCTCGGGTGGAGCACATGGCGTGGTGAGTGGTCGACGTCCAGCAGGACGGCGTGGAAGCGACGGCCCGGGGTCTCGGGGTCCAGGCCGCCGGGGTCGGCGGCCAGCGCGAAGAAGTCGCCGTGCACCAGGCGGCAGCGGGGGTCCGAGGCCAGCTGGGCTCCGAGGGGCACCAGGTGCCGCTGGTGCCAGTCGATGACTTGGGCGAGCGCATCGATCACGGTCAGCGAGCGCACCCGGGGGTCGTCCAGGGCCGCCTGGGCGGTGTAGCCGAGCCCGAGTCCGCCGACGACCACGTCCAGCTCGGGCCGGCCGGTGTCCGGCAGCTCGGCCAGTCCGAGTTCCGTGAGCGCGATCTCGCCGGCGGTGAAGAGGCTGGACATCAGGAACTCGTCGCCGAGCTTCACCTCGTACACGTCGTCTCCCGAGACCGGGTGGCGGCGCCGCCGCAGACTGATCTCGCCGATCGGTGTCGGTTGCCAGTCGATCTCCTCGAAGCGCAGGCCCATCCGTTCACCTTTCTGTCGTTCGTGGATGTGTGGGCGCCGTTGCCGGCGCGGGGGCGGGGGCCGGGGCGGCGGGCCCGGTCAGGCGTCGATGATGACGGGGATGATCAGTGGCCTGCGGCGGTGCGTGCGGAAGGCCCAGTTGGCCACGGCGCGGGCGACGAGCTGTTCGAGCTGGTGGGCGTCGCCCACGCCCTCCTGCGCGGCGTTGGCCAGCGTTTTCTCGATGACGGGGATGACCGGCTCGAAGGTGGTGTCGTCGTGGACGAAGCCGCGGGCCAGGAAGTCGGGAGCCTCGGCGAGGGCGCCGGTGTCGGCGTCGACGATGGCCACGACCGTGATGACGCCCTCCTGGGCGAGGGTGACCCGGTCCTTCAGGGACGCCTCGGTCGCGCCGCCGACCTCCATGCCGTCCACGTAGACGTTCCCGGCGGGCACCTTGCCGGTGATGGAGGCGCGGCCGTCGACGAGGTCGACGACGACACC
The DNA here is from genome assembly GCF_042737245.1 of Streptomyces sp. NPDC060002. Classification (NCBI taxonomy): domain Bacteria; kingdom Bacillati; phylum Actinomycetota; class Actinomycetes; order Kitasatosporales; family Streptomycetaceae; genus Streptomyces; species Streptomyces sp. NPDC060002. Next base: position 2,880 of record NZ_JBHWUW010000054.1, read on the forward strand.
GTCCTCCGCGATGACGACCCGGTCGGGGTCGACGCCGGTGCGGATGGCGAGGTCGGCGTTGGCCCGCAGGTGACGGAACTCGCCGTGGACGGGCATGACGTTGCGGGGGCGGACGATGTTGTAGCAGTAGACGAGCTCGCCGGCGCTGGCGTGGCCGGAGACGTGCACCTTGGCGTTGCCCTTGTGGACGACGTTGGCACCCCACCGGGTCAGGCCGTTGATCACCCGATAGATGGCGTTCTCGTTGCCGGGGATGAGGGAGCTGGCGAGCAGGACGGTGTCGCCCTTGCCGATGCGGATCGCGTGGTCGCGGTTGGCCATCCGCGACAGGGCGGCCATCGGTTCACCCTGGGAGCCCGTGCACACCAGGGTGATCCGGTGGTCCGGCAGCTTCTCCAGTTCCTTGGCGTTCACGACCAGGCCGGACGGGACCTTGAGGTAGCCGAGGTCGCGGGCGATGCCCATGTTGCGGACCATGGAGCGGCCCACGAAGGCCACCTTGCGGCCGTGCTGGTGGGCGGCGTCCAGGACCTGCTGGATGCGGTGCACATGGCTGGCGAAACTGGAGACGATGACCCGGCGTGGCGCGGTGCGGATGACCTGTTCGATCGCGGGGTTCAGTTCGCGTTCGGAGGTGGTGAAACCGGGGACCTCGGCGTTGGTGGAGTCGGTGAGGAACAGGTCCACGCCCTCCTCACCGAGGCGGGCGAAGGCGCGCAGATCGGTGATCCGGTCGTCTAGGGGGAACTGGTCCATCTTGAAGTCGCCGGTGTGCAGCACCAGCCCGGCTCCGGTTCGCAAAGCCACCGCGAGCCCGTCCGGGATGGAGTGGTTGACGGCCACGAACTCACAGTCGAACGGGCCGAAGCCGCGCCGGTCGCCCTCGCGCACACGCACCGTGCGGGGCCTGATTCCGTGCTCCTTGAGCTTGGCCTCCAGGAACGCGAGGGTGAGCTTCGAGCCGACGACCGGGATGTCCGACCGCTCCCGCAGCAAGTAGGGCACGCCGCCGATGTGGTCCTCGTGGCCGTGGGTGAGCACGATGGCCACGATGTCGTCCAGGCGGTCCCGGATCGAGGTGAAGTCGGGCAGAATCACGTCCACCCCGGGCTGGTTCTCCTCGGGGAACAGCACACCGCAGTCCACGATCAACAGCTTGCCTGCATGCTCGAAGACGGTCATGTTGCGACCGATTTCGCCGAGGCCGCCCAAGGCGGTCACCCTCAGCCCGCCCTCGGGCAGCGGCGGGGCGGTTTTGAGTTCTGGATGCGGATGGCTCATAACCTCACGTTACCGAAGAGTCTGCCGGTGGGACGCACCGGCTGCACCGTCCCGGGACCAGGCGCCGCGCGGTGGCAGGCGGGACCGGTGAGACGGAGGCGGAATCCCGGCCCGGAAAGAGGAACACGGTGCTTCCCCGCCAAAGGTCCGCGCATCCGTCGAGTAGCGGGACATCCTTATTACTGCGGGCCGCTGTCGACCGTAATTCAATTTTCGCCTGCGACGGCCGTCTCCAGCGACTGCTGTGTCGGAAACGTCGGTCACCGGTTCGGACGAAGTCGTGCGGTTCATGTCGTAGCCCAGGGCGACCGTATGGCCGGCCGGTCGGATTCCGTCAGGCGTTGCGCTTTCACGGGTTGCCTCCTTTCCGCGGACCGTGCTGATCGCGGCCGGTTTCCCGGTTTGCCGTGGTGACGGGAAACAGGAAACCCGTCGACCTCTCGGGGCCCGGCGGCCAGTCTGATGCCGAGAGACCGAGCACGACCTGCGACCAGGCAGGACGACCGCAAGGGGGAAACATGCGCAAGTTGTTCAGTGGGGCCGTCGCACTGGCCACCGCCGCCACGGCGATGGTGGCGCTGACCGGCACGGCCGAAGCCAAGCCGGCCGCCGACTGGGCCGGGTGCCCGTCCGGCGCTGTCTGTATCTACCCGCAGAACCAGAACCCCGCCCAGAGCCCGAGCAACATCTACTGGAGCTACGGACCCCACAACCTGAGCAACCAGGTGGGCTGGCACTGGGTCCTCAACAACCAGACCGGTGGTGCCTCGGCGGAACTGTGCCTGAACTACGGCGGCACGAACTGCAACTACACCATCGGGAATCCTCCGAGGGGTGTGTGGGCCGACCTCACGCCGGTCAACTCGATCAAGCTGAACCGGCCGTAGGGCCATTCTCACGGGGGTACGTCCGGAATCGCGGCCGCGGTTCCGGACGTCCGTGTTTCCGCCATACCCTCGCGCCACGCCGGTGAAAGAATTGATCGGCCGTCACATTCGCGCAGTACTGTGGATGTCGGCCGTTTCACGGCTCATGCGCGCGACACCGGGGGATGTGGTGGGGGAGCAGCAGCACACCGGCGACCGATGTGAACCGCAGCCGATCGACGGACCCGTTCTGGACTTCCCCGCCCAGCTGAGACGACTCCGCCGGCAGCGCGGGCTCTCGCTGGCCGACATGGCCCGGGAGACGCACTACAGCAAGGGCTACCTCAGCAAGATCGAGACGGGTGCGAAGCGAGCCACCGTCGACGTCGCACGGCGTTGCGACCAGATCCTGCGGGCCGAGGGCGGGCTGCTGCGGCTGCTGACGAAGGACCCCGAAGGCGCCGGCGAAGCCGATGGCGCGGAGAAGCCCGAGCGGACGGCGAACCCGGCGAACCCGGCGAACCCGGAGGACCCGGACGACACGCGGGGTGGGCGGGGCGAGGGTGCCGTGCCCGGGCGGACGGAGTTCGACGGGATCTGTCCCTACCGGGGGCTGTCGGCGTTCACCGCGCAGGACGCGGGATGGTTCTTCGGACGTGAGCGCGTCACCGCCGCCCTGGTCGAAAGGGTCTTCGAGCGGATCGGAAGCGGGCCCCTGATGGTCGTCGCCCCTTCGGGCGCCGGCAAGTCGTCCCTGCTCAACGCCGGCCTCGTACCGGCCTTCCGGAACGCCGGCGGCTTCCCCATGCCGGGCGCCGAGCGGTGGCCGGTGGTGGCGTTCACGCCCACCGCGCATCCGCTGGAGGAACTGCTGACCGGCTTGGCGAAGGCGCTGCACGGCGATCTCGGCGTCACCGTGCGGCAGTTACGGGAGCGGCCCGAGGTCCTGTTGGAAGCGGTGCGGCGCGCGGTGGACGACAGCGCGTGCGCCGACGGGGACAGACGGCCACCGCCGGTGCGTCCGGTGCTCCTCGTCGACCAGTTCGAGGAGCTGTTCACGCTCTGCTCCGACGAGGCGGAGCGACGTGCTTTCGTCCAGGTGCTGTGCGCCGTGTCGACGTCCCGCCGCCCGTCGGATCCGGCCGACGGATCCGGCCGTGATCCGGCCGTCGTGGTCCTGGGCGTACGGGCCGACCTGTCCGGCAGGTGCATCGAACTCCCCGAGCTGGCACCGGTGTTCACCGACGGGCTGTTCGTCCTGCCACCCATGTCCGTCGCCGGGCTGCGGGAGGCGATCACCCGCCCCGCCGACCTCGCCGGACTCACCCTGCAGCCGGGTCTCGTCCCCCTGCTCCTGCGCGACGCCGGTCTGCGCGACGAACCGGGAGGACCGCCTGGCGACGGACCGGACGACGGGCGCGCCCTGCCGGACGTCACCCCGTCCGGTGCGCTGCCGCTCATCTCCCACGCGCTGCTGACCACCTGGCAGCGGCGCGAGGGCGCCACCCTGACCGTGGCGGGGTACGAGCGCACCGGCGGGATCCGGGGGGCGGTCGCACGGACCGCCGAGGACGTGTTCGCGGGCCTGTACCCGGCCGAGCAGCAGACGATCCGCAGGATTCTGGTGCGCCTGGTCCACGTCGCCGACGGCACCGGACCGGCCCGCTGCCGGATGAGCCGGGCCGCGCTGACGGAGCGGCCGGCCGACACGGACGGCGCCACGGCCGCCCTGGACGCCTTTGTCCGGGCCCGGCTGATCACCGCCGACCGCGACACGGTCGAGATCGCCCACGAGGCCCTGCTGCACGCCTGGCCCCGGCTGCGCGGCTGGATCGACGCCGACCGGAACGGACTGCTGATCCACCAGCAACTCGCGCACGCCGCCGGCGAGTGGGAGCGCGAGGGCGGCGATCCGTCCGCCCTCTACCGTGGCACCCGGCTGGACACCGTCCGGGTGTGGGCCGGGGAACTGGACGGCCGGAGCCGGCTCAGCGCGCAGGAGGAGGCGTTCCTGCGCGCGAGCCGGGCCGAGGAGGACGACCGGCGGCGGCAGGCCCGGCGGCAGGTCCGGCGCCGGCAGGGCACGCTGGCCACGCTGATCGTGCTGCTGACCCTCGCCGTCGTCGCCGGAGCCCTGGCGTACCAGCAGCGCTCGGACGCGCTGCACCAGGAGCGGGTCGCCCGTTCCCGGGCGCTCGCCGCGCAGTCCGCCTCCCTGGCCGCCGGCCAGCCCGAGGCCTCGATGCGGCTCGCCGGGGAGGCCTACCGTTCACAGGCGACGCCCGAGGCGCGCGGCGCCCTCCTGAGCACGCAGGCGCAGCCCTTCTCGGCCCGGCTCGGTGGGCATCACGGGCCGGTCAACTCGGTGGCGTTCGCGCCCGACGGGCGCACGCTGGCGACGGCCAGTTCGGACGGCACGGTGACGCTGCGACGGCTCGCGGACCGCCGTACGACAGCCACCTTCAAGATGTCCGGGCGGGTACGGTCGGTCGCCTTCAGCCCCGACGGCCGTACGCTCGCGGCGGGTGCCACGGACGTGCCGGTGCAGCTGTGGGGCGCGGCCGACCACCGTACGAAGGTGGTGCTGCCGGCGAGCACCAAGGGTGCCCGGGCCGTGGCCTTCGACCCCCGGGGCCGCACGCTGGCCGTCGCGGCGGGTGACGGCACGGTCGAGCTGTGGGACGTGGACCGGCGGCGCCGCGTCGTGTCCTTCACCGGTCATGTCGGTCAGGTCGACGCGCTGGCGTACGCCCCGGACGGCCGGACACTCGCGTCGGCCGGCGCCGACCGGACCGTCCGGCTGTGGGACACGGTGCGCGACCGGCCGGCGGGAGTGCTGGAAGGGCACACCGACGAGGTGTACGGCGTGGCGTTCGCGCCGGACGGACGGAGCCTGGCCAGCGGGGGAGCCGACCGGACCGTACGGCTGTGGGACCTGGCACGGCACCGGACGACCTCGGTCCTGACCGGCCACAGCGACGACGTCAACGCGGTCGCCTACACCCCGGACGGCGCCACGGCCGTCAGCGCGGGAGGGGACGGCACGACCCGTTTGTGGGACGTGCGCAGCGGGACGCAGACGCTGACGCTCACCGGTCACACCGACTACACGATGGGCGTGGCCGTGAACGCCGGCGGGAGCGTGCTCGCCACCGCCGGGTTCGACCAGTCGGTGGTGCTGTGGGACCTGGGCGGGCCGGTGCTCACGGCCCGCCCGTACACCGAGATCTGGCAGTCCGCCTACAGCCCCGACGGGAGTCTGCTGGCGACCGCCGACACCGATCACACGGTGCGGTTGTGGGACGTGGCGCGGCACCGGTCCGTCGCGACCCTGCGGGGGCATCGCTCGGCCGTGTTCTCGGTGGCGTTCGCGCCCGACGGGCGGACGCTGGCCTCGGCCGGTTCCGACGGCACGGTCCGGCTGTGGGACGTCGCCACCCACCGTCTCCTCGACACGCTCGCCGGGCATCACGGGGACGTGTTCTCGGTGGCGTTCTCCCCGGACGGCGCACTGCTGGCGTCGGCGGGCGCCGACCGTACCGTGCGGCTGTGGGACGTGGGCGGCCGCCGCCCCCTGGCCACGCTCACCGGCCATTCGGACTTCGTCAACGATGTCGCCTTCAGCCCCGACGGGCGCACCCTCGCGAGCGCGGGTGACGATCTGACCGTACGGCTGTGGGACGTGGTGGGCCGCAGGCCGCAGGCCACGCTCACCGGGCACACGGGCGCGGTGCGCGCAGTGGCGTTCGGCCCGGACGGCCGGGCGCTGGCGAGCAGCGGCAACGACGGGACCGTACGCCTGTGGGATGTCCGTCGGCAACGTCCCACGGCGGTGTTGCGGGGCCACACCGGCTCGGTGCGCGGCATCGCGTTCTCCCCGGACGGCCGCTTGCTGGCCAGCAGCGGCAGTGACCGTACGGTGCGGCTGTGGGACGTGGCCGAGCGGCGGCCGTGGGCCACGCTGACCGGGCACACGAACGCGGTGTGGGGCACCGTGTTCGCCCCGGACGGGCGGACGGTGGCCAGCAGCAGCAACGACGGGACCGTACGGCTGTGGAACCTGGACGTGCCGGCCCGGTTCGCCGCGATCTGCCGGCTGCCGCTGTCCGCGGCGGGCGCCTCGGCGTGCTCGCCCGTCTGACCGCGACCACAGTGGCCGGCGTTCCCGGCCACATCTGGCGCGATCACGAAAACCCTGCTGGGCGGCGATGAGTCTGCCGGCGCCCACAGGTCTACCTAGCGACCGGGACAACGAATTCGGGAGTAAGACATGGGCCTCATCCACATCGAGCTGTTCGCAACCCTCGACCTGGTCGGGCAGGCGCCCGGCGGCCCCGAGGAGGACCCGGAGGGGTTCCCGTTCGGCGGCTGGCAGGCGCCCCTGATGGACGAGTCCGCCGGGGCGCAGGTCGTTGCCGCGTACGAGGGCACGGACGCCCTCCTGCTCGGCCGGCGGACGTATGACATCTTCGCCGCCTACTGGCCGTACCAGGAGGGCGGCGAGGACAACGAGATCGCCGCGCTCTTCAACCGCGTCCCGAAGTACGTGGCCTCCCGCGGCAGGCCCGACCTCTCGTGGGCCGGGTCCACGCAGCTCGGCCCGGATCTGGCCGGCGCGGTGCGCGAGATCCGTGACCGGCACGAGCACGTGAAGGTCGTCGGGAGCCTGAACCTGGTGCAGACCCTTCTGCGCGAGAAACTCTTCGACCGCCTCGACCTCTGGGTGCACCCGATCGTGCTCGGCGTCGGGAAGAAGGTGTTCGACGGTGGCGCGGTGCCCACGAACGTCACACTCCTCGAACCGCCGGCCGCCGGTCCGAAGGGCACCGTGTACCTGCGCTACGGGCTCGCCGACGGCACGCCCGGGACGGGGGACATGAGCGCCCCCGATCGCGGTGCAGGGCGCGACGACTGAAGCCGCTCCGCGCCTGCGCCGTCCCGCGCCGGACGGGTCCGTGCCGTCGGCGTCGCCGCCCGTGCGGCTCAGGAGACGGCGCCCACCACGTTGAAGCGGCTCGTACGACCGAGCGCGACGAGCGGATCCGGCGCCGAATCCAGAGCCGCGGTCAGCCGTCCGGCGGGTGGCGACCGGTGCACGGACGGAAAAGATCACCGATGACGGTGCGTGGGAGGAACGGCGCACCGGGAGACGCGGGATGATCGCGTGGCCTTGCTCCCGGAGTTCGGCACGGGCGGCATCCGGGGCGCGAGAAGACCCGGCTTCGTTCGACCCTTCGGCCCAGGCATACTCAGGCTCTGCGCGCGCACCGGCGTTCGCGAGAAGAGAAGAAGGAGGTGGGCGTTGGTGTCGACACCGGGGGCCGAGCCCCGGAAGATCACGATCAACGACGTCCTCGGGCGAACCGGCTCGGACGGTAGCCGGGCGCGCGCGCCGCGTCGAGCACGCGCTGCCTGGTGTCGCCGTCGATCTCGCCCTTGTCGTTGAGCGCCCGCGACACGGTCTGTCGGGACACCCCGGCGGACCTGGCGACCGCCGACCACCGGCTGCGCTTCCACGTGCCGCTGCCCGAACCCCTGAGCACGGCCGCCGCCGGACGGTTCGCCGTCACCGAGCACGGGCTCACCGCCGAGGGAGGCTGGGGCGAGTACCCGCTGCCGACCTTCCCGGCCGGCACGTTCGTGACGGCCGGCGCCGCCACCGTCCTGCTCGACCACTCCACCGAGTACGAACGCGTCGGAGACGGCCGCGGACTCGCCGTCACCCTGCGGCGCGTGATCGGCTCGATCAGCGTCAACCTCCACCCCTGCGGGACGAACCCGCGGCGAGCGAGATCCCCGTTCCGGGTGCCGCAGGACCTCGGCATGCGCATCGAGAACCGGTTCGCCGTCGTCCCCTCGGCGGCCGGATGGCAGGGCACGCACGCGGTCGCCCTCGCCGAGGAGTTCCGCGACGACGTGCTCGTCACCCGCGGCACCGGGCACAGCAACGGGCACCACACCGTCGGCGAACTCGTCAACCGCGCCCGGCGGAACCGCCCTGCCCCCGGACAGGGCCGGGCTGCGGGTCGACGGCGAGGACGTCCTCGTGGCCGGCGTCCGCCGTGTCGACGACGACGAGCGCGGGTCCGGCACCGGGGTCCGGCTGGCCGCGATGAGCGACACCGCGTCGACCGTGCGGGTGACGGGGACGTTCACCGAGGCCACCACCGTCGACCTGCTCGGCCGTCCGCTCTCCCGCACCCGGGTCGCGGACGACCTCCACCTCGCCCTCGGCCCCTGGGAGGTCCGCACCCTCGTACTCCGGTAGCCCGCCCGCACAGCCTGACCGCCCGTACCGCTCGTATCAGGGCCGGCGACCGCCGCCGGCCCCCGGTTTCCGTTCGTCACCAGGAAAGAGTCGTGACCTCTTGCTCTCCGAGTTCTCCCTCCATGTTTCGGACACCGCACCGGGGCGTGGCGCGCTGCGCCCGGCGCGCTCGTGGCTGCACTCCGACGCGCCCTCCCTCTCGCTGAACGGGCCCTGGCGGTTCCGGCTGTCGCCCACGGCGTCCGTGGCGGAGGACTTCGCGGCGGAGGACTTCGACGACCAGGGCTGGGACGACCTGCCCGTGCCCTCCCACTGGGTGCTCGAAGGCGACGGGGCCCACGGCCGTCCGATCTACACGAACGTCCAGTTCCCGTTCCCCATCGACCCGCCGCACGTCCCGGACGAGAACCCCACCGGCGATCACCGCCGCCGCTTCGACATGCCCGCCGACTGGTCGGACGCCGAGCGGGTCGTGCTGCGGTTCGACGGTGTCGAGTCGCTCTTCCGGGTATGGGTGAACGGGGTGGAGATCGGCGGGGCCGCCGGCAGCCGGCTCGCCCACGAATTCGACGTGACGTCCGCGGTCCGCCCGGGCGACAACGTCGTCGCCGTACGGGTGCACCAGTGGTCGGCGGCCAGCTACGTGGAGGACCAGGACCAGTGGTGGCTGCCGGGAATCTTCCGCGACGTCACCCTGACCGCCCGGCCGGCCGGCGGCCTGGAGGACGTCTGGCTGCGGGCCGGGTTCGCCGACGGGCACGGCCGGGTCGACGCGGAGATCACCGCCGGGCCGACGGCCTACCCGGTCACCCTGCGCATCCCCGAACTCGGGATCGAGCGCACCTGGTCCGCCCCGGCCGAGGTGGCCCCCTTCGACATCGCCGACGTGGAACCCTGGTCGGCCGAGCGGCCGCGCCTGTACGACGTGACCGTGTCGACGGCCGCGGAGACCGTCACCCTGAGGGCGGGCTTCCGCACGGTCGAGATCCGCGGCGACCGGTTCCTCGTCAACGGCCGTCGCGTCGTGTTCCACGGCGTGAACCGCCACGAGACCCATCCCCTGCGCGGCCGGGTCTTCGACGAGGAGCACGCCCGCGAGGACCTGGCCCGCATGAAGCGGTTCAACGTGAACGCGATCCGCACCAGCCACTACCCGCCGCACCCGCGCCTGCTCGACCTCGCCGACGAACTCGGATTCTGGGTCGTCCTCGAATGCGACCTCGAGACGCACGGCTTCGAGAAGGTGGACTGGGTCGGCAACCCCAGCGACGACCCGGCCTGGCGTGAGGCGTACCTCGACCGCATCGAGCGCACCGTCGAACGCGACAAGAACCACCCCAGCATCGTGATCTGGTCGCTCGGCAACGAGGCGGGCACCGGCAGCAACCTCGCCGCCATGTCGGCGTGGGTCCACGCCCGCGACGCCGAACGGCCCGTGCACTACGAGGGCGACTACACCGGCGAGTACACCGACGTCTACTCGCGCATGTACGCCTCGGTGCCGGAGACCGAGCAGATCGGCACCGACGGATCCCGTTCTCCGCTGCTCCACTGCACTCCCGCCCAGGGCGCCCGGCAGCGCACCAAGCCGTTCCTGCTGTGCGAGTACGCCCACGCGATGGGCAACGGGCCGGGGGCGTTCGACCAGTACGAGGCGCTGGTCCACGCGTACCCGCGGCTGCACGGCGGCTTCGTCTGGGAGTGGCGCGACCACGGCATCCTGACCACCACTTCGGACGGGACGCCGTACTACGCGTACGGCGGCGACTTCGGGGAGGTCGTGCACGACGGGAACTTCGTCATGGACGGCATGCTGCTGAGCGACGACGTGCCGACGCCGAGCCTCCACGAGTTCAAGGCCGTCGTCCAGCCGATCCGCTTCACCTTCGACGGCGACCAGGTGGCGATCACGAACCTGCGGCACACCTCCGACACGTCCGACCTGCGCTTCTGCTGGCGCGTCGAGCACGACGGGACGCCGGTCGACGCCGGCGCCCTGGACGCTCCCGTCATCGTGGCGGGCGACTCGGGACGGGTACCGCTGCCGAGGATCCCGGTGGCGCAGGACGCCGAGACCTGGCTCACCGTCGAGGCGGTGCCGGCGGCCGGAACCGCGTGGGCGGACCAAGGGCATGTGATCGCGACCGCCCAGCTGGACCGCTCGCTTCACCGTCCCGTACGCGCTGTGCGCCGCCGGACCGGCTGGCGGCCCGGCGACGGAACGCTGACGCTGGGCCACGCCGAGTTCGTCGAAGGATCCCTCGCGCGTCTCGGCGGCCGCGAGGTGACGGGTCCGCGGCTGGAACTGTTCCGTGCGCCGACCGACAACGACGAAGGCGCGTGGGGCGACGTCGGGGAGAGCGACGCGAACATCGCCGGCGTGTCCAACGCCGAGCTGTGGCGGCGCGACGGCCTCGACCGGCTGACCACGCGCCGGGTGTCGGTGGAGTGCGCCACCGGGGCCCTGCGCACGGTCGACAAGGTCTCCGCGGCGAACTCCGGGTCGTGGGTGACGGTCGAGTCGATCTGGTCGCTGGAGGGCGACGAGGTGGAACTGCGGGTGGAGATCGAGCCGTCACGCGGGTGGAACACGGTGTGGCCGAGGATCGGGATCGGTTTCGACCTGCCCGACGGTGACACCCCCGTCGACGGCGCCGAGTGGTTCGGTCTCGGCCCGTTCGAGTCCTACCCCGACAGCCTGCGTGCGGCACGCACGGGCCGCTTCTCCGCCACGGTCCGCGACCTGGCGGTCGACTACGCGCGTCCCCAGGAGAGCGGACACCGCTCCGCACTGCGCCGGTTGACGCTGACGAGCGCCGACACCGAAGTGCTGCGCATCGAGGCGCTCCCCGACACACAGGGACGCCGCCCCGGCTTCACCCTCAGCCGGCACACCCCTCAGGAGATCGCCCGAGCGGCACATCCGTTCGAACTGCCGAGTTCGTCGACGAGTCACCTGATCGTCGACGCCGCCCAACACGGGCTCGGCTCGCGCGCGTGTGGCCCGGACGTGTGGCCCGAGTTCGCCCTCCGCCCGGAATCCCGCACGATCAGGCTGCGCATCACCTGATCCGCCACCAGGGCCGCGCCGCACGAAGACCTCCGTGCGGCGCAGCCGGACAGGGCGCCCCGCCCGTCGCCCGCTCCGCGCGGTGCGGGCCGCCGGGGCGGGGAGTGCCCCGGTACCCCGGTACACCCGAGCCGTCCCGACCGGTCCCGATCCTCTGATGCTCCTCAAGTTCCTTGGCAGACGGGGAAGCTGACGGCCAGGATGACTCGCATGACGGGAATCGCGGGGCTGAACAAGAAGCACAACTTCGTGCTGACGATCCGGGACGCGGACGTGGTCGCCGCGGCACTGCGCCAGGCGCTTGCCGAGGCGCCGCCCGAGGAGCGCCCGGGACTGGAACGCGCCGCCGCGCTCGTGGCGTCCAGCGCCGCCGCCGAAGAGACACGGCTGCGCGCCCGCTGGGTCCGTTCGCGTCTCGACGCCGTCGGCTTCCAGGGGGACATCACCTCGGTCGCGGCGGTGAAGGCACTGCGCAAGGCGGAGCCGAAGCTGAGCCTGCTGGCCGCGGTGCAGCTCCAGCGGGAGGCGGCGGCCCACCCGGAGTGAACCGGCCCGCCGCCCCTGATGCCGGGGTCACCAGGGGATGACTCCGTCGTCCTCGAAGAACGAACCGGTCGGGCCGCCGTCGGGCAACGTGGCGAGCCGGATCGCCGTGGCCGCGCCCTGCTCGGGAGTGCGGGGCCCGTGGAAGCCGGTGAAGTCGGTCGCGACCAGGCCCGGGCAGGCGGCGTTGATCAGGATGTTCGTACCGGCGAACTGCCGGGCGTACTGCACGGTGACGGCGTTGAGGAACGACTTCGACGGCGAGTAGGCCGCCATGACGGGGCCGATCTCGATGTCCGGGTCCGCCTGCCGGGTCAGGGAGGCGACGGAACTGGACACGTTGACGATGCGGGGCGACGCCGAGCGCCGCAGCAACGGCAGCATCGCGTTGGTCACCCGGATGACACCGATGACATTGGTCTCCACGACCGTGCGGACCACGTCGAGGTCGAGCGTGGTCGGGTCCTGTACCCACCCCGGGCCCATCTCTCCCGAGATGCCGGCGTTGTTGACCAGGACGTCCAGCCGCCCGGCCTGCCGTTCGAGCAGTTCCGCGGCATCGGTGACACTCCGGCCGCTCGTCACGTCCAGCGGCACCCCGAACGCGTCCACTCCGGCGGCGCGCAGCTTTTCCACGGCGGTCTCGCGCCGGTCCCCGTCGCGGGCGCCCACACCCACGCGGTACCCGAGGGCGCCCAGCCCGGTGGCGATTTCGTACCCGATTCCCTTGTTCGCGCCGGTCACCAGCGCGGTCTTCGTTTCGCTCATGCCGCTGATGTTCGCTCGCGGACCAGCGGTGCATCCAACACCGATACGGTTCCCTGTCATACCCGGTAGGTATCACCGGGATACTCTGTGGCCGTGGACAACCTGGAGACCCGCGAGCTGAGGTACTTCGTCGCCGTCGCCGAGGAACTGCACTTCGGCCGCGCCGCCGAGCGCCTTGGCATGGCCCAACCACCGCTGTCCCGGGCGATCCAGCGGCTCGAGCGGCGCCTCGGCGTCTCCCTGCTGGAACGCAATCGCCGCGGCGTCGCCCTGACCGGCGCCGGAGAGGTGCTGCTGCACGAGGGCCGCGCGGCCCTCGACGCCACCACCGCTGCCGCTCGCCGCGCCCGCCGCGCCGGTGGCGCCGACAGGCCTGGCGGCCCCCACGACCGCCACCGCCTCGTGCTGGCGGTGAAGGCCGCCGCGTCTCACGAGCTGCTGCAGAAGCTCCTCGACGCCTACGCGGCCGAGCCCGATGCCGCCGAGATCGAGGTGCTGCCGTGCGGCATCTGCGAGCAGGAGGAGCTGCTGCGCGACGGCCGCGCCGATGTGGCGCTCATGCACGCGCCGTTCAACTCCCTCGCCGGGTTCGACAGCGAGGAACTGATGACCGAGGGGCAGATCGCCATCCTGCCCACCGGGCACCCTCTTGCCGCGCGCCAGACTCTCTGCCTGGCCGACGTCAGCGACGTCCCCGATCTTCCACTCGCCCGATGGCCCCGCCACGGCACGTACGCGCCCGGCCCGGGCCCCGAGATCCGCGATCAGACGCAGCTGGCCCAGCTGATCGCTCTCGGACGCACCGTGGCCGTCTTCCCCGACTCCGCCCGCGCCTGGCTGTGGGCCGAGCACTGCGCCGTCCCCTTGACCGACGCACCCCCCGTCGTCACCCACATCGCCTGGCCCGCGCACAGCCGCTCCCTCGCCCTCGCGGGACTGATCCGCACGGCCGCACAGCTATGACCCTCGCTTGCCTTCCCTGCTGGACCGCGTGGCTCGGCGGCAACAGTCCGTAACGCCCGGCACGTGGTCCAAGGGCCCTCGCGGCGCACCCTCTTCCCCGCTCGCTTTCCAGCGCCTCAGCCGCGGGTTTCGGCGAGTGCTCCCCGGTAATGCCGGATCACGTCCGCGTACGCCTTCGCGCTCGGCTTGGGGCGGCGCTCGAACGTCGTGCGGTCGACCTCGTGGAGGCCGAGCCGAGCGCCGTATCCGAAGATCCACTCGAAGTTGTCCATGAGCGTCCAGTGGCAGTAGCCGAGGACGGGCGTGCCCGCGCGCGCCTCGGCCACGAGCTCTTCGACGGCGGCGGGGATGAAGGCGGCCCGTTGTGCGTCGTCGGGGGTCTGGATGCCGTGCTCGGTCACGAGGACGGGGACCCCTGACACCCGGTGGGCGTAGTGCGCCGCGCCGGCGAGGGACCCGGGCGCGATGACCGTGCCCATGCCGTTCAGCTCGCCGTCGACTGTGACCTCGCCGTCGGGGCCGTGGACGATGCGTTCGTAGTTCTGCACGCCGACGAAGTCGTCGTGACGCGCCTCGTTCAGCCAGTGGTCGTACACGGCGGCACGTTTGGCGTCCCTGCGCGCCTCGCCGCCGGGGACCGCCACTTCGTCGGCGATGGCGATGGAGACGCCGACGGGCAGGTCGCCGCGGCGGGCCTTGATCGCGTCGCGGGCGGCGCGGTGGGCGCGGGTGAACGCCGCCTGGAACTCGTCCTGCAGGTGGGCGGGGATGACGTTCGCGCTGCCATAGGTGTCGCTTCCGGCGGCGCGTGCGGCGGCCGCGAGCATCCGCGTCTTGAGCGTCTCCGCCTCGGGCGGCAGTTTCGCGCCCGCCTGCAGCAGTTGCTCGAGGTTGGGTTCGTTGAGGGTGACGCCGTACGCGATGCGGTCGCCGAAGCGCGCCATGACGCGGTCGCACTGCTCGGCGAACCGCGCGGGGGCGTCGGTGGCGGTCCAGGAGCCGGCTGCCGCGAACCAGTGCGGGGCGGTGAAGTGGTTGAACGTCACGACGGGTGCGAGGCCACGCTCCAGGCAGCCGTCGACCACGCGCTCGTAGTGGTCGAGCGCCTCCGCGCGGACGACGCCGGGCCCGGGTTCGACGCGGGCCCATTCGACGGAGAAGCGAAAGGCGTTGAGTCCGAGTCCGGCGGCCAGATCGAGGTCCGTCTCCCACTGCTCGTAGCCCCGGCACCCCGGTCCGCTCGGCTCGCGGAACAGTGAGGGCGTCGTGTGCTCCAGAAACCAGGTGTCGCTGGCGCTGTTGTCGCCTTCGTTCTGGTGCCCCGCGCTGGCGACGCCCCACAGGAACGTGTCGGGCAGGCTGCCGTGTGTCATGTGGGTGTGCTCCTTGCAGTGTGCGGTGAATCCGTTGGACGGGTCGCTCGGGGTCGGATGCGGGGGGCGTCACCGTCTGGTCGCCGACCGCAGGCTCGGCCGAGCACTCCCGATCATGCGGCCAATACCTAGTGGAAACTAGGTATTGGTGGCGTGACCTGCGACATACGGCTGACCGGCCTCCGGGCTGCGCGACCGGTCGCCGCCGGCCCGCACCCTGCTGGTCTCCATCGCCGACGACCGCATCGGGTACCTCGCCGACGACGCCCGCTTCGACCGGCCCGTCCACTCCGTCAACGGCTGCCCCGTCCGGCCCGGCTACGCGGAGGACGCCATCGTCGACGGCCTGCTGGACATGATCACCGCACCGTCCGGCCCCCGCCTCGCCGAAGGCACCCGATGACCCCGCCCGACGACGCCTTCAGGGCGGGCGCCGGCCGTGCGGCCGTCGACCTCACGGCCGGAGTCCTTCCCGTCGACGGCTTCGCCGGCGTGCACGATCCTCCGCACGCGCGCGTGGCGGTTCGGGACGACGGACAGACCCGTCTCGCACTGGTGCGCACCGCCGCGCACATCCGCACCGCACCGTTCGCCACGCCCCTGCGGGTGATCCACACCCACGTCGAGGTCCCGGCCCAGAAGCCGCCCGCAGGCCTGCACACCCTCCGCCCGGCCACCAGCTACCCGTACGAGCCCGACGGGACCGCGCAGGTGCCGATCGTGGCGGTACATCTGGGTGTCACCGCACTCGCCGGGCTTCAGGCCGAGCTGAACGCGGCCACCGGTCTGGCCGTCAAAGCCGCCTCGCCCTTCCCGCACACCTGCCTCGTCACCATGGTCAACGGCGCGGCCAAGTACATGGCGGACGCGGGTGGTTACGACCGCGTCACCTACGAGGCCATGAACTCCCGCTGCGCACGCGGCGCGGCGGAGACCGTCGCCGGCCGCATCGACGGCCTCCTGCGCGACCCGCACACCACGGACCCGCCCACCACGGACCCGCCCACCATGGACCCGCACACCCCGGGCCCGGTATCCGCCCCGGGCCGTCATCGCCAGCGCAGCGAGATCCGGCACACTGCATGTGGTGCTGACGCCCCCGTCCCATAACCTCGTGCAGGGAGACGTCAGATGTCATGGACTTCCACGTCGAGGAGGCAAGGGTGCTCGGTAAGGGCATGCGTTTACTCACGGGCGCCTTGATCGTGGCCTGCGTGGTGCTCGTGGGCCGCGGCGCACCGAGCGGTGACCCCTCCGCCAGATCACTGCCCGACAAAGCCGCCGTGAGCAAGGATGTCGTACCGAACCGGGTCATGACGTGGAACATCTGCAACCCCTGCGAGGAAAGCGACGTCGACCGGGCAGCGGAGATCGCCACGTATGCACCCCAGGTCATCGGGCTGCAAGAAGCGTGCGTGCGTGACGTCGAGAAGATCCGGGACTATCTGGAGAGCCGCCACGGGCTGGTCTACCACGTCGAGTACGGGACGGTTCTGCGGAATTGGGGCCGGTGCGGGGGAGCGCCGTGGAGTCCGGGGGCCTACGGCCAGGCGGTTCTCTCGGCGGCACCGATGACGGACCTCGTCAACGTGGAATACCCCGACGGCGGTTCCGAGGACCGTGGGTACATGGCGGTCACCACCACTGTGGGCGGCCGGAGTTTGCGGGTCTTCAACACACACCTCGCCGAACGACGTCAAGAGACGGTCCGGGCAGACCAGACCGGCGTACTCGCCGCAGAAGTCGCCCGGCACGAGCGCGCGATCGTTCTCGGCGACTTCAACGCCGTGCCGGACGCCCCCGAACTCACCGGGATATGGGCACTGGCCGCGGACGCAGACCCCCAGTGCCGTCCTCCGCACACCGGCGACTGCAAGCCGACCACCGACTGGCAGAGCAAGTTCGACTACGTCTTCCTGCGAGGCATCGTCCCTCTCGGACAGGGTGTGCATCCGACCCCGCACTCGGACCACGACCTCGTGCACGCCGACCTGGACACAACTTGAGCGGGCATCCTGGCCGGCACCCTCGTGGAGCCCAGCAGTCCTCGACCACGTCGCTGTGCACGGCGACCATGACGGTGGACCCGTCCTGGATCGCGGCCAGTGACGACATCGACTCCAACCGGATCGCCGGGATCTGGACGGTGAACGCCACGGTCAAGGCGAACGACGGCGACTACTGGATCTCCGACTCCATCGCCCACAAGGTGAAGCGAGCCTCGAGCCTGACGACGGACGCGGCCCCCGAGCCCGTCGCCAAGGGCGGGAAGCTCACCGTCACCGGCAAGCTGTCGCGGGCGAACTGGGAGACCCTCAAGTAGTAGCCGTCCCATGCGGAATCCCCGTCCTCACCGCGGGCGTGGACGTCGCATGCGGTGTACCCGGGCCTCGACACTCCGGTCGAGGCCCGGCTGCCCGGGCGGACCACGGCCCGGTCGCACGGGGCGACCCACTTGACGGTCTCTGGTCGGTTCCGGCGGTGAGTTCGCCGAAGAGCTTGTTCGCCGCGTCCGAGGCGAACTGACGCCGCAGTTCGGCCCGGGCGACCTGCTTGCGGAACCCTCCCGCCGCCCCTCCAGGTCAGACGCGGTTCTGGAAGACGCAGTTCCACACGTGCGTGCCCGCGACGCCGCCGTCGGCGCGTACCGCCTCCAGCGTGTAGAGGTGCGTCCTCCCCCGCGCGGCCGTGGTGTCATCACGGAGGGTGGGGCCCTTTCCGGACCAGGAGAAAACAGGTGGCGCGTGTGACCCATGAGGCGGGGGCAGGGTTGCGCCGCTCACCTCACCTTCTTTCGCTGCCGGGGGCGCCCCGGCAGGCTTCGCGGTCTGCCGGGGCGTGCTCGTCAGGGCTCCAAGGCTTCGGTACTACAGGGCAGTCGAACCGTTCCGTTTCCGGAGGGACCGAGCACGGGTCCTCCTTCCCCTCACGGCTCGGGTCGGGCGTCGACGAGTTCGGGCTCCAGGCCGTCGCTCACCTCGGCGTGGCCCCGGCCGACTTCGGCACGCCAGGCCTCGAAGGCCCAGGCGGTGAGGGCGACGACGGCCAGGCCGAGCAGCCAGCCGCCCACCACGTCGCTGAACCAGTGCACGCCGAGTGCGACCCGGGTGAAGCCGACCCCGAGCACCGACACCACCGTGACGCACCAGCACAGGGGCCGCCAGGCGCGCGGCACCAAGGGCAGCAGGACCAGCAACAGGACGGCGAACGACGTGGTGGCCGTCATCGCGTGACCCGACGGGAAGGAGAAGCCCGGAGCGTGCGCCACCGGATCCTCCAGGGACGGCCTGGCCCGCTCGACCACCGTCTTGACCAGTAGCCCGATCAGCCCGCCGGCCACGGCCGTCACGGCGGACCAGGCGGCCAGCCGCCAGGCCCTGCGGTACACCAGCCAGACGGTCAGCAGCGCGACAGCCGTTCGCAGGACGGCCGGGTCCCAGACCCAGTCGGACAGGAAGCGCAGGATGCTGGTCCACGCCGGATGTGTCACGGCCGTGTGGTGCAGTCGCTGAGCGGCGCCCGCGTCCAGGCGGCGCAGGGGCCGCCACTGGCCCTCGACGAGGACGAGCACCAGCGCGAAGGGCACGGCGGCGACGGCGGCGACGGCAGCCGCTCCGAGCAGCCGGGCGCCGAATCTGCGGTCGGCCGCCCGGCGACGACTGTCTCGGAGGTGCTGGACCGTGGCTCGCACAACCATTCAGACTCCAGGATCGGGTTCGATCGGACCGGACCGCAGGGCTCGCGCGGCCTCCAGTTGCGCGGCGAACGCCAGTCCGAGGAAGAGGGCGATGGAGGTCAGATAGGCCCAGAGCAGCAGCGACATGAAGGCGCTGAGCGGGCCGTAGACCGTGTCGAAGGAGCCGCTGATCCCGAGGTACAGGCTCAGCAGCCAGGTCAGCGCCGTCCACAGCACCAGGTACACGGCGGCGCCGAAGGCCAGCCAGGTGTAGCCGGGTTGTCTGCGGCGGGGCGACCGGCGGAAGATCACGCTGGCGGAGATGAGCGCGAGCAGCAGCCCGAAGGGCCAGCGCAGTATCTCCCAGGCGGTCTGGGCGCCGCCGTCGAGCCGGTAGACGGTCACCGCCGCGGCGGCCAGGTCTCCGCCGGCCACCATGACGATGAACCCGAGTCCGAGCGGCAGCCCGGCGCAGACGGACATCACCAGACCGCGCAGGTACTTCTGCTGGAAGGGACGGTCGCGCTCGTTCCCGTAGATCCGGTTGGCGCCGCGCTCCACCTGGCACATCGCGGTGGTGGTGTTGACCAGGGAGAAGAGGAGACCGAACCAGAGCGCGACCTGCGCGCCGTCGCCGGCCGTGCGGCGGCTGCGGTTCAGCGCGTCGTCGACCACGTCGGCGCTGGGACCCTCGGCGATCCGGTGGATCGTCAGTTCGGCGATCCGGCCGATGCTCTCGGTGTGCAGCGTGGTGGAGAGTCCGACGAACGCGATGGCCAGCGGGATCACCGACAGGACCGTCTGCAGGGCGAGCGCGCGGGAGTGGGTGAAGCCGTCGGCGTACCGGAAACGGACGAAGGAGTCGCGCAGCAGGGCCCAGCGGCCGTAGCGGCGCAGCGACGCCAGCGCCTCGTCGGCGGACAGTTCGTCGCCGGTCATGTCGCGGGTCTCGGGGACCTTGGTCGCGGTACCCATGTCACGCACCTCCAGCGGGCAGCAGCACCGTCAGCGCGCCAGGCCTGACCTCGGCGGTGAGCCGGCGGCCGGGTGTCACCGGATCGCCGTCGAGCTCTCGGGACTGCGTGGAGTCGAAGGTCAGTTCGGCCCGGCGGAACGTGAAGAACTCCACCGGTACGCCGCTCCGGCCGTCGTCCTCAGCCGGCACGGTGGCCACGGCCGACGGCCGGGGCGCCTTCGCGCCACCGCGCAGCAGCGTCGCCAGCGCACGCATCCAGCCGCCGGCGCCGCGCGGGTCGAGGATCAGCAGATCGAGCAGGCCGTCGTCGGGGCGGGCGGCCGGCAGGAGCGTCGTCCCGCCCTGCACGGTCCCGACATTGCCGATGAGCACCATGCGGGCCGTGCGGCGCAGGGCGGGCGCATCGTCGAGCCGGACGGTCAGGCGCATCCGCGGTGTGCGCAGTGCGCCGACGCCTGCCAGCACATAGGCGGGCCAGCCCAGGACGGACTTGGCACGGTCGTCGGTGTGCTCCATGATCTCGGCGTCGAGACCGGCCCCGGACATGGCGGCGAAGTGGGCGGCGGCGAGGCCGTCACCCTCGACGCGGCCGAGGTCGAGGCGGTGTGGGGTGCCTCGCAGGGCGGCGTCGAGCGCTTCGGTGGGGGACAGCGGCAGGCCGAGGTTGCGGGCCAGCAGATTGCCCGTGCCGCAGGGCACGACGGCCAGCGGTACGCCGCTGCCGGCCAGGGCGTCCGCGGCCGCCCGCAGGGTGCCGTCACCGCCGCAGACCACCACCAGCCGTGCGCCCTCCCGGATCGCGCCGGCCGTCTGACCGGTGCCCGGGTCCTCCGCCGTGGTCTCGATGAACACCGGTGCGCGGTGTCCGTGCCGTTCCAGGATCCCCCGCAGCGCCTCGCGGTCGGCTTCGTGGGTCACCGTGGGGTTGAAGATCACCGCGGTCCGGCCCGGGTCCGGTGCGCCTGCGCCTGCGCCCGCCCCCGCGCTCTCGCTCGCGAAGGACGGCGTGGGGATCGCCCCGGCCGGAGCGGTCACGGTCCCGTCGGTGAACAGGGCACGGCCGACGATCAGCAGGGACAGGCTGCCGTTGACCAGCCCGCCCACGACGTCCGTGGGGTGGTGCATGCCCCGGTAGAGGCGGGCGACGGCCACCAGTACCGGCACGAGAAGCAGCAGACCGCCCACGATCCGCCGCCACGGCCCGCGGAGCCGGGACAGCGCGAGCACCGCCAGTCCGCCGTAGAGCGCGGTGGCCGCCCCGGTGTGGCCGGACGTGTAGCTGGAGGTGGGCGGTGAGGCGTCGAGGCGGTGCACCTCCGGGCGGTGGCGGTCCACCGACTCGGTGATGACCAGGAACACCAGCGACTGAAGCGACACGGCGACGGCGAGGAACGACGCCTGACGCCACATCGGCAGACGGGGGATCAGGATCAGGCCCGCGCACGCCAGCAGGGTGACGGCTATCACCGTGAGGGTGTTGCCGGCCTCCGACCCGAGGAGCGACAGGGTGGTGAGGGTGCCGGTCCGGGCGCGTTCGAGGCCCTCGTTGACGTCGTCCTCGGCGGTCAGCGGCCACAGCCCACGGGCGGGCCCGGTGATCAGCAGCCCGAATCCCACCATCAGCGCGCCCTGGCAGACCGTCAGGGCCGCGATACGCGCGGCGGTTCGGCCGGTGCCCCGCGGCAGCGCGAACGAGCGGCCGGTCCGGGCGGCTTCTGGTCTCTCGCCGGGCAGATCGGACGATCTTTCCGGTGCGGCGGTCGGCATCAGGTCTCCCACGGGTCGGCGCTATACGGCGGTGTCGGCCAAGGACATCGGGGCCGATCCACCGCCGTCTGCCCCCGATGTCACCGCGCAGACCCTCCGCTGGGGGGCTCAACTTCTGCGCACTCTCCACTCGCTGTACCTGTTCACCTCGTTTTGCCCTACCTTGCACACAGGGTCTCCTCGAGCCGCTTCGGCGTACGCGGGGGCGCGGCGGCGGCAGGCGCGAGAGCGCTCTCGCGTCGGGGTCATGCCGGTGGACGACGTCGACACTCGAACGGCGAGAGCGTCATGGGGCGCGGGGCGGGGGAGGGGAGTGGGCTGTCGCCGAGGAGCGTCGAGAGCGTGCCGTCAATGTGTCAAGGGACGCGGCGGAAGTAGGTCCGGAAAGATTTCAACTTTCGAAGGCTTGCCGAGACTTGCGACTCATCAGTTAAATCAAGACGTGAACTAAGCGTCGCAGCGGTGACCTCGGCGTACCGCCGCGTCTGCCGCAGACGCCCTCGTGTCCTTTCCCGACGCACCCGCAGGGACCTTCATGAGACTCAGATCCCTGGGTGTCGCGCTCGCCGCCACGGCAGCGCTGATCACCCTCCCCACCATCCGGCCACCGGCCGCCGCGGCCGCCGACGCCAACCTGTCCCAGGGCAGGACGGCGACGGCATCCTCGAACGAGAACGCGGGCACACCCGCGGCGCTCGCGGTCGACGGCGACACCGGCACCCGGTGGTCCTCGGCCGCCACCGACGACCAGTGGCTGCAGGTCGACCTCGGCACCGGCGCCACTGTCAGCCAGATCGTCGTCAACTGGGAGGCGGCCTACGGCAAGGACTACAAGATCCAGTCCTCGTCCGACGGCAGCACCTGGACCGACCTGCGCACGGTCACCGGCGGAGACGGTGGCACCGACACGCTCGACGTCTCCGGCCAAGGCCGTTACGTACGTCTGCAGGGCGTCCACCGGGCGACGCAATGGGGCTACTCCGTCTGGGAGTTCCAGGTGTTCGGCACCACCGGCGGAGCGTCTCAGCCCGGTACCTGCTCGACCGCCGACTCGGCGCGGGGCAAGACCGCTTCGGCGTCCTCGACGGAGAACGCCGGCACCCCCGCGTCCGCCGCGTTCGACGGCAACGACTCCACCCGCTGGTCCAGCCAGGCCGCGGACCCGCAGTGGCTCAGCGTCGACCTGGGCTCGTCCCAGGACGTCTGCGGGATCGACCTGAACTGGGAAGCCGCGTACGGCAAGGACTTCCAGATCCAGGCCTCCGCCGACGGCCAGAACTGGAACACCCTCAAGACCGTCACCGGGGCGACCGGGGGCCGCGCCTCCTACGACGTCAGCGGCACGGGCCGCCACGTCCGCGTCCTCGGGACGGCTCGCGGGACGGGTTACGGATACTCGCTCTGGGAGGTCGCCGTCCACACCACGTCCGGCGGCACCGGAGGCCCGGTCCAGGGTGGCGGCGACCTCGGCCCGAACGTGATCGTCGTCGACCCCGCCACCCCCGACCTCCAGCAGAAGTTCGACCAGGTCTTCGCCCGGCAGGAGTCCGCGCAGTTCGGCTCCGGTCGCTACCAGTTCCTGCTCAAGCCGGGCACCTACAACGGCATCAACGCCCAACTCGGCTTCTACACCTCCATCTCAGGTCTCGGCCTGAACCCCGACGACACCCAGATCAACGGCGACATCACCGTGGACGCGGGCTGGTTCAACGGCAACGCCACACAGAACTTCTGGCGTTCGGCGGAGAACCTGGCGATCACACCGTCCAACGGCACCGACCGCTGGGCTGTCGCCCAGGCCGCTCCGTTCCGCCGCATTCACGTCAAGGGCGGCCTCAACCTGGCCCCCAACGGCTACGGATGGGCCTCCGGCGGCTATATCGCCGACTCCAGGATCGACGGCACGGTCGGGCCGTACTCCCAGCAGCAGTGGTACACCCGCGACAGCTCCGTGGGCGGCTGGACCAACGGTGTGTGGAACATGACGTTCACCGGCGTCCAGGGCGCCCCGGCGACCAACTTCGACACCGGCCCCTACACCACGCTGGACACCACCCCGATCTCCCGCGAGAAGCCGTTCCTCTACCTCGACGGCGCCGACTACAAGGTCTTCGTCCCCGCCGAGCGCACCGGCGCACGGGGCATGTCCTGGCCGGCCAACGCCGGGACCTCGCTCCCGCTCAGCCAGTTCTACGTCGTCAAACCCGGTGCGACGGCCGCCACCATCAACACCGCACTGGCTCAGGGCCTGAACCTGCTGTTCACGCCCGGCGTCTACCACCTCGACCGGACGATCGACGTCACCCGCGCCGGCACGGTGGTGCTCGGGCTGGGCCTGGCGACCATCGTGCCCGACGGGGGCGTCGACGCCCTGCACGTCGCGGACGTCGACGGCGTCCGGCTGGCCGGATTCCTCATCGACGCCGGCGCCACCCGGTCCGACACCCTGCTGCAGATCGGTCCCGCCGGAGCGGCCGCGGACCACTCCGCCGACCCGACCACCATGCAGGACGTGTTCATCCGCGTCGGCGGCGCGGGCCCCGGCCTGGCGACGGACTCCGTCGTGGTCAACAGCGACGACGTCGTCATCGACCACACCTGGCTCTGGCGTGCCGACCATGGCGAAGGCGTCGGCTGGGAGACCAACCGGGCCGACTACGGACTGCGGGTCAACGGCGACGACGTCCTGGCCACCGGCCTGTTCGTGGAGCACTTCAACAAGTACGACGTCGTATGGAGCGGTGAGAGGGGACGCACGATCTTCTTCCAGAACGAGAAGGCGTACGACGCCCCCAATGCCGCCGCCATCACGCACGACGGCATCGTCGGGTGGGCGGCCTACAAGGTCGCCGACACGGTGGCCGTGCACGAGGCGTGGGGTCTGGGCAGCTACTGCAACTACACCTCCGATCCCTCGATCGTGCAGCGCCACGGCTTCCAGGTACCGGTCAAGGCGGGCGTCAAGATGCACAACCTCCAGGTGATCTCGCTGGGAGGCAAGGGCCAGTACGCCCACGTCATCAACGACACGGGCGCCCCGACCTCGGGGACGGACACCGTGCCCTCGAAGGTGACCTCGTTCCCGTGATCCAGGGGAGGGACGGCAGATCACACCGATGAACCCGCTGCCGGGACCGCGAACCAGCGGCCCGGCAGCGGGTGGACGGCGGGCGGAGGAGCGACGTCCGTAGCTCCGGCCAGGCTTCCGCCACGACGGGCGGAGCCTTGCGGGTCGACGGCGGATACATCGACTCGGTCCTGCCCTGACGACGCCGGGCGCGGTGCGGCGCACACGGCTGCGAACAGAGTCCTCGGATCGTCCTTCACGAGGTTCACCTCGGCGATTTTCCGGCTCCGTTCGGCTGAGACGACTCCGCCGGGACATGCCTGTGGGCCCCGGGTGTTCCCGGAGCCCACAGGTCAGCCGCTGTTCGGCGGGTTACCAGCGGTACCAGCGGCCCTTGCGGCCGCCGGTGTCCGCGCTGCGCATGACGAAGCCCAGCAGCCAGACGGCCAGCACGATGACGGCGATCCACCACAGTGCCTTGAGCGCGAAGCCCGCGCCGAAGAGGATCAGGGCCAGCAGAAGAACGAGAAGCAGGGGAACCATAGTTATCAACCTCCGACGCTCCTTGTGCCCGGCAATTCGAAGAACACGCGGCTGATTCACCTGGTTTCTTCACGGTTGTTGCGGGAACTGGACTCTGGTTCTCCATCTGCGTTCACCTCGCCGCTGAGCGGCACGACGGTTTCGTGCCGGGAAGGGCCAGGCGTCCGCCGAGGCCAAGTCCGCCGGCGTGTCATTGTCAGTTCTGACCAGGCCGCCGAACGTCCGGCGAGGGGTGTCGCCACCCCCGATGGCCGCCCACGACACGCAAGGAAAGATCATGATCTTCATCACCGCCCGGTTCCGTGTCCTTCCCCAGCACGCGGACGACTGGCCCGACATCACCCGCGGCTTCACCCTGGCCACGCGCGGCGAGCCCGGATGTCTGTGGTTCGACTGGTCGCGCGGCGTCGACGACCCCGCCGAGTACGTGCTGACCGAGGCGTTCCGCGACGACGAGGCCGGGTCGGCCCACGTCTCCTCCGAGCACTTCGCCGCGGCCTGCGCCGAGCTGCCGCCGTACCTCGCCGAGACCCCCAGGATCGTGAACGTGACCGTCCCGCAGGACGACTGGTCCCTGCTCGGGGAAATGGCGGTGAAGGAGAACGGCTGACGCAGGTGGCCGCGGGGCGCCCGGCCGGCGAGCCGGGCGACCCGCGGAACGGCGGCACATGAGCTGCCCCCGCGCCTGCGGGGACGACTACGCCGCCGTCTTCCGGTCCCGCAACGGGGCTTGCCCTGAGTGCTGGGCAGATTTCGGGGACTGCGTCCCCGCCCCTCTCGCGGGACCGGCCGGCGGCAGCGGTCACCAGCTGATGCCGGCCGCCACCGGCAGATGGTCGCTGCCGGTGGCCGGGAGTACCCACGAGCTCTTCGGCTCCACGCCCCTGACCAGGATCTGATCGATCCGCGCCATCGGGAAGGACGCCGGCCAGCTGAAGCCGAAGCCGTCCCCGGCCGCTTCCTGGGCCGAGTGCAGCTGCGAGGTGAGGCCGTCGAACGCGCGGTCGTCGGTGGTGCCGTTCATGTCGCCGAGCACCACCACCCGCTCGTTCTGCTCGGCGGCGACGGCCTTGGCGAGCGCGGCCGCGCCGACGTCGCGTGAGTCCGTCCAGAAGCCGTTCCTGGGCATCAGCCGCACCGACCCCAGGTGCGCCACGTACACCACCAGCGGCCCCTGGTCCGTGGCCACCGTGGTGCGCAGCGCCCGGGGCGGGTCCACGGGGAGGTCCTCGGCCCGCCGGGTGTGCGCCAGCGGCCCGGCATTGCCCCGCAGGACGTCGACCGAACGGGAGTCCGACAGCGGCAGCTTGCTCCACAGCCCGACCGTGCCCTGCACCGTGTGGTACCGGTATGCCTTCGCCAACTCCTTCCCGTACGCGACCGTGGTCTGCGGGGCCATCTCCTCGAGCGCCAGCAGGTCCGCCCCGGAGGCGGCCAGGTCACGGGCGGTGCCGCCCGGGTCGGGGTTCTCGGCGTTGACGTTGTGGCTGACCACGGTGAGGTCGCCGCCCGGCTGGGACTTGTCGAGGAGCAGTCCGCCGAAGAGGCTCAGCCATGCCACGACCGGCAGCAGCAGCGCGGCCACCGCCGCGGCGGAGCGGCGCCACAGGGCCCCGGCGAGGAGCACCGGGACGAACAGGCCGAACCACGGCAGGAACGTCTCCACCAGGCTGCCGAGACCGCCCCCGTCCGTGATCTCCGCGTGCAGCGGCATGAGCAGGCCGAGCATCAGCGCCAGCGCCGTGAGCAAGGGGCCGCGCTTCCACGGGTCCGGCCCGGAGAGGCTGCGGATCGCCCGGCGGATACGCGCCCGCCGGCCACCCGAGCCGGTGTCCGCGCGGCGACCGGCGTCGCGCTGCCCGGCCCGAGCCGTGTCCAGGACCTCGGCGCGCTCCTCGGCGTCGCCCTGCTGCCGCGCATCCGGAACTTCTCGTAGTGCTTCGCTCACTGGTCAGACCTCCTTCGGAGAAAGCGCTGGTGGTGCGGGCAGTCGAACGGCGATACGGAGTCCGCCCGCAGCGCGTGGGGTGATGGTGAGCGACCCGTCGTGCACCTCGGTGATCCGCCGGACGATGGCCAGGCCGAGTCCGACGCCTGCGTGGTCGTTGCGCACACGTGCGGTGGCGCGCTGAAACGGCTCGGTGAGAGTCGAGACCAACCGCGGGGAGAGCTTCTCGCCGGTGTTCTCGACCGTGAGCACCACCGTCTCGGGGCCGGCGCCGGTCTCGACCCGCACCGTGCCGTCGTCGGACAGGTTGTGCACGATCGCGTTGTGCACAAGATTCGTCGTCAACTGCAGCAGGAGCGCCTGTGAGCCGAAAGCCGGGGCGATGTCACCGCAGGTCTCGACCGTGACACCGCGTTTCTCGGCGAGCGGGAGCAGTGTCTCGGTGGCCTCTTCCACGAGCAGGGAGAGGTCGACAGGTTCTCGGGTGAAGGACCTCTGGTCGGCGCGGCTGAGCACGAGCAGCGCCTCGGTGAGGTCGATGGCCCGGGCGTTGACGGCGTGCAGGCGGTTGACGATCTCGCCGAGGTCCTGCGTCGGATCGTTGCGGGCCACGTCGAGAAGCGCCTGCGAGATCGCCAGCGGGGTGCGCAGTTCGTGCGAGGCGTTGGCCGCGAATCTCCGCTGCTCGGCCACGTGCGCTTCGAGGCGGGCGAGCATCGCGTCGAAGGCGTCGGCGAGTTCACGGAACTCGTCCTTGCGGCCCGGCAGCCGGATCCGGTGGGAGAGCGATCCTTTCGTGGCCATGCTGGTGGCGTCCGCGATGCGGGTCAGCGGGGCGAGCATGCGGCCGGCGAGAATCCACCCGCCCACGAGACCGAACACCAGCAGGAACGCCAGTACCGCGGCTGCCCTCGGAGCGAAAACCTTCAGGAGGACGGACCGGACGGGAAAGACACCCTCGAGCTCCTCATCGGGGTTGATGAGCATCGCGCGATCGGGGACGTAGCGCAGGAGGAACACCCATACCGCCGCGAGCAGCAGCAGCCCGGCGAACATGAGGAATCCGGCGTAGCTGAGGGTGAGTTTGAAGCGAACGCTGAACCCGGGCCGCCTATCCACGGTCTCCTCCCTCGTGGCCGGCCGCGGGTCGCGTGTCGATGCGGTACCCGGCGCCGGGCACCGTGGCAATGACCCAGGGCTCACCGAGCCGTTTGCGCAGTGCCGAGACCGTGATGCGTACGGCATTGGTGAACGGGTCCGCGTTCTCGTCCCATGCCCGCTCCAGGAGCTCCTCGGCGCTGACGACACCGCCTTCGGCAGCGACCAGGACTTCGAGCACGGCGAACTGCTTCCTGGTCAGCGCGACGAAGTGGCCGTCGCGGTGAACTTCGCGGCGGAACGGATCGAGCCGCAGGCCCGCGATCTCCCGCACGGGCGGCCTGTTGTGTGCACGTCTGCGGTCGAGTGCTCTGAGTCTGAGCACGAGTTCCTGGAGCTCGAACGGCTTGGTGAGGTAGTCGTCGGCGCCGAGTCCGAACCCGGAGGCCTTGTCGTCGAGCCGGTCGGCGGCCGTGAGCATGAGGATCGGCATGCCGCTGCCGGAGGCGACGATGCGTTCGGCGATCTCGTCGCCGGAAGGGCCGGGAATGTCGCGGTCGAGGACGGCGATGTCGTAGGCGTTGATGCCCAGCAGTGCCCAGGCGGTGTCACCGTCACCGGCGATGTCGGACGCGATGGCTTCCCGTCGTAGGCCATCGCGGATGGCTTCCGCCATATAGGGCTCGTCCTCGACGATCAGCACTCGCATGCTCCGAGGGTACGAGTCGCCACATATCGTCGGCATATCGAAAACCGCATGGGTCATGACGGTACCGACTCGGGGCACCCGGAAGGGCATGAAGGCGAAGCCGGCAAGGCGCGTGCTGCTTGCGACCGTTGTGCTGACGGTCCTCCCCTTCGCCGTGTCCTGCGGTGACCAGGAGCACGGGGGAGCGGGTGGATCGGCCGCAGCGGGACCGCCCGCCCTCGCGCGATCCGGGAGCCACCTCGTCATCACGACCGAGAACGGTCTGCTGCTGCGCCCCACCGACGGCCGTCGGGTCACCGTCGACGATCGCGCCGACGGCGACTGGTCGCACGACGGCGACACCTGGACCCTGGACCTGTCCTGCACGGACCGGGAGCGGGCGCGGGGCGAGGAAGCGTGCCCCCGGATGCCCTATGTGAAGGTCCCGGGCGGCGTGAGTGTCACGGTGAGCGCCCGCGACGCGGGCGTGGACGTGGCGGGACTCGCCGCGGCGCTGGACGTCACGACCGTCAACGGCGATGTGACGGTGACACGTTCCGGGAAGGGCGACGCAGCGGTACGGCTGGCCACCCGCAACGGCTCGGTGCGCGCGACGGCTCTCGACGCGGGCCGGCTGCACGCGGCGACCACCAACGGCGACGTGATCCTCGCGTGCGCCACCGCGCCGACGGGCGTCACCGCCGCCACCACCAACGGCTCGGTCGGCGTCACCGTTCCGCACGACGCCCCCGCGTATCTGGTCACGGCCGGTACGGACAACGGCCGGGCCACGGTGGGCGTGACCACGAGCGACGACCGCCAGGGCCCGGCGATGACGCTGACGACGGTCAACGGCGACGTCGACGTGCGCCGCGCCTGACCCCGCCGGCCTCCGCCGACACCACTGTCGTCGCCCCGCGAGGGCGGGTGACCCGGACACGGGCGAGTCTCCGTATGTCGCTGCCCAACCCCCGCGCCGGCCAGTAGACCGAAGGTCACGAGCAGCACCAGGGCGGCGATGCCGATCGCCTCACTCGAACCGCCGGCCGCGGGCTGACCGGCGAGCACCGGGCCGCCGACGTCCACGGTCGGACCGGCCTCGCGGGCCTTCCTCTGCGGGCCTCGGTCTGCCTCGGGCGGGGACGCTCACGCGTTGCCGATCCGCCTCGGCAAGACGTGCCGAACGCGTGCGGGTGCCGAAGGCGGCCAGAGCGACCGCGCCGAGCAGCCAGGTGCCGGCGATGAAGCAGAAGACGCTCTGGTAGCCGTGGCCGTTGTAGAGCGCGGCGACGATCAGCGGGCCGGCGGCGTTCGAGAGCCGGCCGAGGCCGTAGGAGACGCTCGTACCCAGGGAGCGGCTGCGGGTGTCGAAGAGCTCGGGGGAGTAGGCGTAGGCGAGGGCGGTGTAGCCGCGCTCGAAGAGGTTCACCAGGACGCCGAACACGATGATGAGGACCGGGTTGAAGGTGAGCCCGTACAGCAGACCGCAGGCGGCGATGACCGTGCCGAAGGCGACCAGGCACCATTTGCGCTCGAAGCGGTCGGTGACCAGGGACGCCAGGTAGCAGCCGAGCGGTGCGCCGACGGTGGTCAGGGCCACGTAGAAGACGGACTTCTCGACGCTGAAGCCCTCCTTGGCCAGCAGGGTGGGCGCCCAGCTGGAGTAGCCGAAGAAGCCGATGGTCTGCGTCATCCAGAGCACGGTGAGGAGCAGCGTCGGGAACAGGTACTTCCTCTGAAGGAGCAGCCGCAGCGGCGCCTTCGTCGACGGCGGTTCGTCGACCGGCGGCGCGGGCTCGGCCAGGGGGCCCTTCTCAGCGGCGACGCTGGCCTCGATCTCCCTCAGGACCGTGTCCGCCTCGGCGTGCTCGCCCCTGCTCTCCAGCCAGCGGGGCGATGGCGCTGTTGTCCGCGCCGTGGCAGGTGGCCTGCACGATGACGTTGCGGTCGACGCCCAGGTGGTCGCGGAGCGCGAACAACTCCTCCTTGCCGCCGTCGCAGGGCGTGTACTTCCGTTCCGGCGCGAAGGGAACTCGGCCAGAATCTCCCCATGACTACAGAGTTCCACGCGGACCACAGCCTGCTCACCGCATTGCGCCCGGTCTACGCCGGACGTCACGTCAACACCCATGACCTGCTGGCCTGCATCAGCAAGGACCGACGGGTCCAGGAGTTCCTCGCACCGTACGACCTCACGACACAGGTGGTCCGCAGGGGCGTCACGGCGATGGACGACGAACCGGGTGAGGTCGAGGTCTCCCTGGGCGGGCAGGCGGACCGCTCGCTCACGCTCAGCACGGCCGGCGCGACCGCGCTTGCCCGGTGCCAGGAGCAGCCGTCCGTGACCGGTCAGGGCGCAGAGCGCACCCCGGCCGATCTGCTGGCGGCCCTCCTGGACGACCCGTCCGACGGGGCGGTCGGCTACCTGAATGAGTCCGGGGTGGACGTCACCGCACTGCGGCAAGCCGTACGGTCGGGGCAGCCCCCTGCCCAGGAGGACATCGTCCCGCCGGACCTGCACTCCACCCGCGACGCCCTGGTGGGCCGCCGCCGCTACAAGCCGCGTGAGCTCGGGCAGTTCTGGACGACGCTCCTCGTCCGGACGACGCCGTTCAACGCCGCGATACACCCGGTGCTGTGGGCGCGCCTGGAGGCCGGGGAACTCGCCGGGCAGCACGGTGGGAAGGTCCGCACCGACGACGTCCTCCTGGGCATGATGAGGACGTACGCGGTCGCGCGGGCCTATCCGCACCTGACGAAGGACGCGAAGGGCGACTACGACGGGGGCAAGGCCCTGGTCGAGGTCGGGGTGGCGCACGAACAGGTGCGCGCGGTGATGGCGAGTACCGACCTCGGCCGTGACTCGGTGCCGCCCCGAGAGCTGCTCAGGGACACGATGGCCGGCGGTACCTCCGACCTCCTCGCCCGGCTGCTCAGCGAGCCGGGCAACCGGAGTGTGCGGCTGTTGGCAGCGCTCGGCGTGACTCCAGCCGATCTCCCGGGCCGTACCGGTCTCTGACCGGCCTGGCGTAGGCCGGTTCGGGACGGCGGCCGGGCGCGGGCCGCCCGCGGGCGCCGTCCCGGTCTGAGTGGGAGTCGGCTCCGTCCGCCCGGAGACCGGCCCGGCACCCCCATAGGTCCAGGGGCGCGAGCCGTCCCGGCAGGACTGCCAGCGCTGTACGACGCACTGTACGACGGCGCTGTACGACGGCGACGTACGGTCCGCCCTGGCCCCGAACCATGGAGCCCGGATCGGATGCCGGCGTCTGCGGAGCGTGGGGCGTGGGGCGTGGAATGTGCCCTGGATCAGCGGGCGTTGAGCAGAGCGCCGAGCAGTTGGAGCCGCTCGGCGTCGGGGCCGCCCTCGACGGCGGTGTAGACGATCAGCACCGGGCCGGGAGTGCCCGGCAGCGGGTAGGCGTCCCAGTCCAGGTTCAGCTCCCCGACCAGGGGGTGGTCGACGCGCATCCGGCCGCGCGTCGTCTCACCCACGTCGTGGCGGGCCCACAGCATCGCGAACTCGTCGCTACGGACCGCGAGTTCGCCGACCAGCTCCGCGGCGCGCGGGTGCCCCGGATCGGCGGCGACCTGTGCACGCAGCATCGCGGTCAGCTCGGCGACGGTCGCGGCCCGCTCCGGGCAGGTCTGGTCGGCCTCCGGGTGCAGCAGGAGCGACAGCAGGTTCCGCTCCGTCACCGGGAGCCGGGTGAACTCGCCCAGCAGCGCGCCGGCCAGCGGGCTCCAGGCCAGTACGTCCAGGTAGCGGCCCACGACCAGCGCGGGCGAGGGCATCGTGCGCAGCAGCCGCTGTGTGGTGTCCGGAACTTCCTCGGGTTCGTACCGGCGCGGGGTGCGGGCCGGCGTGCGTGCGGCGGCGGCGAGGCTGTGCAGGTGCCTGCACTCCTCGGTGGAGAAGTTCAGGGCGCGGGCGAGGGCGTCCAGGACCTGTTCGGAGGGCCGCACGTCGCGTCCCTGTTCCATCCGCTGGTAGTAGTCCGAGCTCACCCCCGCCAGCAGGGCCAGTTCCTCACGCCGCAGCCCGGCCACACGCCGCCTCGGGCCGGGTTCGAGGCCGACGTCCTCCGGCCGCAGCCGGGTCCGGCGGGTCCGTAGGAATGCGGCGAGTTCGCGTCGGGGGTCGTCTGTCGGCGCGAGGGGGTCGTCGGTCACGGCGCCAGTATGCCCCGGGCACCTCTGGGGAGGGTGGGTCTGCCAGTCCCAGGAAAAGGCGAACGACCGTGATGTCGAGAGCGGGGACCAGTATCGGTTCCACACCGGACGACCACGGAAGGAACAGCGACATGAAGGCCGCTCAGATCACGAGTTACGGTGCACCGGACGTCCTGCGGATCAACGAAGTCGACCGCCCCGCTCCCGGAGCCGGTGAGGTGCTGGTGTCGGTCGAGGCGTCCAGCGTGAACGGACACGACGTGATCGTCCGTGCCGGGGAGTTGAAGATGGTGTCGGGCCGCCGCTTCCCGATCGGTGCGGGACTGGACTTCGCGGGCGTCGTCGTCGGGACAGGCGCCGATGTCGAGAACTACCGGTCCGGGGACCGGGTGTGGGGCATGGTGCATCCCCGGCAGCGGCACACCACCGCGGGGGCGGCCGAGTACGTCGTGGTCCCCGCCGACCG
The DNA here is from genome assembly GCF_042737245.1 of Streptomyces sp. NPDC060002. Lineage (NCBI taxonomy): Bacteria > Bacillati > Actinomycetota > Actinomycetes > Kitasatosporales > Streptomycetaceae > Streptomyces > Streptomyces sp. NPDC060002. Next base: position 36,411 of record NZ_JBHWUW010000054.1, read on the forward strand.
GATCGCGCCCGCCCCGGCGGGCCTCTCGCCGGTCGACGCGGCCTCCCTCGTCGTGGCGGGCGCCACGGCGCTGATCGCGCTGCGCGACAGCGTGCGCCTCGCGGGCGGGGAACGGGTCCTGGTGCGGGGCGCGGCCGGCGGGGTCGGCACGGCCGCCGTGCAACTGGCGCACGCGCTGGGCGGCCACGTCACCGCGCTGGCTCGCGACCGCCACGCCCAACTGCTCACCGGCCTCGGTGCCGACGAGGTTCTCGACTACGGCTCCACCACGTCGGACCAGATCGGACCGTTCGACGTCATCGTCGACACCGTCGGCTCGGAACTGCACTGCTACCGAGGCCGGTTGGCCAAGGGCGGCCGGATGGTCACCGTCGGCCTGTCGGCCGGCGCCCTGGCCGCGATCGCCGCGTCGAGCGTGCACGGCTCACGCCGAATCCGTACCTTCAGCGCCAATCCGGACAGTGCCGTGCTGCGCGATCTGACCGACCAGGTCGTTTCGGGTGCGCTGCGTCCGGTGGTCGCCAGCGTGTACCCGCTCGCGGACGTCGCCGCGGCACACAAGGCGTTCGAGCGCGGCGGAGTCGTGGGCAAGCACGTGATCGCGGTGTCCGCGTAGCCCTGTTCTCGCGCGAGCAGGCGTGAGCACTCGGTTCGACGGAGGATCGGGCACTGTGCGGCCATCAGTTCCGGTGCTGTACGGAATCGAGAACGTCGAGCACGGCCATGGCTTCCGGCTTCGTGTCACCGGCCCCCGCCGGTGTGCGTCGGGTGCGCCCTTTCTGCTTCCGCGCGCCCCGGCCGCCCGGTTGGCACGCCGGATTTGCCACGAAAGAGTGAGGGAAGCGCCGATCGGCCGCCGTTCGTCGCCGTCCGGCAGGGGAGAGCCCCGGCGGCAGCAGAGGCGGGCGGATGTCACCGAGGGGGATACGCACATGCCATGGGACGACCTCAAGCAGGCACTCACCGCTCAGCAAGCCGTGTACACGCCGGCCGATCCTGTGTGGACGGTGAAGGGGGCGAACGGCGAGTCCTTCCGCGCACACCCGGCGTTCCTGGACGGGGTCCGGGTCGCCGGGGCTCTGCCCGCCCTGGTGACCGCGACCGATGGGACGTTCGCCGCCGCGCTCGGGAGGTGGCGGGTGACCCTGGACCGTCACCTGTCGGACGTACCGGGCGCGCGCAACGCCCTCGGGCTCGCCGCCGACCGCTTCACCACCCTGGACGAGGAGATCGTGCTGCTGCGGTACCACGAGTCTGCGAGGTCCCAGCCCGGCGGTGCGAACCCGGTGGTCGCCGCGGCCGGGACGGCGTTCGCCGACCGCCGGCAGGCGGCCACGGTCCTGGACTTCACCCAGCTGCACGCGTTCTTCCTGGCCGCCGTGAGCAACTTCGGCGGGGCCTACGACGCGAGCACGTATCCGGGGCGCGTGGACGCGATGTACGCCCTGGCGGTCGGCTCGCCCGCTGCCACGGCCGCGGGACCGGTACGGCTGGGCGTGGAAGCGGACTGGCAGACTCACCGGCCGGGTTTCGCCCCGACGATCCAGGCCGGGAGGGCACGGCTCAACTTCCGTACGCCCAACGCCCTGGCCGGGCACGCCCTCAAGCACATCCTGCGCACCACGCCACAGATTCCCGGCGATCAGGCCGGCGTCCACGGCCTGATCGCCACGTACCTCCAGGAGGCCCGCGACAAGATCAACGACACCTCCGCGGCAACGGTCAACAGCGCCCTGACGCAGACCGGCACCACCCGCACCTACTACTTCGGCATCGTCAACCAGCACGCGACCATGGTCGCGGTCAACTCCTCCGGTGACGCCTGGATCAGCACCTTCTACGCGCCGACTCGCCTCTGATCGTCCCGCCCCCGGCAGGCACGCGCGACCGCCTCGTCGGGCGTGGCGGCCGACCGCACCGGTCCGGTGACGGCCGACCGGTTCCGGACCGCCGACTCGGCCCGGGTTCGGGCCGTGCCCAGGTCGAGCAGCGGGTCCGGGTTCGCCCGACGGCCCGGTCCGCGCGAGGGAAGGGACCACCGGACGGGCTGCACGCCTCCGCGAAGGAAGCGTGTCGCCCTTCAGGCGGGGTGGCGGTGATGGATCGGCCTGTCCGAACCGGTCAACGGCAGGCCCGACCCGCCCCGGCGGGCGGCGACGATCTCCGCCGTGATCGACAGAGCGGTCTCCTCCGGCGTACGCCCCCCGAGGTCCAGGCCGATGGGCGACCTCAGCCGCGCCAACTCGTGCTCCTGGAGACCGATGTCGCGCAGCCGCCGGTCCCGGTCGGCGTGGGTGCGGTGCGAACCCATCGCGCCGACGAACGACACCGGCAACCGCAGCGCGACCTCCAGCAGCGGGACGTCGAACTTGGCGTCGTGGGTGAGCACGCACACCACGGTGCGTCCGTCCGTCCGGGTGCCCCGCAGATAGCGATGCGGCCAGTCCACGACGACCTCGTCGGCCTCGGGGAAACGTTCCGGGGTGGTGAAGACGGGCCGGGCGTCGCACACGGTGACGTGATAGCCGAGGAACTTGCCGGCCCGGACCAGGGCCGCCGCGAAGTCGACGGCACCGAACACGATCATCCGGGGCGGCGGCACGCTCGTCTCGACGAGCAGGGTGAGGCCGCCGGGGCAGTGTGATCCGTCCTGCGACAGCTCGACCGTGACGGTACGGCCGGTGTCGAGCGCGGCCAGGGCCTGTGCCGTGGCCGCGCGGTCGAGGTTCTCGTGCCCGCCTAGCCCGCCCTCCCGGGAGCCGTCGGCGTGCACGAGCAACGCGGCGCCGAGAAGCCCCTCCGGACCGCGGACGACCCTGACGAGGGCTACGGGCCCGCCCTGTGCCGACGCGTCCAGGGCGGAACGCAGCAGCGCACCGACCGGACCGTCCGCCGTGACCGGGGTGACCAGGACGTCGAGGACCCCGCCGCACGTGAGGCCCACCGCGAACGCGTCCTCGTCGCTGTAGCCGAAGCGCTCGAGCACGCTGTCGCCGGTCTGCAGCGCCTGGGCGCACAGGTCGTAGACCGACGCCTCCACGCAGCCGCCGGACACCGACCCGATGACGGTTCCCTCCCCGTCGACCGCGAGGGCGGCGCCCGGACCGCGTGGCGCGCTGCCGCCGACGGACACCACGGTCGCGACGGCGGCCTTGCGGCCCTCGGCCAGCCACTCGCCCAGCTGCGGCGCGAGGTCAAGCATCGCGGCCGCCCGTCAGGACACGGTCGGGGCGGATGGGCAGGCTGCGGTGGCGTACGCCGGTCGCGTGCCACACGGCGTTGGCGACGGCGGCGGCCGCGCCGACGATGCCGATCTCGCCGATGCCCTTGATGCCGACCGGGTCGTCGGGGTCGTCGTCCGCCACCCAGTGCGCCTCGACGCGCGAGACATCGGCGTGCGTCGCCACGTGGTAGCCCGCGAGATCCGCTCCGACGGGCCCGCCGGAGGCCGCGTCGCGCGCGGCTTCCTCGTGCAGGGCCATGGAGATGCCCCAGATCATGCCGCCGGTGAACTGGCCACGCGCCGTGAGGGGGTTGACGATGCGCCCCGCCGCGAACACGCCGAGCATGTGCCGTACCCGAACCTCGCCCGTGGCGGTGTCGACGGCGACCTCGGCGAACTGCGCGCCGAAGGAGTGCCGTTCCTTCTGCGCGAGGGCGGCGACCGCCTCGGTGGTGTCGGAGCGCACGGTGACGCCCTCGGCCGGGATCGCCGCGCCCGGCACGAGCCGGTCGCGCAGTTCGCCCGCGGCGGCCATGACGGCCCATGACCAGGAACGCGTGCCCATGGAACCGCCCGCGATCATCGCGGGCCCGAACGCGCTGTCGCCGAGGCGCACCCGTACGCGTTCCGGCGGGACGTCCAGGGCGTCCGCGGCGACCAGCGTGAGGGCGGTCCGCGCGCCGGTGCCGATGTCCGCCGCCGCGATCCGTACGGTGAAGCGGCCGTCCGCCTCGGCGGTGATCGAGGCCGTGGACGGGGCGGCCCCGGCGCCGAAGGAAGCCGCCGCGGTGCCGGTGCCGAGCAGCCAGCGCCCCTCGCGCCGCACTCCGGGCCGCGGATCGCGCCGGTCCCAGCCGAAGCGGCGGGCGCCTTCCTCGAAGCAGGCGCGCAGATTGCGGCCGGCGAACGGGAGACCGGAGACCGGGCCCCGGTCCGGTTCGTTGCGCAGCCGGAGCTCGATCGGGTCGATGCCGCACTTGTGGGCGAGTTCGTCGAGCGCGGCCTCCAGTGCGAAGGACCCCGGCGCCTCGCCCGGAGCGCGCATCCAGGTGGGGCTCGGGACGTCGAGCGGTACGACCTGGTTCTCCGTGCGGTGTGCGTCGGCGTCGTACATCACCCGGGCCACGCCGGCACTCGGCTCGACGAACTCGTGCACGGTGGAGGTGCGGCTGAGCGAGTGGTGGTCCAGGGCACGCAGGCGCCCGTCGGTGTCCGCCCCGAGCCTGACCCGCTGGATCGTGGGGCTGCGGTGGCCGGCCAGTGTGAACATCTGACGACGGGTCAGGACGACCCGTACCGGACGCCCGACCATCCTGGACGCCATCACGGCGGCGACCTGGTGGGCGCGCACGCCCTTGCTGCCGAAGCCACCGCCGACGTGCTCCGAACGCACCCGCACCGACGCGGGATCGAGGGAGAAGAGGTTCGCGAGCTCCGCGACGACCCAGGTGGCACCTTGGTTGGAGTCCACCACCTCGAGCCGGCCGGCCGCCCAGCGGGCGGTGGCCGCATGGGGCTCCATCGGGTGATGGTGCTCTTCCGGAGTGGTGTACGTGGCGTCCACGACGACGGCGGACGCGGCGAGTTCGGCCTCCAGGTCACCCTTCTCCGTCACGGCGGGCATATGGCCGTCGGACGGGTGGGCGTCGGGGTGGCCGCCGGTGAACCCGACGTCGTGCGGGACCTGTTCGTAGTGGACGACGAGGGCCTCGGCGGCCTCGCGCGCCTGCTCGGACGTCTCGGCGACCACCAGCGCCACCGGCCAGCCCAGGTGGGGCACCCGGTCGCTCTGGAAGACGGCACACGTCGGGTCCGGGACGGTGCCCAGCAGGCCGACGTAGTCGGTCTTCAGCGGCAGGGCGTTGCGATGGTCCAGCACGGCGAGGACGCCTGGCATCGTGAGGACGGCGTCCACCTCGACGTCCCGGATCCGGCCACGCGCCACCGTGGACGACACCAGCCAGCCGTAGGCGAGTTCGGCGAAGGGAATCTCGCCCGCGTACCGGGCCGCACCGGTGACCTTGTCCCGCCCCTCCACGCGGACGTGACCGGTGCCGACGGCGCGGACGGCGGCGAGGGGCGCCTCGGTCGTCGTCATCGGGCGGCCTCCTCGGCGAGTTCGCTCAGCACGGCCACGGTCAGGTTGCGCATCAGGGTCACCTTGAATCCGTTGTGCGACAGGGGCCGGGCCGCCGCCAGTTCGGCGTCCGCGGCGGCCGCGAACGACTCCGCGTCGGCAGGTGCCCCGGTGAGGATCCGCTCGGCGGCACGGCCCCTCCAGGGCCGGGAGGCCACCGCGCCGAACGCCAGGCGCACCTCGCGCACGACACCGTCGCGGACGTCGAGCGCGGCGGCGACCGAGCCGACGGCGAACGCGTAGGACGCGCGCTCGCGCACCTTGCGGTAGCGGGAACGGGCGGCGACCGGTGCCGGCGGCAGGGTGACGCCGGTGATCAGCGCGCCCGGCGGCAGGGCCGTCTCGCGGTGCGGGGTGTCGGCGACCGGGAGATAGAACCAGCCGAGGGGCAGTTCGCCCGGTCCCGTGGCGGTCTCGTAGTGCACCACGCCGTCGAGGGCCGCCAGCGCGACGGCCATGTCCGACGGATGCACGGCCACGCAGTGCGCGGAAGCGCCGAGGATCGCGTGGTTGCGGTTCTCCCCCCTGACGGCGGGACAACCGCTGCCGGGAGTCCGCTTGTTGCAGGGTCCGGTGGTGTCGGCGAAATAGGCGCAGCGGGTGCGCTGGAGCAGATTGCCGCCGACGGTGGCCATGTTGCGCAGCTGGCCGGAGGCCCCGGCGAGTACCGCCTGCGCCACAGCGGGGTAGCGGGTGCGGACCAGGGGATGGGCGGCGAGGTCGCTGTTGGTGACGGTCGCGCCGATCCGGACGCCGCCGGCCGGGGTCGGCTCGACGCGGTCCAGCGGCAGGCCGCGTACGTCGACCAGCCGTCCCGGACGTTCGACGCCGGTCTTCATCAGGTCGACCAGATTGGTGCCGCCGGCGAGGTAGCGCGCGTCCGGGTCGGAGCCGAGCAGCGCGACGGCGCCCGGCACGTCGGATGCCTTCCGGTAGTCGAACTCCCTCATGCCGCAGGCTCCTTCGGTTCCGGTCCGGCACCCGTGCGCGCCACGGCTCCGGATTCCGGGGCCCCAAGATCCGCGGCCCTGGTGACGGCCTCGACGATCGAGGGGTAGGCGGCGCAGCGGCACAGGTTGCCGCTCATGCGTTCACGGATCTCGTCGGCCGTCAGGGGTGGTGGTCCGGCCGCGGGCCGTACGTCGGCCGAGACGGCGCTCGGCCATCCGGCGGCGTGCTCCGCGAGCACCCCGATCGCCGAACAGATCTGTCCCGGCGTGCAGTAGCCGCACTGGTAGCCGTCGAGATCGAGGAAGGCCTGCTGCACCGGGTGCAGCCGGTCGCCGTCCGCCACACCCTCGATGGTGGTGATCTCACGCCTTTCGCCCGCGACCGCGAGCTGGAGGCAGGCCAGGGTCCTGCGGCCGTCGACCAGAACGGTGCAGGCCCCGCACTGTCCCTGGTCGCAGCCCTTCTTTGTGCCGGTGAGGTCGAGTCGCTCGCGGAGAGCGTCGAGCAGGGTGGTGCGGTGGTCGACGGGCAGCGTGTGCCGCTCGCCGTTGATGTGCAGGGTGATGACGCTGGACGTCGGTAAGGCCATGAGAGCTTCTTTCGCGCTTTCGGAACCTGGGGCGGCGGCCGCCGGTGCCTGACGGCTGCCGAGGTGCGTCGTTCGTGGGGCGGGGGTGGGCGCACGGGACGGCGCTGACGGTGTTCGCGGACTCCCGCGCGGACCCGGCCGGGGCTATGGTGAACCCAACCGGACAGTCGTCCGCTATCGGCAAACGTAACGGACAGTTGTCCGCTTAGCAAGGGTGGGGTTCGGCCCCGCACTCCCGAGGAGAATCGAGTGCAGCACAAGAAGGACGCGCCCCTGCGCTCGGACGCACAGCGCAACCGTGAGCGCATTCTCGAGGTGGCACTGGCCGAGCTGACGCTGTGCCCCGACGCCCCTCTCAGTGCGATCGCCAGGAAGGCGGGCGTCGGACAGGGCACCTTCTACCGCAACTTCCCCAACCGCGAGGCCCTCGTCCTGGAGATCTACCGCCACGAGATGCGCCAGGTCGCCGACAGCGCGGCCCAGCTGCTCGAGCGGCTGCCGCCGGAGCAGGCCCTGCGCGCCTGGATGGACCGGCTGGCCGAGTTCGCCATGACCAAGGCCGGCCTCGCCGACGCGATCCGCCTCGCCACCAGCACGCCGGGCGGCCCCGAGAGGCCGGCGCACACCCCCGTCACCGACGCGGCCGAACTCCTCCTGCGCGCCAACGACGCGGTGGGCGCCATCCGGCCGGGCATGACCCCCGACGACCTGGTCCTCGCCATCGGCGGCCTGTGGCAGATGGCGCCCACGGACGACTGGCGCCCGCGCGCCGCCCGGCTCTTCGACCTCGTCATGGACGGACTGCGCGCCGGCGCGCCCGGCGCCGGCGGCCAGGTTCCACCGTCCTGACCCGGGCGCCGGCCGGCGGGCAGTGACGGGGCAGTCCGTCCGACTTCGCTACGACGCGTCGAATGGGCGTGAGCAGGAGGAAAGTCGGGTCCTCCAACTCCTCACGGCGGCCCAGGTGCACGACCGGGAAGCCGTCCTCGACCAGCCGCCTGAGCTCCGTACGGGGTGTGTGCCGGCCGATGAAGAGACAGCCGTCGGCGAGCCGGACCCGGCCCAGGGCGTCGGGACCCGCGGCTCCCGCGCCGCCGGTGCTCGACCCGGTGAACAGCACCAGGTCGTAGCCGAGCGCCGCCGCCTCGCGCTCCACGCCGACCAGGAAGGGGTAGTACGAGTGCTGCACATCGGTGGGGAACGTGGCGGTGAAGCTGAAGACGCCGAGGAGGTTGTTGCGGGCCGCGGCCAGCCGGCGGGCGGCCGGGTCGGGCACGTAACCCAGGCTGCGGGCTGCTTCCAGGATCCGTCGGCGGGTCTCCTCGGAGATGATGCGTCCATTGCCGTCGGGCTTCGGTGAGAGCACCAGGGACACGGTCGCCTGGGACACTCCCGCGAGCCGGGCCACCTCGGCCTGCCGTGGCCGTGCCGTACGTCCGGCGCGGGCGCCCGTCCGGGCCGCTTCCTGGGTTCCACGGTGCACCTCTCCTGTTAATGCGTATTACCTAATGCGCATTACGGAGACTGCACCTACCGCCCAGCGGGGTCAGGGCTTGGGACGGAAGTCGCCGCGGAACCGAACGGCACGGTCAGGTCCGCTCCCGGCGGCAGTGCGACGGGGTGTGCCGGAGGAGCCGGCGGCTGCTGTTGTCGCCGGGTCGACCGTGGAAGACAGGAGTAGATCCCAGCTGATCCGCGACGGGACGGCAGCCCGTCCATGGTCGTCACCGCCGCGGCCAATGCCAGCAGCAAGGACTTGGTCGGGCGGATCGGACGACAAGTCGGTCCGCCCGACAAGGGGACCGCAGGGTCAGCGCTTCTTGGTCTTCTTCCGTTGCGGCGGAGTCCACTCGCCTCGGTGCAACTGGCAGCGGGAGTAGCCGATCATCGCCGGATTCTGGCACCGCTTTCCGGTCGTGGTCTTGGTCGACCCGCACTTGACCTGCTTGCCCATCCGTCCTCCTCCGCCCGGTCGAGGTGTTCCGTGTCGACCCCATCGTCACCGGGCTGGGGCGTCCATCGCTCTCTTCGCTTCCTCATTCGGCCGAATCAATATCCTTGATGCCCGAATCGCTGGCCGTGGTGCGCATGCGGGTCCGGCAGGTTCAGGGATCCGGATCCTGCGGTCCCCTCGCAGGGTGTCCGTGAACGGAAACCCTGCGCAGCCGAGAGTCGTCGTCCACGCCGCACGCTGATATGTGGTGGGAGAGGCCGATGAGGGCTCCCGTTTCGCACAGCCACGGCCACGGCCACGGCCACTGCCACGGCCCCCGGTTCTCGGAGCGGCGTATCTCCGTACGCGCAGGTAGGTGGAAGGCTTGAGGCATGGGCCTTCGACCGTGGCTGGACTTCCGGCATACCTGGCGGCCGGGTCATGCCCCCGCGTTGGTCGTGATCCCAGTGGGGCTGATTGTCGCGGTCTGTGTGGTGGATGTGCTGGCTCCGCCGCACATCCACCTCGGTCCGTTGCTGGTCGCGGCGCCCGCGATCACGGTGGCGTTCGCCGGCGCCCGCGTCACGGCGCTGATGGGAGCTCTCGCGGTGGTGGCCCAGGTGTTGATCGGCGTGTTCAGAGGGGTCCTTCCCACCGCCAACATCCAGGCCCAGATCACCGCGCTGATCGTCGTCTCCGTCGCCTGTGTCACCGTCTGCGTGGTGCGGGACCGACGTGAGCGGCAGTTGCAGCGGGTGCGGTCGGTGGCCGAGGCGGCGCAGAGCGTCCTGTTGCAGCCACTGCCCGCACGCACTGGCCCGCTGCGGATCGCCAGCCTCTACATTCCGGCCGAGGAAGAGGCCGAGCTGGGCGGAGACCTGTACGCCGCCGCACGGACCGTCCACCACAGCACCCGGCTCCTCATGGGCGATGTGCGCGGCAATGGCCTGGCCGCGATCAACAACGCCGCCCTGCTGCTCGGCGCCTTCCGTGCGGCCGCACATCGACAGGCCACCCTTCCGCGCCTCGCCGTCCACCTGGACGCCGCGTTCCGCTGGGACACCAGCCAGTGGCGATCACAGGCAGAGCAGGACACCGACGAGGACTTCGCAACTGCCCTGCTGCTCGACATCCCCGACCACGATCCGGTCGTCCACCTCATCACCTGCGGCCACCCACCACCGCTCCTCCTGCGTGGGAACCGCATCACCCCACTCATGCCCGAGGCGAGCCACCTCCCGATCGGCTTCGGCGGACTCTTCGGCATCTCCGCCTACGAGGTCCAGACGTTCCCGTTCGAGGTCGGTGACCTGCTGCTCCTCTACACGGACGGCGTCATCGAAGCACGCGATGCCGGCGGAGTCTTCTACCCCTTCGCCGATCGGGCGCCCGAGTGGACCAAGGAGGACCCCGACGAACTGCTGCGCCTTCTCCAGGACGACCTGCTCACCCACGTCCACGGACACCTCGACGACGACGCGGCCGTAGTCGCGATCCGCCGCCTGGCCGTCTGAATCCCGGCCGTCCGGGCCGACCGCGTGGTCACCAGACTCCGCTCGTCCTCGACCCGCCATGGATCTTTCGGGGAGCCGTTCCTCGTGCGCGTCGGCGGCGGTCAGTGCCGCGCGGGCCTGCTCGCTGCTGAGGTTGAGGGCGCAGGCGTGGTGGAAGCGTTTTCGGTCTCATTCGAAGCCCGTTGAACTTGCGCCGTTTCGTTCCTCCAAGGTTCGTTGCACTCTCTGACCGCAATTACTGCTCCGGTGTTCGTGGTGGTGGTGTGTGCGGGGAGCGAACTATCGCGGCCTGAAGGGGAGTTGGTCAGTCAATCGGCGCACCGGCGGAGGTTCCGGTCGCTGGGTCGGTGAGGCGGCGGTTCTGACTTTCGCCGACGCGGTCCAGGACGAGGAAGAAGACGGGGAGACAGAGCAGCGGGACACCCCCGACCAGCAGGAGCATGTGCGTCGGTCGGTCGTCGAAGACCGACCAGATGTCGTAGACGAACATGACGGCCGCGACGACCAGGCCCGCGATGACCGCCCGCTGCCACGCCTTGCGCCGTCGCGCCCCTCGGGCGATGCGCTCCTCCGTCTCCGGTCGCGTCTCCAGGGACGTGAGTCCGAGCCGCAGGGCGGTGGCGCACAGGTCGGCGACCTCGGCGACCGGGTCGGTCAGCTGATGCTCGTCGAGGTGGGGGAGGCGGACCCGGTGCCCGTCGGTGGCATAGAGATACCCCGACCACCGAGGGGCGCTCCCCCTGTTGTTCTCGACCCGGATGCCGTAGATGTCGGACCAGGCCCAGCTGCGCGTGCGTATCGGCCCTCGAACGGTGACGCCGTCGGCGGTGACGAACGTACGCGCCCGCCACTGCTCCAGCGCCACCCGGCCGGCGGCGGTCAGCCAGGCCGCCACGGCCAGCACGTCCCAGCCCGACGGTCCGAGCGTCGCCATCGCGTGCAGTGCGCTGGCGGTGACCAGTGCCGCCGCGATGAGCATGGTGAGGAACGCGGGCGGTACTCCCCGGCGTCTGCGGTACTCCCGCTCGATCCCGTCGCTCATCGCAACTCCCCCCGTTCACGAGGCCCTCACGGCACAGGCATGAGAGCGAAGGGATCTTATAGCCCGTCTCTGTGAACGCGAGGCTGCGGTACCGAAGCGCGCACTGACGGGGGAGTACGCGGTTGTCCGGTGGACCATACGGGGACCGGGCCGTCGCTCTGGGCCGATGGTGCACGGTGTGGAGTGGGCGGCGCAGGGGCCGGGTGGTGAGCCCGAGTCTGGACAAGCCCCTGAAGGCTGTCCCGTGACCGGCGGTGCCGGGTCTCAGTGAAATTCAGCCGATGCCGTCAAGAGCGAGCGAGTGCTGCGCGACAAAATCAGGTCGACGTAGGTCAGCGCGGTACCCGATCATGCGTTCATGCCGCTGAGAGAGACCCTTACCCGAGTCGATGCAGACCTGGCCGCCGGCCGGGTTCCAGTCGCGCGCCAGCGCCTGCGCGGTCTCATCTCGTCCTTCCCGCACGACCTGACGCTCCGCCGTCGTCTGGCCGAGGTGTACCGGCTCTACGGCGACGCCACCGAGGCTGGGCGCTGGATGTACCTCGAAGAGGACCGGAATGCCGAGGAGACCGCCGCCTTCGAGGCGCGGTACGGGTCTCCCGGGTGGCGGATGAAGGCCCTCGCCTGGCACGGCCTTGAGGCGAAGGCCGCCACCGCCTTCGCGGAGGGGCAGTTGGTCGCGGTGCGGACCGCCTGCGCCGAGGAGGTGGGGCACCCCGTCGACTGGGACGACCCCGCCTCCTACCGGGACGACCCGGACGGGGAGTCCGAGGCGCCCTCCGAGCCGTTGACGGCCGGCGGAGTGCTGGCGGGCGTCGGCTGCCTGGTGGCGGTCCTGGTGTTCCTTGCGATCTGGGTGAATGGACTGGTTGCCCTCTTTGACTGACTCACATCCTCGAGGCCTGTGAGGAGCGCCGCTCAGGGTTCGCTGAGACCGTCCGGGACTGCTCCTTCAGGGATCCGGGGCGGTGCACACTGCGATGACTGTGCGGCGCGGTCATTTCGCAGGGCCTGGATGAGCCAGGGGTACACCGGGATCAGGTTCGGTATTACCTGCCAGCCGTTGACGATCCACACCAGCCGCCAGTATCGGTCCACCTGGGGATCGTGCGCCTCATTGAACTGCTGGGTCATCCAGTCCCGGAATTCCTTGTCAGGGGTGCGCGCGAGCACCCCGGCGAAGCGGTGCACGAGGTCGTCGATGACGGGTGCACCCCTGTCGCCGAGCGGGTCGATGCCCGACTCCATGGCTTCGGCCACCTTCTGACGGGTGAACTCCATCAGTTGCTCGCCGACCTCGCTCTCGATGTCGAGCGTGCGCCCGGCGGCCTGGCACCTGGCCGTCCGGCGCATCCGGGCACGGAAGTCCTCGTCGCCGACCAGTTCGGCGAGCTCCACCCACGCGGCGACCTGCTCGCTGGACGGATCATCGGGGAGGTCGGGAGTGGCAGCGCGAACCATGGCCACCGCGGCCGGGTCGGCATCCACTGTGCCGAAGGTGCCATCCACGAAATCGTCGATCAAACGTCGGCGTTCCTCGCCGGACAACTGCGTGAGCCTGTGCATGAGCTTGGTCTCCTCGGGACTGGACCCGCGTCTGGCCACGGCTCGCAGGACGCTTCGACGCAGTTGCAGCACCCGGATCTGGACGTCCATGGCGTCGGCGTGCGCCGCGGCGACTTCCGCCACCGAGAGCTCGCGGTCCAGTACCCGTTGAATCGTGGCCAGGTCCAGGCCCAGCTCGCGCAGTGTGCGGAGGAGTTCCAGACGAAGCAGTGCGTCGAGGTCGTAGAGCCGATAGCCGGCGGGACTACGGGTGGTCGGCGCTACCACCCCCGAATCGGAGTAGAACCGGATGGTCCTCACAGACAAGCCGGTCCGCCGGGAAAGCTCCCCGATCGAGTAGAGGGTCGTAACGTCCATGCCCCCCACTCTGCTGTCTCCAGTCACTGGAGACTCAAGCCATGCCCTCAGCTGTCGTACGGGACCCAGGCACGCTCGCCTGCGACGTTCGTGCCGTACCAGTAGCGTGGCATTCCCTTGATGCTGGTGGTGTGGAACGGGTGGCCGTGGTCGTCGATGCGGATCGTGCCGGTGCGGCCCTGGGAGGACCAGTCGAGTTCGAGGTACCAGCGGGCGTCGTAGGTCTGTGTCGTCGCGTCGACCAGCAGCACCTCCGGGTCCTCGGCGGAGACGCGGTACGGGAAGTGCACGGCCGGGAGGGTGTGTTCGCTGTCGGCGCCGTCCTTCGGGCGGGCGATGGGGCGGTCGGCATCGAGGTCCATGGTGAAGCGGCGGGGTGTGAGGTCGCCGCCACAGCCCTGCCCCATGGCGTAGGCGCTCCCGGCGGCCGGATTGCCGCGGCTGACGATGCGGACGTGGAGCGCCTGGAGGACCACCGCCGTGGACGACCTCCCCTGCACCGAGATCCGCACCCTCGTCTGCCGTCCGTGCACCGCGCCCTGCGTCGCCGCCCACGCGCCGGCGTCCTGCTCCACCGGCGGCGGGGGCACCTGTGCGGGCGGCTTGTCGATGACGTAGTCGTGGTCGCAGCCCTTGTCCCAGACCAGGGAGTCGGTGCTCCAGGTGAGGGGCAGGCCGGTGGTCGGCTTCGCGGCCGAGGTGGGACCGCTGCCGGTGGAGGATGAGGCGGGGGTTCTCTGCCGGGGGCCGGGCGACGCGGAGCTCCGCGAAGGGGAGGGGGACGCGGTGGCCGACGACGGTTTCGCCGAACGGTGGGGTGCGCCGGGGGCGGTCGTCCGCGGGCCCGCGGGGCGGGAGGCGTCCGCCTCGGAGGAGCGGTCGTCCGACAGGGCGGACGTGCTGCGCAGGGTGGCGAGCAGCACGCAGGTGACGGCGGTGGACGCAAGGACCCGTCGGCTGCGGTACCAGGGGCGGGGAGCAGGGGAGGGGGTGGACTCGTCTGGGTGGGGATCCCCGGGCTGCTCAGCGGAGCTGCTTTCCTCGACGAGCGCCCCGTTCGTGTCCGGTGCCGGAACCGCCGCCTCCGCCGAACCGGCCGTACGAACCCGTTGCCGATCCGCCATCGCCGACAACCACAGCCGGTGCAGCTCGAGCCGCTCCTTCGGTGTCGCCTCACAGAAGGCCGCGAGCCGCTCCACAGGCGCGAAGTCCTGCGGCACCGTCTCGCCCGCGCAGTACCGGTGCAGCGTGGAGGTGTTCATGTTGAGGCGGCGGGCCAGGGAGCCGTAGCTCCGGTCCGTGCGGTCCTTGAGCCGGCGCAGCAGCGCCGCGAACTCCTCGACATTGTCCCGCATCGACACCGTTCCTCCGTCGCCCGCCCGCGATCCCTGTCCCAGGGACTCATATCCCTGCACGTCAGATGAGTTGGGATGGTTCCACCGTCGCCAAAGGGACGGCAGTCGTTGCGCCGGACTCCGGTGACGGCCGATGCTCTTGGTGTCGCACGGACCACGGCTGACCAGCGGCATCCGCAGCGGATCACGATCTACAGCTGCCGTATCAGACGATCTACCTAATTCTTGGAGATGTGATGAAGTCCGTCATCCGAAAGGCGGCCGGCCTCGCGGGCGCGAGTGTGGCCGTCGCGGCCATGTCCGTGACCGGCGCATCGGCAGCCCCGGCGGAGTCCCCCACCCATGGCTGCCCGTACCCCTATGTCTGCTTCTACGTGGACGAGCACGCCTATAGCGCGGGCACGCCGATCACGAAGTACCGCGATGTCACCAGTTCCTACCAGACGGTCAGGTCCCGGCCGCACTACCACGTCGTGAACACCCGGAACGACGACGTGGCGTACCTCCGGCTCCAGGACGGGAACTCGATATGCCTGGTTCCGAATTCTGAAACCGTGTTCGCGAACACTTACAGCGTCACCGGAATCAGGATCTCCAGCAGTTCCACCTGCTGAATCTGCTCGAACGGTCGGCGGGCGCTTCCGCGGTTCAGCATGGACGGGACGGGACCTGCCTCTGTCCATACGAGGCCATCGGGGTGAGCCTGCGCCAGATGCCCGCGACCGGGCCGGCAGGGACCGTGCCGGAACCGACGCCGTGCGATGACGTCATCTCACTGCGGTGAGTGTCGCGTAGACCACGATGTTGCCCTGGTATCCGGTGTCCTTGGCGTAACCACCGCCGCAGGTGATCACCCGTAGTTCGGCCCGCTCGGAGCTGCCGTACACCTTCTCGCTCGGGAAGCGGTCCTTTTCGTAGATCTCGAGGGCGTCGACGGTGAATACGGCGGTGCGCTGATCTGCCCGGTTGATCTCGATCGTGTCGCCCTTGGTCAGGACACCGAGCTCGTAGAAGACGCCCGCGTTGCCGCCGGGCAGGTCCACGTGGCCCGCGGTGACGGCTGTCCCGGCGGATCCCGGCGTCGTGCCCTCGCTGTACCAGCCGGCGAGGTCGGGACGGTCGGCGGGCGGGGGCTCGAGCGCCCCCGATGAGTCGAGGTGCAGCTTGGTGACGGGGGCGTTCACGTTGATGGCGGGAATCCGGAGCCAGAGCGGTTCCGCGGGCGGGAGCGGGGACACGGCGGGGTCCGATGGAGCGGCGGTGCGGCGGGCCGTGGCGCCCGGCGGAGGGGAGAAGGCCTGGCCCGCTGAAGGCTGTGGTGGCCGCTCGTCGTGTACCGCGCCGGTCACCAGCACGGCACCCACCACGAGTGTCCAGGCCAGAAGCCTGGCCGAAGGGATGAACGAGGAAGAGGAGGAGTCGGTGGTGTTCCTGGGAGCCATCGCGGTCGGTTCTCTGCTTACAGCGGGGGAGAGGGAGGCGATCGGTGCCCGGCGGCTCCCGGGACCGGAGAGGCTCCGGGAGCCGGCGGGGGTGAGGAAGCCGGTGGGGAGACGGGCGGTCAGTTTCGGTTCGAGCTCGAGCGGTGACGCATCCTCACCAACCCCCCGGCGGCGGCTGCGGCGACCAGCGCTGCGCCCAGAGCGAGCTGCGTGGACGTCTGCCCCGGGTGTCCGAAACCGGCCTCGACGGCACCGTCAGGCTGGTGTGTCGGGAGCCGGTACGAGTCCGTGATCCTGATCCGCGGCGGGCACTTGACGGTGACGGTGTCCGTGCTGGGCGAAGATCCTTCCGGCACGGTGAACTCGCCGGTGAGCACACCCTTGCTCTCGCCTTCGTAGAGGTGGAACGCCCCTGCCACCTCGGACTCGCCCTTGCCGTAGGTCACGTCAGCACCACATGCGGTGGTGCTGACGGTGACCGTGGAGCCTTGGGCGGTCTGCCGCGAGCTGATGTCGAGACCTGAGTCACCGGCGGCAGCGGCGACTGGAATCTGAAGAGCCAGGAAACCGGCCATCAGGCCGATACCGATGCCAACACGTTTATTGCGCACAAGAACCCCTCCAGCGGAGCAGTGTCCGGTCTGTTGTACAGCGCCTGAATTGTGCACCACTGTCGAGGCAACCGACGGTGTGTCACCTCCGCAACATGACGGATCGGCACACACCTCGCTCGGACAGGCGTATCGATTGCTGCGGCACGGGCATTCACGCAGGTCAGGGGAGTAGGAACCGAAGTGGTGGAGGAATCGCCCACAGGTCGGCGAATAGGCTAACGAGCTCGCACCGGGGTGTGCCCCCTTGCACGCCGAGGCCGGGTGCGGGGTGATCGATTCGGGCTCCATCGGGACCTGGGAGGATCCGGCATGCTCCGGTCGTGCGAAGCCGCATCCGGCCGGCATCTGTGCGGCGGCGGACGCGCGGTCACCGCGTAGACGTCGCGCGCCGCCCCACGCGGTCACCCGTTCTCCCGACGGCCCGCTCACGCACGCCGTCGGCCCCTTACGGGCACTGGTGACCGGCCCTCAGCACCTCGTGCTGTGACCGGAAAGATTCGCCGAGCCGGCGGCGACGTCTGGCTGCAGCGGATCGCGGTTCGTGTGGGGCCGTATGCGGGCCTGTTCAGTTGGGGGCTGTCCCTGAGGCGCACCACACCTGCAGGTCTGCTGCCTGTGTGGTGCGTTGGTGGTTGTGGGCGAGTACTGGGGTCTGCATCGGTAACTCGCCCACACCTACGCGTTCATCTGCCGGAACGTTCGCGCCGGCCGTACCGAGGGTCCCGGGTCGTCTCTTGTGTCATCTGCGCCAGAAGAGGTGGTGCGTCACGCCGCTCGGGCTGGGCACGACCTCCATGTGGAACCGGTCCAGCAGCTGGTCGGGCGAGTCCCACAGGCGTAGCCCGGACCCGAGCTTCACCGGTGAGACGGCCACATGCATGGTGTCGACGAGGTCGGCGTCGAGGAACTCCCGGATGGT
>NZ_JBHWUW010000055.1:0-16528 GCF_042737245.1 Streptomyces sp. NPDC060002
AGGCCCCCGCTGCCCGGAGCCGATCGGCTCCGGGCAGCGGGGTGGTTACACGCCGAGTACGTGGCGTACGGCCTCGGCGGGGTCGACGCCCAGCGCGTAGGCGATGACGACGACGCACACGATGAGCGCGGTGAGGGTGCCGGTCTTGCGGGCGAAGCCCTTGATGAACTCCACGCCGGACATCTTCACCAGTTTCCAGGCGGTGGCGCGGGTGCGGGCGCCGGCCATGCGCGCCCGGCGGGCCGTGCGCTTCCACCGGCTGGCGGTGGCCGGCGCGGGCCGCAGGGCGGGGGAGGGGGCCGTCGTCGCGGGACGTACGGCCCGGTTCGCGGCCGGGTTCCGCGGCGCCGGGAAGGAGGGGGCCGCGGACTTGCGTGCGGTGTCGTCGGCGGGGGCGGGCGAGCTGGTGTTGGCGGTGGGCTGGTGGGCAGTCATGGAGGTTCTCTTTTCGAGGAGTCGGGGCCGGGCGGCCGTCAGGGCGGGTAGGGGTGCTTGTTTCGTGTTGGTGCCGGAGCGGTGGTGTCCTTCACCCCGTAGGGCCGGGACGGCCGCGCTGGACAGCGACCGTTGACGACGCGGCGAGGCCCGGGCCGTCTGGCCCGGGCCTCGCCGAGTGACCTGCTGTGGTGTTGCTCCGGTGATGCCGCCGGATGATCCGGCGCCAGGTGCTGATGGGGGAAGAACTGTTACGGCACGCTGCTCTTACACCCCTGTTATGGGGCGCTGGAGCATGCTTGTGACGCACGCGGTGCTGATGGCCGCGATGAGCGTTCCGAGGGGGCACCCGCGACGTCGATGGCCGGCATGGCGCAGACGAAGGTTCTGCTGGCGGCGACGCCGGGTACTGGTGGGCCGGCCGACCGGCGATGCCGAAGCCGATGACTTCCGCCGACGGATCTCGCGCTTCTCACGGCGAGCGCGAGGGTCAGGAGGAGCAGGCCGTGTTCATGCCGCGGCTCGCCGCTGCGCTCGGTGGCCGTTGACGTGGAGCTGGCGGGGGATCCAGATCTTGCCCTCGCGGGCGGCCTGGTAGAGAACGGACCTGAAGCGGTACCGGCGGGTGCGCACGGCGCCGGGCGTCGAATGGAGCCGTTCGGCGATCTCGCCGTCGCCGTATCCCTCGTAGGTCAGACGCACCACGGCCTGGGTCTCGGCGGGCTGCGTGTACAGCAGGTCCATGAAGTGGCCGCCGAACAGGATCTCCTCCGGCTCCCAATGGTGCGGCGTGGCGCGCAGCACCTGGAGGAACGCTTCCGGGTCCGCCAGCGCGGCCTCTTCCCGCGCGATGATCTCGCGCTGCCGGGCCCAGCGGAGGTAGACACGGCGGAAGTCCCACAGGCACCGGCCGATGAAGTAGGTCAGCAGGCAGCAGGATCCCTTCGGTCCCTTGAAGCTGGGGTTCCACCCGCCCTCGACCAGGGCCTTCTGACGGAAGCTCTTCCTCGCGTGCATAAGGACATCGACGAGGATGTCGTCCCTCTCGGCGTCGCTGCCGTGCAGGAGCTGCCGGTTCGCGCTACTCACGGTGAAGGGGATCTTGCGCTTCTCGAAGTGCTGCACCGAGAAGGTGATGAGGGCGCCGGAGCGGAGCATGCCGCGCAGGATCGGCATGCTGTCGCGCAGCAGGCGGTCCTCGAACACCTCGTACTCCGTGCCCTTGAAACCGCCCAGGGTCAGGTCCGCTACGAGAGCGGCATCCTGCTGGATCCGCAGCGGGCGCGGGTCGGTGAGCAGGCCGTCCAGAGCCTCCGCGATCATGGAATGGGTATCGGACATGAAGATCACCTCGGTGTGTGGTGTTCTCTCAATTTTGACGATGTCTTCCGCGCGACCTCAGGAGAGAACCCGACTGGTTGTACGCGCTCGGTCGCTCTTATGCAGGCCGAATCGCGAAACGTCACACCGGATCGAAAACTTTTGGGGCCGCGAGCAGATTGGGGTCCGCACCAATTGGTGCGGACCCCAATCTGGACAGCAATGTCGGCGGACGCCGGTCGGCGTACTGGACGCTCACGGGGACCCCGTATAGCTACACCTCTATAGGCCAGGCTCTAGAGGCGGGTACGATCGGGATGCGGGTGTAGACACGCCGTCTACACGCCGGAGGGCCCCTTCCCTGGGGTGCGACCCAGGTCAGAGGCCCTCCTCGCGATACAGCAGGAGCCCGGCCGCCCATCAACCGGCCGGGCTTCTTGCTGCCCGGACGTGTGCGACCCGCTCACGCTGCTCTCCGTCAGGAGAGGTGCTGCATCACGACCTTGGTGAGTTCCGCCAGCACCGGCGACCAGTCGAGCAGGAACTGCCAGAGCATCTGACGCCGTTTCCGACGCCGCTCGACAGCCTCCTCCTTCTCTGTTTCGTCGTCCGGTGAAGCGGGGGTCTCCCCAATCATCTGGTCCTCCACGATGTCCATAGGTGCCCGGCCGGTTGACCAGACCTCCACGACGAGGGACCTCTCGTCGCCTCGTCGCGAAGCGTGAGTGGACCTCTGTAGAAGACCAAGGGCAAGCATAAGGGGCGCCCCCTGACATCACGCCCCTCGCGCCTCAACAAGCGCTGTGACCAGCGACGTTGCTCGAACCAAACCTCAAATTGAGCACGCTTTACGGCCTTGGCCCCCTTCTTGGCCCGGCGAGGCCATTGAGTCTGCTGTGAGGAGGGTGGGAGTTCATGCACTGCCCCTTCTGTAGGCATCCCGACAGCCCTGTCGTCGACAGCCGTACGACGGCACTCGATCCGCAGGGGCGCGGATCCCCGCCGTCGGAGCGGGAGACCGGTCAGGCGGTCGGCCTGTCCAGCACGTCCTCGGTCGCCCACCAGCTGATGGCACTGGAGCGGAAGGGCTTCCTGCGCCGCGCCCCGTACCGACCACGTGCCTGCGAGGTGCGCGGGTGCCGTACGACGGATGACGGCACGTCGATCCGCAGGCGCCGCCAGTGCCCTGACTGCTCCCGTCGTTTCACGACCGTGGAGACGTGCTCGCTCATGGTGGTGAAGCGGTCCGGAGTCACCGAGCCCTTCAGCCGTATCAAGGTCATCAATGGCGTGCGCAAGGCATGCCAGGGGCGGCCTGTCACCGAGGACGCTCTGGCTCAGCTCGGCCAGCGGGTCGAGGAGGCGGTGCGGGCCACCGGAAGCGCCGAGTTGACCACCCATGACGTGGGGCTGGCCATACTCGGCCCGTTGCAGGAACTCGACCTCGTCGCCTATCTGCGATTCGCCTCCGTCTACCGGGCGTTCGACTCGCTCGAGGACTTCGAGGCAGCCATCGCGGACCTCAGGATGTCCCGCCCATTTCGTCGGGGACGGGAGGACCCTTTTCCGAGACTCAGGAGTTTTCATGAATACCGAGCGCTCCACGACCGCGATCGTTCTGATCGCGGCAGTACTTGCTGCGCTGATCGTCCAGACGTATCCGGCAATGGCTCCGGCCCTGACCATTGCGGTGGCCGTGGCTGGGCTCGTCATGCTGTTCCTGAAGCTGTGACCAGGTGTGCGGCAGTCCGGGCGTCAGCCGGAAGGCGCTGGTGAGGATGGCGGCAACGGTTTTACGGCCGTCGCCGTGACCCACGCGAAGCTCTCACGGTCCGGGCGACAGTGACCGAGGCCTTTCGACCGGCTTTCTGGTACACGGCGGGCCACCGTGTCGGGGTGCTTCCAACTCAGTGGCGGCCAGGCGTCCCTGTGTCGTCGACCTTCGTACGACGGTGGCGGCAGGTCTGTCCTCCGCGCCGCAAAAGCCCTATGGGAGCGTTGTGACGTTGTCATGACCAACTGGCGCGACCGCTCGGTCAATTTCCAGCAGCGTGGCGTCGAGTTCCCCGACTTCTTGTCGGTGAAGGCAGTCAACATCGTCACCAGCAACTACTTCCGCGGCGCCGGCGGCACCCCTCAGCGGTTCTACGTCGCCCCCCGCAGCGCAAAGCAGGATTCCGCCTTCATCCTGGGCGTCGACGACTCCATGGAGTCGATCCTCGACCGGCGGCCGGCACCACACGGTGCCCGGTCAAGATGGTCGTCCTCGACGTTAACCACCCGGACATCGAGGACTGCAAGGAGGAGATCATGCGTGTCCTGCACTGATGCGCGCTCCCCACGAACCTAGGCGGCGCCGACATCACGTCATCCAGCACCAGAACGAGCTCATGGTCGGCGAGCTGGAGATGGACAACGGTAGGTAGTTGCCTTCGAAAGGTTGCGCCAAACACGCGTTCGAGTGAAAAGCGTGGATAGCCTGACTTGATCATGAGTCGTGTTGTGCAGCCAACATGCCGCCCGGCGGGCAAAAGGGCTCATTGTTGTACTCTTCGCCATCGAGACGGATGACCTTGTGAGGTGTGGCCTCAGTCTGCCATCCGGCGCCCTGTGGACCGGAATTGCCCCAGCTCCGCGAGTGCCCCACTTCTCCTGTCTGCGGCGCCCACGGGATCCCGTGGGCGGCACAGTGAAAGGGGTGCATGTGCGGGTGTCTTTCGGGTTCCGTTGCAACGGCAGGGCCGAGAGTGATGAAGTCTCCAGGCGCGACACGCGATACAGCCTGGATGTATGGGCCAGGCCCCCATATGTAGTGGTTGGATCGCACCAGCGGCCCAGAAGTTGTGGTCCCCGGCGTCTTCGGATGCTCAGGGGACGCCTATGCTTGGGGCTGCTTCTCCCGGAAGCCTCACCGAGACGTTTGCCTCGGCATGAGGCGGACTCCTGAGCCCTGCTCAGGAACCCTACAAGGGGCTGAAGGGAGTGATGCGAATGGCCACGGAGTCAGATCCGGTTGGTCGCTGTGCTCGGTGCGAGAGCCGCCGTACGAAGCGGCAGGCTCTGGTTGACTGGGCGCCGGTGATCGGCAAGGTCATTTGGGAAGTGCTGCAGTTCTGGCTCTGACCAGAAGAAGGGTACGGCCGTTGGTGGGCACTCACGCAGAGAGCCCGACCGCCTCTTACACGGCCGGGCTCGCGACTGCGGCACCCTTGAGGGGTCTGGCGGCTGGGTGCAACCAGCGTCAGGCCCCTTGAGGCTTGCTAGATCTTGACCGTCCTCAGCGAGTCCTGGTCAGTCCCCGGCAGTCCCGAGGTGTCCCCTGCATCGTATGACATCGCTCGAGGGCTGCAAGGTATCGGGCGGCGCGCAGCCTGTCGGGCGAGCCCTCAGCTATCTGCCTCTACGCGCCAACCGGTCCGCGGAGAACCAGGGCATCGCTGTCGGCCCCGGGCGTGGCTCCGCGGCCGGCTCGATCGTCGCCTACCCCGATGGGCATCACCGACCTCGACCCGATCCCGCACGGCCTGCTCTTCGAGCGGTTCCTCAACCCCGAGCGCGTCTCCACGCCCGATGTCGACATCGACTTCGACGAGTGCAGGCGCGTCGAGGTGATCCGGTACGTGACCGAGAAGTACGGCCCCGACAAGGTCACCATGATCGGCACCTACCGCAAGATTTCCGATTTCTGGTGGCCGTGTTCGTGGAGGAGGGCCTGGGCGAGGCGGATGCGCTGGACTTCGCCGGTGCCGGCGGGGGCGTAGGTGGTCTGCATGTCGCGCCAGACCCGCTCTACCTGAAGGGTGTTGGGTTCGCGGGGCGGGTTGGTGGGGTGTGCGGGGGGTGTGGCCTGGGGTTGTGGGGTTCGCTCGGTCGGTTGGTTTGGGGTGGGTGTGGTCGGGATTCGTGAGGGGTGGCAGGTATCCAGGGGGAGGGGACAGCGGGTGGGAGGGGTTGGGAGTGTGGTGGTGAGGCTGGTGCGGTCGGTGTCCGATGACGGTGACGGCGGTGCGGGGGCGGGTGCTGGCGGGGTGGGGGAGGAGGGGTAGCGCGCCGCGGCCGCCGGCCTCCGCGCTGCTCGGCTACCGCCTGGCTGAGGAAAGCACTTGGCCTCCCGCCCACGTACCTCCGGCGTAGCCTGCTCGGGAGCACGGACCGTGACGATGCGCCTGGTTCGGCTCCGCTGGGCTCAAGGAGACAGCTCGTCTGCGGGATCGGTGTCAGCGGTCCCTGCGAGCATACGGATCATGAAACGATCCGACGATCTCTTGGCAGGGCTGGACGACATCGACTGGGCAGCCCTGGGGCACGCCTACGGCAGCGCCGAGGACGTGCCCGGCCAGCTCCGGACGGTGTGCGGGCCGGACCAGGAGGCCCGGGAGAACGCCTTCCGCAGCCTGTTCAGCAACATCTTCCACCAGGGCACCCGGTACTCGGCCTCTCCGTACGCCGTGCCGTTCCTCGCCCGAATCGCTGTCGCAGGCCCGGCCGGCGCCCGGGCCGACGCGCTGCTGCTGCTGACCCGTCTGGCTATTGATTGGCACGACGAGTACAACCTCCCGCTCGGCATCGACACCGCCGCGTGGCGCGCCGCAGCCATCAGCCCCGAAGAAAATCTGCGCTGGTACGACGAGCAGATCGCCGCCGAGACCGACGAGGAGCGGCTGAAGAACTTGCGCGAGGGACGGGCGTACTGTGCCGCCGGGCACCCCGTCGATGCCCGCGAGGGCGCACTGCGCTCCTACGACGCGGTCCGCGCCCAGCTTCCCGTCCTGCTCGAACTGCTCGGCGACCGGGACCCGGAGATCCGCACCAAGACCGCGTACCTCCTCGGCTGGTTCCCCGAGGAGGCCGACGCCACCCTGCTCCCGTTGCTGGCCTGCCTCGACGGCGAGCGGGACCCAGTCTGCGTCGCCACGGTCCTCGTCGCGGTCGGGCTGCTCGCCGACCACGACCCCGACGGCCGGGTCCGGCACCACCTCGACCACGAGCACCCCTTGCCCCGCTGGGCCGCCGCCACCGCCCTGACCCGCTTGCTGGTCGCGCACCCGGCTGCCGCGCCCGGCCTGCCGCCGGCGGAGCGCATCGCCGCCGAGCTGGCGGCCTTCGGCGCCGGGCCGGCCCCCGAGTCCGCCACCGCCCACCATGCTGGCGACCTGCACAGCTACACCGTCCGAAGCCTGCTGCACCTGATGGGCGCCACCGAGGACCCGGACGGGCTTCTCCTGGAAATCGTCCGCACCCTGCCCCACCTCGAGAAGACCGGAGTCGTGCCCCGCCCGCTGGCAGTCCGCGCCGAGAACCTGCTGCAAGCCCTGTTCGAACCCACGGACACCACAACGGTGTTCACCGAGCTCTCCCCAGGACGCCAGAAGCTGCTGAAGGTCCTGGCCCAGCTGCTGACCGCCGAGGACTTCCAACCCGCGCCGTTCGGCTCAGACCTCCACGAGCAGTTCACCCAGTACGGCCTCCCCGGCACCCGCCCCGCCCTCCGCGCCTACGTCGGCCTGTCCACCGAAGGCGAGGACCCCAGCGCTCCCCTACCCGACCCCTGGGAACCATTCCGCAACCACTGATCCCATCGCGGCTGCCGCCGTGGCCGTACTTGTGGGTCTTGCGCTGGCATGCGGCGCAGGGGCCGACCTGGCTGCCCAGGCAGACGAATGCGGACGGGTCAGGGTCTGCGATGGGGGAGGGGGCTGGGGAGTGCTCATGGCGCTGGTGTCCTAGCGGCAGGGGACGGTGTGGGAGGGCCGGGGTGGTGCCGCGGGGTAAGTCGGGGATGTCGAGTTGGGTGTCGGGGCGGCAGTGGGTGCAGGACCGCATGCCATCGGCGAGGAGACGGCGTGCTTCGTCACGGTCGACGGGACGGCGCCGCTTGCCTGCCATATGACAGTCACCGGCGTGGACCTGGATCGGCGGGCGGCCGGCGCCGATGCCCAGCTCGACTGTCCAGTCCGGCGGCTCGGGGCGGCGGCGCCGACCCTGCTCGGTTTCTGCCTGCCGCTGCTGCACGGCGGCGATCTTCGCATCGATGCGGGGCAGCCACAGGGTGTGCCGCACCCGCATTCTGTGGAATCAGCTTTGTCAAGCGTCCTCGGCAGCGACAGAGCACCCACGGTTCGGCGCAGTCGCTCCGTGGCCGCTACTCGGGACGCCACCAGCCCTGTCCGACATGCCAGTCCCTGACCCAGTCATGAAAGCCGCCCCTGAGTTGCACGGACGGGGAATCGGCATAAGGAGCTGCGCATCCGTCACGGAGCCACCAGACCTGGCCACGCTGCGGACCACTCACTACCAGCGTCCAGTACTCACCGGGCTGGTCGCTGCCCAGCAGCACCGAGCCGCACTGGTAGATCTGATGCAACGCGTCGGAGTGCAATGCGTGGTCGTAGTAGTCGTACTCCCACTGCCATTCTTCGTGGAGCGGGAAGGGCTGGGCGAGCCCGCGCACGGCGGTGCCATCGAACGGCTCAGGACTCATCCAGCAGTCCGCTTCCCACCCGGCCCAGCTGGCCGGCTTCTCTCCCAGAGGCAACAGACCGCCTTCGTTAGGGGGTCCCTCGTCGGTCCCGTTCGCGATCTCGGCCACGAAAGTGCGATATGGCTCAGGCAACACCACACCCTGACGGTCCTCCCAGGAGCGGAGCGCCTTCCAGCCAAGAGGGCGACGGCGGATTTGTGCGGGAAAGGCGTCGTGCAGGAGAGCTAGCGCATCCGAGATCGCGTCTTCCATGTCCTACAGGTATCACCCGCCACCGACACCCTGACCGCGGCAAGCAGGGGACAGCAGTTCCGACGTCAAGCTCAGGCTTGCGGCGTGTCCCCCCTGCCGGACTTCGATGATCAGCAGGAGCTGACGTGGAGTCGCACCGGACGGGTTGGGGATGTCCGCCAGACGCTCCAACAACTGGTCCAGCGCGGCCTGGCCGTCGTCGACCGCCGCCTGTTCTTCGTCCGTCAGAGGGATCGTGGCGAGCATGCGTTGGAGGTTGTCCTTCGCCTCGAGGAGCTGGCCCTTGCTGGAGTCCTTGGGCGTATAGAAATCGCAGCGTGCACAGGCCATGCGGTGCGGACACTGCTCAAAGAACGAGTAGGTGCAGAAACCGTGCCCCAGGTCGTAGTGCTGCCAGGGCTCGCCGGCCGCTGCAGCACCCGATTCGACTGCCTCTCGATCGACGAGGACCTCGATGGTGCGCACGTTGCGAGCGAAGCGCTACATGATCACCCAGGCAGATTCCACGTGACTTTTAACGTGTGCAGGCGCTCCAGATCGGGCGGCAGGTCATCGAACACCTTTCCGATTCTATGCTCAAGATCGTGCCCGCGCTGTCGTGTGTTCGATTTTCTGTTCGATAACGTGAGGGGTGGGAGGTGACCGTTGTGACGACACAGAGGTCAGTAGATCAGAGCACGGTGATGCATGTCCGCTGCCCCGACCGGCTGCCGGAGGACACCTACCGGCAGGTCCTGGAGGAGATGGCGGAACTGTCCCCGATCGTGCAGGCCCTGCCGCCGACCGCGGCCCTGATGGAACTCAGAGGCGCCCTGCGCTACCACGGTACGGACGCCCGCCGGCTGGGGGAGGTGCTGCGGGTGCGCACCAGCCCGGAGTGGGGGTCTGGTCCTCGTAGTCGTGCCCGATCGGGGTGGCGCGCAGCACCTCGCTGGCATCTTCCTCGTAGGGGCAGCTCCCGTCAGGACTTCACCACGAGGCACCGCTCCTCCTGCCTCTCCCGGAGGACTCGTGCGAAACGGGGCTGGCCTTCAAGCCGCGGGTCGACCGCTACGGCATGGTCGCCGCGCCCGCGGGGATGGTCCCGACGCCCCCCGCAGCCGCCGGGCTAGTGCTCATTTGTCACAGTGCTCGGCGGGCTCCTGACGAGCAGGCACATCATCACCGAGGTCCCGGCCGTCCACCCTTTCGTTCTCCGCTGCACGGAGCCCGGTCGGGTCGCGCAACCACTGCCGCCCGTCGCTGTCGATGAACTGGATCGCCCGGAGCGGGGCCCCGCCCTGCTCGATTCCGAAACTGCTCAGAAGGTATTCGTCGACGGCGCGGTGATCGAAGATCATTCGGGTGCAGGGCGGGACGGTCGAGAAGGCCATGAAGACATCCTCGTGCTTGGCCGGGTCGATGCTCGCGTCCGGTGCGTACCACCACAGCTCGACGTTGGTCACCGGGTCCAGCGAGCGGTTCACGAGAATGATCGTCTCGGAGAGCTCGCCGGCCGGCTCGGTCCAGTAGCCGACCCGTCCGGCCTGCTGCCGCTCGTCCTGGTCCAACTGTCTGCGCGTCGCGTCCACGCTCGACGACGCCACCGTGGCGCTGAAGAACAGGCCGATCGCGGCCGCGAGGGCCGACAAGGCGGTTGCCCAGGGCACGAGGACCTCGCCGAGGCCACGTGCCCTTCGTGCCGCCCCCGGCGATGCGCTGGTCGGCGGACGGCTCCGGCGTGCGTACAGCCGACGGGTTCTGACGGTAGGGGAGGTTGGTCGATGCGCCACACAATCACCTTCGGCCAAAGGATGCAGCCCGGCCACCGGATGTCGTCCACCCAGCAGAGCTGGGCACGCCGCGATGAGGCCCCTAGCGGAGAGGATTCCGCTGCTAAGAAGTCATCTCATTTGGAGTGTTCGGTAGGCTTCCGGTGTGGGGATCGTTGAGCGGCTGGTGCCGTATGAGTTGTGGGAGTTGTTCCAGCGGGTGGTACCGGAGGCGCCGAGTCGACCTCAGGGAGGCGGCCGGCGTCGGCACGGGGATCGGGAGGTGCTGGCCGCGATCGTGTTCGTGGCCACGTCGGGCTGCACGTGGCAGCAGCTGCCCTCCGTCTCGTTCGGACCTTCGGGAGCGACAGCCCACCGGCGTTTCGCCGAGTGGTCCAAGGCCCGGGTGTGGGCGAAGCTCCATCGCCTGGTCCTGGACGAACTCGGTTCCCGCGGGGAGCTGGACTGGTCCCGCTGTGTGATCGACTCGGTGAACATGCGGGCCCTGAAAAAGGGGATCTGACAGGTCCGAATCCGGTAGATCGCGGCAAGTACGGGTCGAAGATCCACTTGATCACGGAACGGACCGGGCTGCCCCTCTCGGTCGGCATCTCAGGTGCGAACATGCACGACAGTCAGGGCCTGGAGCCGTTCGTGCGGGGTATCCCGCCGATCCGTTCGCGACGCGGTCCGCGCCGCCGCAGGCCCGGCAAGCTGCACGGTGACAAGGGCTACGACTACCGCCACCTGCGGCAATGGCTCCGCAGCCGGGGCATCACCCATCGCCTGGCCCGGCGCGGCATCGAGTCCTCCACCCACCTGGGCCGCCACCGCTGGGTCGTAGAACGGTCCGTCGCCTGGCTCGCTGGCTGCCGCCGACTCCACCGCCGCTACGAACGCAAAGCCGAACACTTCCTCGCCTTCGCCGCCATCGCCTGCACCCTCATCTGCTACCGCCGACTCACCAAATGAGATGACTTCTTAGACCTCTTACGAGGTCAGCGGCCGGCGCTTCAGTGCTCGAAGACCGCCGTCGCCACCGGCACTGACAGCAGCAGGCTGAGTCCGACCAGGGGGAGGCGGTCCAGCCACAGGATGGCGGCGAATTCGCGCAGTGTCGCGGCCAGCCAGTAGGCGGGGGAGGTCGGCGCGCCCACGACGTGCACCGGCGCGCCGACGCGGCGGGCCAGCAGGGTCGTGCGATAGACGTGGAAGCCGCTGGTGACCACCGTGGCACGGTGGCCGGGAGTGGTGCCGTCCACGAGGGCCACGCTGAAGCGGAGGTTCTGCCCGGTGTTTACGGAGCGGTCTTCCCGCACGATCCGGTCGGCGGGCACTCCGCGTCCGCGCAGATAGTCGGCCATCGCCTCCGCCTCGGAGCGGACCTCGTCGTCGCCCTGGCCGCCCGAGACGACGAACACCACACGAGGCGTGTCCGGTGCACGGGCGGCGTCGAGCGCGAGGGCGTGCTCCAGCCTGCGGGTCAGCAGCGGGCCGGGCCGGTCGCCGTTGAGCCCGGCTCCCAGGACGACGACATGGGTGGTTTCCGGCAGGGGGGTGCTGCGGCCCCGGACGAATACGTAACCGGCGAATACCAGGAAGAGCAGAGTGAGGTATCCCGCGGCCGCGTTCACCGCGACCACCAGGGCACCGAACGCCTCGCCGCCGACCTCGTGGAAGACCGCGTCGAGGCCGAGCACCGCCAGCACCGCGCAGCCAGCGGCCCCGGTCGCCAGCAGGGCTGCCTGCGGTCCGTAGCGCCGGACCAGAAGGACGCCGTCGGCCAGCAGCAGCAGGCCCACCGCGAGCGCCAGGAGCAGGGCGGCGACCGCGAGGACGGTGGCGATGGTCGGGTGGGCTGCCGCTCTGCGACCAGACACGCCTAGTCCGGCAGAGGTCACCGCGAGGCAGAACAGGACAGCGGTGGAGAACCGGTGCGGCGCCAGCAGGGCGTTGACGACGCCACCCGCAGCGAACACGACCGCAGCGAGGTATTCCGGGTACTCCGGCATGTTCCGCACCGCTCCGCTCTCCCGCCCGCCGGGCCGCTTCCCGTACCCGCCCGCCGCCCGCAGGTTCCCGGACCCGGTACGGACAGCTGCCGGCCATCCTCCCAGACCTGCTGTGATGCGCCGAACGCGGGCGGGCGGCGGTGCGTTCGGCGGGACCGGCATGTCGACTTCGCCGAGCCGCGCGAACTGCAGCGCCGGGCAGCATGCAGCACACATGCTTCCTGCGCCCACGTGGATCTCGGTATGACGCTGTTTGGAGGGGTTCATGGCCACTGTGATCGGTTCAACCAGTGGGCTTTATAGGTGTGTTGGAAGGAAGTCAACGTGATTCTGCTGTTGACCTGCATGTTCGACCGACACATGATCTTCACAGCTTGTTGTAAGGAACATTTAAAGGGGTGGGTGGGGCGTGTTTACGCAAAGACGGCGGCGCGGTTGGCACCAAGCGGTGCGCGGCCGCGCGATAGCCGTCGCGCTTTTAACAGGCGTGGCAACAGTGGCTGGGGCGGGGACGACACCAGCATTTGCCGATGCCGGGGCTGTCTCCGTGGCATCCGACAGAACTGCGGAGTCGCAAGCAAGTGCACTCGCGGCGAAGACCGGTGAGCGGGTGGCCGTAGATGCCGCGACCACTGACTCGTCACAGGTCTTCGCCAACCCGGACGGTACGTTCACCCAGGAGAGCAACGCGGCTCCGGTCCGGGCCCAAAAGGCCGACGGCACCTGGGCGCCCATCGACACCACGCTCGTGCGCAAGACCGACGGTTCGGTGCGGGCAAAGAACACGACGGCCGGCCTCACCTTCTCGGGCGCCGGCAGCGGGGCCGCACTCGTCACGCTGGAGGACAAGGGGCACGAGCTGAAGCTCGGCTGGCCCACGGCGCTTCCCGAGCCCTCGCTCGACGGCGCCACCGCCACCTACGCCGGAGTACTTCCCGACGTGGACCTGCAACTGACCGCGTTGAGCTCCGGCTACACCTCGCTGCTCGTGGTCAAGACCGCGGAGGCGGCGAAGAACCCGGCGCTCACCACGATCCGGATGGCCGTCTCCGGCACCGGTCTGGACATCGCCCCGAACGCCGACGGCGGCTTCGTCGCGCGCGACGGCAACGGCTCCCCGGTCTTCGAGAGCCCGGCAGGACGGATGTGGGACTCGGCCGGTGACAACACCCCGGCCTCCACCGCTACCGCCGGCGTCACGACACAACTCGCCCGCACCGCCCCGGCGGAGGCCGACGGCGAACCGCAGGCGGCGGAGACGGTCCCCCTCCCCGCCGCCGGAGGCGAGCCAGCCCCTTCAGAAGCTCCCGGAAGCGGTGACGCGGCGGCCGAGCTTCCTCTCAAGGTGACTGGCACCGCCTTGGAGATCACGCCCGATCCGGCACTGCTCCACGGCGACGACACCGTCTTCCCGCTCTACATCGACCCGCCCACCAAGGGCATCGCGCTGGGCGACTGGACGGCCCTGGCCTCCAACGGCACCAAGTACTGGGAATTCGACGGCGACAAGGGCGTGGGGCACTGCTCCAACTACGCCGGCTACCTCTGCGCCAGCACCCCCTACACCCAGCGCATGTACTTCGAGTACCCGCTCTCGTCGATCCACGGAAAGAAGGTCCTGGACGCGACGATGGAGGTGTACCAGCTCTGGACGTTCACCTGCGATCCGCACTGGTACGACCTGAGCCGCGTGGACAAGGGCATCTCCTCCTCCACCACCTGGTCGACCAGGCCCGCCGGGGTGGACCTGATGGGCGACAAGAACGTGGCCTACGGGCGGGGCACCTTGTGCAGCCCGTCGCAGCCGGCGAACTGGGTGCGCTTCAGTGACAACGTTTCCGGCGGCGAGACCAACGAGAACCTGACAACGACACTCGCGTCCTACGCCGCGAACAAGCAGGCGGAGATCACCTTCTCGCTGACCGCGCACGACGAGTCCGACGCGGCCGCCTGGGCGCGGTTCCGCAACGACGCCAAGCTGTCGGTCACCTACGTCTCCTACCCGTCCGCACCGACCGACGCGAAGGTCCAGGACGGCACCAGCGGCAAGGCGTGCGGGACGTCCGCCGTGCCGCAGGTCACCGGGGACACCACGCCGAAGGTGTACGGCACGGTGCAGTCGGCGGACGGATCGCAGGCACAGCTGCGTGCGGCGTTCGAGGTCTGGAAGGCGGACGGCACCAGCCGTGTCTGGGCAGCGAACTCTCCCCCCAGCGCCTGGGTGGCGGACAACGCGGTACGCGATGCCACGGCTCCCGCACTGGCCCCGCAGACGGACTACCGGCTGCGGGTCATGACACAGGCCTACTACATGACCGACCGGGGCGTCACCGGTGTCCTGCCCTCGCCCTGGTCATCCTGGTGCTACTTCCGCATCGACACCGATTCCCCGCCGCCTCCGGTGGTGTCCAGCTCCGACGGCCGCTACCAGGCCGACATGAACCAGGCTGCCGATGGTGTGGGCGTGACGGGCGAGTTCCTCTTCACACCCGCCGACACCAACCCCACCACCGCCGGCATCCAGTCCGACGTAGTCAGCTACAAATGGCGCCTGAACAGCGGTGCCGTGTCCGCCCCGATCACCGTGGCCAAGGGTACGGCCGGCAAAGCGAACATCACCCCCAACCAGGTCGGTGAGAACACCATCCAGGTCTGGGGCTACGACGCCGCCGGCCACAGCTCCCTCACCGGCTACTACAGCTTCCTCGTCAACCCTGGAGCGAAGCCCTCAGGCGTCTGGCACTTCGACGGCAACGGCAACGACTCCACGACAACCACCGCGCCCCACGCACTGTCCACCGGGACAGGGGCTTCGTACAACGGGCCCGGACGCGGAGGAGTGGCTTCCCTGAAGCTGGACGGCACCGCGGGCTACGCCCAGTCGACCGGGCCGGTGCTGGACACGACCAAGTCGTTCAGCCTGTCCGCCTGGGTCCGGCTCTCGGACGTCTCCCGCAGCCAGACCATCGTCTCCCAGCAGGCCACCACACTGTCGGGATTCGCGCTGCACTACTCGGCCACCAGCAAGCGGTTCGTCTTCTCCCGCTACAACAGTGACATTGCTGCGCCGACCGCCAGTCGCTCCAGCTCCCTCACCGCCCCGGTGGCGGGGGTGTGGACCCACCTGACCGGTGTTTACGACGCCGTGGGCCAGACCGTGCAGCTGTATGTGAACAGCCGCCCCCAGGGGGCGCCCATAGCCTTCACCACGCCGTGGGCGGCCATTGGCCCCCTTCAGATCGGCAGATTCCACAACAGCACCGGCTACGTCGAGTACGTCAACGGACTTATCGACGAGGTGCACGTCTGGTCCCGCGTGCTCGCCGACGCCGAAGTCGTCCAGGACGCCCGCTTCGAAGACGAGGACCTCAGCGAAGGCACCGCCGGAGATCCGGTTCCGGTGCTCGTCGCCAAGTGGGATGCCACCGACACAGCGTCCGCGACCGGCACCACGATCGCGGACAACACCAGCGGCTACGCCCGTCCTCTGGTCCTCAACGGGGCGACGCTGGCGCAGATCACCACCGGCGCAGATCCCGACACCGGCGAGACCGGCACGACCAGGCAGACGATGCAGCTCAACGGCTCCATCGCCTACGCCTCGGCGACCGGCCCGATCGTGGACGACACCGGCTCGTTCACGGCGACCGCCTGGGTGACGCTGGACCCCGCCAAGTTCACCGACACCACCAAGTCGTACGCCGTGCAGGTGTTCGGTCAATCAGGGGCGACCCAGTCGTCCTGGGGCGTCTGGTACGAGCAGCCGACAGGCAGCAGTCAGGGGCGGTGGACCTTCGGCCGCCCCGACACGGACGGCACCGGTGCGGCGTGGACGAAGAGCGAGTCCGACGCCGTCAGCGCTGCTGCACTCAACGGCGAGCCCGTCATGCTGACGGTCGTGTATGACGCGCAGGCGCTGGTCGACACCGCTACCGGTCCGAGGCTCGGTTCGCTCATCCTCTATGTCGACAGCGCACGCGTTGGCAGCGAGGACGATGTGTCCTTCCCGGCTCCGTGGCAGGGGATCGGGGCGTTCGAAGTGGGCCGCGCGAAGATCGACGGCGCTGCCGCCCGGTACATGCCCGGAACGGTCGACAGCGTCCGCGTCTGGTCCGGCGCTACGCCCACCCATGTGATCGCCGACCGCTGGAACACAGAGCAGTAGACAGCCGCCGTGTGGGCCGGGCGGGACCTCCGCCCCGCCCCCACCGCCCCCCGTTTGGGGTTAAGAAAAACGCAACCGGCCCCGCCCCCGACCCACCGGGGGGGGACGGGTC
>NZ_JBHWUW010000055.1:16538-51715 GCF_042737245.1 Streptomyces sp. NPDC060002
TTTTTTGCGCCCCGCCGCTGTAAACCCCGCCCTCGCCCCCGCGGGGGGGGGGGGGGGGGGGCCCCCCCCCCCCCCCCCCACGGCCCCCTTTTGCGCTTTCAGATCTCCGCTCCGGTCCCGGCCTCCTACCTCCGGAGTGGCTCCTGTCCGTTCTCGAATCTAGGGAATCACGTGTCTCCATCCCCTTTCCGCTCACGCTTGCCAGGGGCTGTCGTAAGCCGCTGGCTAGGTCGTGGCGTGCTCGTTGTCTCCCTTTCTCTCCTCCCACAAGTCGTGGTCCCCTCGGGATACGACTTCACCGCACAGGCCCAGGCAGCCCGCAAGAAACTCGAAGACCCACCAGAGGCGAAGACCGACAAGGTGGGCGTGCTCAAGTCCAGCTCGTCGAAGGCGCCGAAGGACAAGGCTGCCCCCGCCTCCCGTGAGACACGCGAGCGACTGAAGAAGGCTGCCTGGCCCGAAGCCGGGAAGGCCACCGCCGAAGTCCTGGCCAAGGGCGGTTCCTCGGTCGCCGTCGGCGGGCTCGACGTCAAGCTGGCCCAGGAGCCCTCCGCCCCGGCCAGTAAATCGGCCAGGACCAAGACGGCGGCGAAGGCCACCGGACCGGCAGAGAAAGTGACGCTCAGCGTCCACACCCAGGCGATCGCGAAGAAGGCGGGCGTCAACGGCGTCCTGCTCACCGTCGATCCGGCCAATGCCGCATCCGCGAAGTCCGCCGGTGACACCGACAAGCTCCGCGTAACCCTGGACTATTCCTCCTTCAAGGACGTCTACGGCGGCAACTTCGGCCCTCGTCTGCACCTGGTGACGCTCCCGGCGTGTGCGCTGACCACGCCGGAGAAGAAGTTCTGCCGCACCCAGGCCCCGGTGGCGGGCGCGGACAACGACGTCACGTCCCAGACCCTGACGGGCACCATTGCCGCCCGCAGCCTGGCGGCCGGCACCCCGATGCTGCTGGCCGCGGCGGCCGACAGCTCGGGCAGTGGCGGCGGCAGCGACTACAGCGCCACTTCGCTGTCCCCGACCGCGACCTGGGAAGCCGGCGGCAGCACAGGTGACTTCACCTGGAACTATCCCCTGCGGGTCCCCCCGGCGACGGCCGGCCCGGCCCCGAACCTGTCGATCTCCTACAACTCCGCCTCGGTGGACGGCCGTACGGCTGGTGAGAACAACCAGACCTCCGTGATCGGAGAAGGCTTCTCGATCACCGAGTCCTACATCGAGCGCAAGTACGGCTCGTGCAAGGACGACGGCCAAGCCGGCAAGGGCGACCTGTGCTGGAAGTACGCCAACGCCACCCTGGTCCTCAACGGCAAGGCCGTCGAACTGGTCAACACCTGCGCCGACAAGACGGCCTGTGACACCGCTGCCCTGTCCGAGGCGACCGGCGACTCGTGGAAACTGAAGAACGAGGACGGCACCCGTGTCGAACACCTGACCGGCGCCACCGGCAACGGCGACAACAACACCGAGTACTGGAAGGTCACCGACGCCTCCGGTAACCAGTACTTCTTCGGCAAGCACCGCCTGCCCGACTGGAGCGACAAGGGCACCACCTCCACCACCGACGACGACCCGGTCACCAACTCCGTGTGGACCGTGCCTGTCTTCGGCGACGACTCGGGCGAGCCCTGCTATAAGTCCACCGGTTTCGCCGACTCCTCCTGCAACCAGGCCTGGCGCTGGAACCTCGACTACGTCGTCGACACCCACGACAACGCCTCGGCCTACTGGTACACCCCGGAGACGAACCATTACTCCAAGAACGCCGACACCAGCGTCAACGGCACCGCCTACACCCGCGGCGGCTACCTCGACCGCATCGACTACGGCCTGCGCAGCGACTTGCTCTACACCAAGCCCGCCGCCCAGGAGGTCAACTTCACCTACGCCGAACGCTGCGTCACCTCCGGCGGCTGCACCAGCCTCACCAAGGACACCAAGGCGAACTGGCCCGACGTGCCCTTCGACATGATCTGCGCAGCCGTCACCAAGTGCACCACCCAGATCGGCCCCGCCTTCTTCACCCGCAAACGGCTCACCGACATCACCACCTCGGTGTGGACAGGCGCCGGCACCACCCGACGCGACGTCGACACCTGGCACCTGGACCAGAGCTTCCCCGACACCGGTGACGCCTCCTCGGCGAGCCTGTGGCTGAAGTCCATCCAGAACACCGGCAAGGCCAACACCACGACGGCCGCCATGCCGCCGGTCGTCTTCGGCGGCATCCAGCTCTCCAACCACGTCGAAGGCAGCGGACCGGACACCCTGCGCTACATCAAGTGGCGGGTGCGCACCATCAAGTCCGAGACCGGCTCTACCCTCACCGTCAACTACTCCGACCCCGACTGCATCTGGGGCTCGAGCATGCCGGCGGACATCGACAAGAACACCCGCCGCTGCTTCCCGGTCAAGTGGTCCCAGTCCGGAGCGACCCCGGTCACCGACTGGTTCCACAAGTACGTCGTCACCTCCGTCTTCCAGGACGACCCCTACGGCCACGGCGACACCGGCGAGACCTACTACGACTACCAGAACGGTGCCGGCTGGGCCTACGCCGACGACGAGGGCCTGACCAAGGCATCCAACCGTACCTGGTCACAGTGGCGCGGCTACGGCAAGGTCGTGCAGACCTCCGGCGACTCCGAGGGCCCGCGCTCGAAGAAGTCCACGCTCTACATGCGCGGCCTGAACGGTGAGAAGGAGCTCGACGGCACCGCCCGCGTGGAGAAGGTCACCGACTCCACCGGCACTGCCATCGACGACT
Organism: Streptomyces sp. NPDC060002; assembly: GCF_042737245.1. NCBI lineage: Bacteria > Bacillati > Actinomycetota > Actinomycetes > Kitasatosporales > Streptomycetaceae > Streptomyces > Streptomyces sp. NPDC060002. Next base: position 19,309 of record NZ_JBHWUW010000055.1, read on the forward strand.
CGCGCCAGTATGCCGGCTTCGTGCGCGAGACCATTGTCTACAACGGTGCCGAAGAACTCAGCGGCACCATCAACACCCCCTGGTCCTACAAGACGGCCAGCCACGCCTACAGCTGGGGCACCACCGACGCCTGGATCGTCCAGGCCGGCGAGACCACCACACGCACCAAGACCTCCACCGGCACCCGCACGGTCAAACAGAAAACCACGTACGACACCACGTACGGCATGCCGCTCACCGTGGAGGACACCGGGGACACCAGCAAGAGCGGCGACGAGACCTGTACGCGCAAGACCTACGCCCGTAATACCTCTGACTGGATGGTCTCCCTCGCCTCCCGTGTTGAGACGTACGGAGTTTCCTGCGCGAGTACCCCGTCGATCCCCGACGACGTGATCTCCGATGTCACCACTTCCTACGACCAGCAGGCTGTCGGCGTTCCGCCAACGGAGGGCGACGTCACTTCCTCCTACCGGGTGGCAAGCTTCAGCGGGCCTGACGGTAAGCCCGTCTACCAGCGAGTCTCGAGCTCCACCTACGACAAGTTGGGCCGCCCGCTCACCGCGACCAACGCCCTCAACCAGACGGTCAAGACCACCTACGTCCCCGACGACACCGGCTACGGCCCGCTAACGTCCAAGACCACCACCGACCCCAAGCTCTACACCTCCACCACCGTGGTGGACCCGGCCTGGGGCACCGCCACCAAGACCACCGACGCCAACAGCAACGTCACCGAGTGGGCCTTCGACGCCCTCGGCCGCCTGGTCTCCGTCTGGAAGCCCAACCGCTCCCGCACCCTCGGCGACGCCGCCAGCATCGCCTACGCCTACAGCATCAACAACGACAAAGAGACCTGGGTTCGCACCGACGCCCTCAAGAACGACGGCAAGACCTACAACAGCGCCTACGAGATCTTCGACGGCCTGCTGCGCTCCCGCCAGAAGCAGGCCCCCGCACCCAGTGGCGGACGGGTGATCTCCGAGACCCTTTACGACGACCGCGGCCTGGCGTACATATCCAACAGCCAGGTCCACGACAGCAATGCGCCCTCGGGCATCCTCGCCAACACCTACCCTGGCTCCGTCCCCGCCTCCACCGAGACGGTCTTCGACGCCGCTGGCCGTGCTACCGCATCCATTTTCCGGGTCTACGACCAGGAGAAGTGGCGCACCAAGACCGACGCGCAGGGCGACCGGACCGCCATCACCGCCGCCGCAGGCGGCACCGGCACGCTGACGCTCGTCGACGCCCGAGGTCGGATCACCGAACGCCGCGAGTACGCCGGTCCTGACCCGACCGGCAGCGACTACACCCATACCCTCTACGAGTACACAGCCGGCGGTCAGATCAAGAAGATGACCGGCCCGGACGGGGCAGTGTGGACGTACGGATACGATGTGCGCGGCAGACAAGAGTACGCCGCGGACCCCGACAAGGGGAGAATCGACACCGTTTACAACGACGTCGATCAGCCGCTCACGGCCACCACCACCCTCAACGGGGTCTCGCGCACCCTGATCACCGATTACGACGAGATGGGCCGCAAGATCGGCACTTGGGACGGGGTGAAGGACAACGCCCACCAGCTGACCAAGTTCACGTACGACACCTTGGCCAAGGGACAGCCCACGGCCGCGATCCGCTATGTCGGCGGTACCACCGGTAAGATCTACTCCCAGGTCGTCACCGGGTATGACTCCCTCGGCCGGGCCAAGGGCTCCAAGACCGTCATCGCTGCCACCGATCCCCTGGTCGTCGCGGGTGCACCGCAGACGTTCACTACCTCCACGGTCTACAACAGGGACGGCACGGTCCAGTCGACCTCGATGCCCGCAGTGGCCGGCCTGCCCGCCGAGACCGTCGCCAACAGCTACAACGACCTCGGCATGCTCACCAGCTCCGAAGGCATGACCGACTACGTCCAGAACATCGGTTACTCACCGTACGGTGAAATCGAGGAGACCCGTCTCGGCACCTACACCGGCGCCAAGCAGCTCCAGATCCTCAACCGCTACGAGGACGGCACCCGTCGGCTCGCCAACACCCACACCGTCGACCAGACCAACATCGGCTACACCAGCGATGTCGACTACGTCTATGACGTCTCCGGCAACGTAAAGTCGATCACAGACAAGGCAGCTGGCAAGGACACCCAGTGCTTCGCCTACGACGGCTACCGCCGTCTGACCGAAGCCTGGACCCCGTCCTCCAACGACTGTGCCACCGCCCGCTCGGCGAGCGCCCTCGGAGGGCCGGCGCCGTACTGGACCAGCTGGACCTACAAGCCCGGCGGCCTGCGCGATACCCAGACCGAGCACAGCGCCACCGACACGACGACCGTCTACGGCTACCCCGGCGTCAACGCCTCCGGAGCCGGACAACCCCACACTTTGACCTCCATCACCGTGGGCGGCGGTACTGCCAAGTCATACGCCTACGACGAGCAGGGCAACACCATCAAGCGCTATAGCCCTACCGGGACCGCGCAGAGCCTTGTCTGGGACATTGACGGAGAACTCACCCGCCTCACTGAGGGCACCAAGAACACCGACTATATCTACGATGCCAATGGCGACCTGCTGATCCGTCGCGGCCCCGTTGAGACCGTTCTCTACGTGGCCGGTCAGGAACTCCACTACGACTCAGCCGCCAAGGAGTTCAGCGCTCTGCGCTACTACTCGGCCGGCGATGCCACCGCCGTCCGCACCGAGACCAGCCTGTCCTGGATGGTCGACGACCACCACGGCACCGCCTCGATGACAGTGGATGCCACCACCCAGGTGCTCAGCCGCCGTTACACCAAGCCCTTCGGTGAGTCCCGCGGTACGTCATCATCGGTTTGGCCCGATGACAAGGGTTTCCTCGGCAAACCCGCCGACGCCGACACCGGACTCACCCACGTCGGGGCCCGCGAGTACGACCCAGTCACCGGACGCTTCCTCTCGGTCGACCCCGTTCTCGCCCCCGAAGACCATGAGTCCCTCAACGGCTTCGTCTATGCCAACAACACCCCCATCACCAAGTCCGACCCGACCGGTCTGCGACCGATCACGGCTTGTGAGTACGGGTGCAGCGACGGCAACGGCGGCTCCTACACGGACCACCTTTCTCCCAACAGCAAGGGCGGATGGACCTACCACTCCTCGCAGACTTACACGACGCCTGTGCATTTCGGCGCAACCAGCGGAGTCTTCACCGTTACCGTCAAATACGATGGAGGGAAGGTTTCCCGCACAGCCACCTTCAAGAAGGGTCCCGAGCCAAAGCCAAACCTTAAAGAAGGAAAGGACGTCTTCTCGGAGATGGAGAGTTATATGTTCGATGAATTGACGAACAATGCTCGCTCCTCTGAGGTGAAGACGATGCAAGGGCTTCTGCGCCCTTGGGCTTGGTATGATGGACTTGCAGGCAGGAATCAGGGAAGTGATACAACCGCCGCCCTGACTATCTGGTTCGGTAAGGTTTGCCCCAAGGTGTGCGAATGGGATCACAAGCCTAAACTCGATAAGAAGTTCAACCTCAGTGAAGAGGGCTACCGCATCGATGTTCCGGGAACCGACTACAGCGTCCTCTATGACATGTGGTCGAACATTCATTACGGCTATGTGGGCCGGGCGGCAGGCCTGGATTCCAAGACACTTATTGAAGGCGCCTCAGTCGCTGACCCCATCCTCGTTGGCAAGGACGACCTGGGGGATCATTTGACGATGCAGGCCGGTGTCGACCTCTTTGAGAAGCACGGACTTGAGTTGACCAGGCAACAGTTCCATTCCGCAGTGATCGATACTGTCGAGGAGATGTACTCAAAGGGGGCTGATCAGGTGAAGAAGAAGTAACGGAAGCCCGTCCGTGGGGCCCGACTGGCTGGAATTAGTCGGGCCCTTCTGGCGTGCATTGACGAATGTGCGGTGCCGGTTTGTGACTGGGGCACGTACCCTATTATTTCTTACTCTATTGACGGATGGGGGAGACGAATGAGTTCTCGAGAAGTGCGCGGATGCCTTGGTTCGGTGGTTGCGCTAGTGGTTTCTATACTGACGGCCACGCTCCTGGGGAGGGCGTGGAGTGCCTGTGATACTGGGGTGAACGGTTCGGCCAATGGTGGGTTTCTCTCCTTGATCTTTATCCCCGTTCTCTGGATCGCCCTTTTGCTTATATGGTTCGGGACGGGGGCCTTCCTGGGGGGGCGCCCTTTGGTCCGCTATGTTGTCTGCGGGGTGCTTATTCTGGCTGCTTCCTGGTGTGCCATCTCGATTTTCTGGGAAAGCGACAGCTACTACTGTCCTAGCGGTGTACCGCCATGGTGGCCGGATTTCATCCCGGCTCCTCGTTTCTAACCTCAACCTTTCGTGAGGGTCCGCCGACGGAGTTGGCGGACCCTTCTAACCTCGAAGTTTCGTGACGGTCCGCCGACGGAGTCGGTGGACCGTTTTGGTGCCGTGGGCTGAGGTTGTGCATGCCCAGGACCCGAGTGTCATCTCGGGGTGGCGCCGGGTTCCACTGCTCCGGGTGTTGAGCTGCTGTCGTAGGGACGGGAATCCATTGGTCAGCCGGGGTTCGGCAGGAGTGCGAGCCGTTCGAGAGCTGTGGTGATGTGGCTGGCTTGTCCAGGGCCAGTGCCGGGCCAGGCGGAGGATCCGCCGACGGCCGGTGGTCACGAGTTGCCCGGCCGTGGTGAAAAGGCGGAGCCGCAGTCGGCGGGGCTCCCAGCACCTGGCCTTGCCCGTCAGTGCGAGCATCGGCATCCAGGCCAGCAGGTCCAGTGCGATCTGCACGATCTCCAGCCAGATCCGGTTCTGGGCGGTGCGGTGCAGAGGGAGATTCCGCAGGCCGGTGGCCCGGGCGGTCCGGATGCGGTCCTCGGCCCGGGCCCGCAGCCGGTGACGGAGCTCGAGCTCGGCGATCGGCCGAGCGGAGGTGTTGGTCGCGAAACAGGTCAGCCGCATGCCGTCCGCGTCCGTGAGCCTCAACTGAGCCCCAGGGTGTGGCCGTTCCTTCCTGACGATCAGCCGCATGCCCTTCGGCCAGCCGTCCAGGACATCGCCGGTGAGTTCGGCGACCCAGGCGCCGTCACGGATCTCGCCCTCGGCCTCGACGGCGGGCGTCCAGGCGGATTCCGGAACCTTCAGCACGTGCTGGTGGATGGTGTCCGTGATCATCATTCCGACCGAGTAGGACAGCCACCGTCCTCGCTGAGCGAGCCAGGCGACGAAGTCGTGGGTGCCGCCCGCGGAGTCGGTGCGTATCAGGGTCTGACGTCCGCGCCGGTACTTCTTCGGCATTTGGGCCAGGGCCAGTTGGGTGGCGGTGATGTGGTTGGCGGCCGTGTTCGAGCCTGCGTTCCCCGGCCTGAGCAGGGCCGCCACGGGCTCACCGGTGCCGCCCGGTCCGTGGTCGACGAACCCCATCAGCGGGTGGTGACCGTAGGTTCTCTTCCACGTCGGTGCGGCGTCCTCCTTGTCCGAGTGCGCGATCACCAGCACCCCGTCGAGGTCGACGGTCACCGTCCTTCCTGCATCGGGCGCTTTCCCGTCGGCCAACTGCCAGGCCCGCTCGCGCGTTTCGGCCCGCGCAGCACGGATCGCCCGCAGAGCTTTCTCCCCGGAGGCGGCAAGGGTGTCGACCAGGCGGGAGACCGTCGGGTCGGAGGCGACCGGCCCGAACACAGCCGGCCCGGCCCGCAACATGCCGACATCGGCCAGGCAGTCCCCGCCCAACGCGACCGCCAGCGCGACGTCCAGCAGGACCTTCCCGGGATCATGGACAGCCCGCGGCTTCCGCCACGGCGCCAATGCCACGGATATTGCGCGGTCGAGGCCGGTCCTGCGGACCGTCTCCACCAGCAAGACCGAACCGGCCTGCGAGACCACCTGGCGACCGTCCCCCTGGACACGGACACGCGGGTATGACGCGATAGGCTCACTCACCTGGAAAGTGCTCTTTCCCTCGCAACCTACAGGACCCTCAGCAAGTCCTATCGTTGCAGGTCAAGAGCACTTTCTGCGTTTCTGATCAGCCTACGGACAGGCCACCTCGTGAAAGCGCGAGGCTAACGCTCGGAGGGGGTTGTTGGTGGTTCAGGTGTTTGTTGGTCTGGGGTGTTGTGGGTCTATTGAGGGGTGGGGTGGGTGGTTGGGTTGCGGTGGGCGGGGTGTTTGAACTGGGTTTTTGTGTTGTGTGTGGGTGTGGCTCGGGTGGGTTGTAGGTGGTCGTAGCGTGTAAAGGCTTGGTTGGTGTTTTGGCTGGTCAGTGCTGTTTTGTCTGTTTGGTGGGTGGTGTTAGCGGCTCCGGGTGGGGCGTCTGTGTTGTTCGGCGAGGTGGTCGAGGCGGACGACCTCGAGCGATTGCTTGGTGATGCGTTCGGTCCCGTCGCTGATGGCGGCTTGGCGGATGAGTCGTGTGAGGGATCCGATGCGGCCGGCGGTGCGCTGGTGGAGGTAGGGGGGTAGCGGGGGAGGGTGCCGTTTTTGTGGTGGGTGAGGTCGAGGTTGTTTTCGATGTCGGTGATGACGTCGCGGAATGGCTGGCGGGTGCCGTGGCGGGCGGGGAGAGGGCCGCCGTTGATGAGGGTGGCGCGTCCGGCGAGCTGGGCGCCGCGGGTGCCGCTGAACAGGGGTGTGTCGGTGACGTTGATGCCGGCGTAGACGAACGTGGCGGGCAGGCGTTTCGGTGAGGTCTTTGATCAGGTCGGCGGTTTGGGCGCCGGTGGTGGTGCGGGGGTTGAGGCGGTGGATCTCGTCGATGAGGACGAGTTGGATGCCGGCGGCGGTGTAGGTGTGGCAGACGGTGTCGGTGATCTGGGTCTGGGTCATGCGGGTGGTGGTGGGGATGCCGAGGTAGCGGGCGAATTCGGTGATGAGGGTTTTCGCGGTGGCGCCGGGCGGGACGAGGACGTACGCGACGGGCACGGCGGCGTGTGCTGATCCGGGTGGTGTGGGGTTTTTGCGGGTGTGGGCGAGGTGGCAGGCGCGGCCGACGTTCAGCAGGGCGGTGGTTTAGGTTGGCGGCGTCCTGGATGCCGACGTTCATGCCGACGCCGCCGGCGGGGCCCGGCTGCGGCGGGTCCGGTGACGATCAGGGAGGGCTGTGCGGTGGCCTGTTGCTGGCGGCCGAGGATCATCAGGGTGCGGACTTGGGTGCGAGTTGGCTGATGGCGGGGGTGGTGCGGATGGCGACGAACGCGGAGTGGTAGGCGAGGCGTTCGTCGCGGCTGCGGGGCGGGGTGCCGGGCTGGGGCGGGGTGGGCGGGTCGGTGGTGGCGAAGCGATGCCAGCCCTGCCAGGTGGTCAGGGGCCAGGACGGCTCGGCCGTGCCGCCGTGTTCCTTGTCGGCGGCTTCGGTCGGTGTGGTGCTGTGGCTTTGCCGGGATGGGCGCGGGGTTACCACTTGTCGGCTTCCTCGTGTGCGTCGTAGAGCCCGAATCCGGTGGCCGGGGTGGGGTGGGTGTCGTCGTCGGGCAGGTCGTCGAGGTCGTCGATGCTGTCGTTGTCTTCGGCTTGGTGGTGCGCCGGGCTGGCTGTGCTTGCACCGCTGTTGTGGTCCGGGTGGCGGGCTGTGGGAACCGGCAGCGTGGTGGCGCGGGCGAGGAGGGCTTGTTCGGTTGTGGTGGCGTGGCCGCTGTGGACGCGGCGCATGAGCTGGTCGAGGGCGTCGGCCAGGCCGGCTTCATGCTGCTGGCTGTCGTCGTGGTTGTTGTGGTGGGCGTGGGTGCGGATGTGCTGCCAGGTGTGGTCGTTGAACGGCTGGTGGACGTGGTCGCGGTGGATCCAGGGGATTTCGGTGAGTTGGCCGTCGGTGAGGCGGATCCAGATCTGGCGGACGTCGTGGGGGTTGTGGTGGATTTCCCATTTCCCGCCGCGCGCCGTGATGGGGGAGGGCTGGCCGCGGTAGGGGGCGAGGAGATCGTGGTCGTAGGTGCGGTGGTGGATGCGGATGCCGGCGGGGGTGATGGCCTGCCAGCGCACGGGCAGCAGTTCGAGGTAGTCGTGGCCGGTGAGCGGGACGGGCACGTGTCCGGCGACGGCGATGAGCGCGGCCCACATCTGGTTGGGGGTGAGGGCTTTTTTCGGCATCATCGGGTGGCGCAGGCCTTCGTGGGGGCGGTGGTGGTAGTGGACCAGCCATTCGTCGAGGAGGTCCTGGAGCTGGGGGACGCTGTAGCAGGCGTCTTGTGCGGTGTCGGGGCCGCGGCGGGTGACGTCGGAGCCGGTGTAGCCGGGCAGGTGCTGGCAGAACAGGGCGTTGATGGTGCCGAAGGTCCGCTCGACGATGCCTTTGGCGGTAGGGGCGTGGGGCGGGGCGGGCTGGACGCTGATGCCGAGGTGTTCGCAGGCGGCGGTGAACGCGGCGGAGACGAAGACTCGTCCCCGTCTACATCCCGCCCGGCGCCGAACCCGACAACATCCTCGCCACTCCCTACGAACCCGTCTGGGCGATCGCCTGCGCGCTGGCCAGCCACGACCACCGCATCCTCGAACGCCTCCCCGACAAGGCCAACCGCCTCCCCAGGGAGACCAGCGACGTCATCGAACGCCGCTGGCACTTCGACTTCACCGTCCACCCCGAACGCATCGCCCGCGCGATGGACCTGGCCTCCCACCTCGCCACCGGCGCCGACCAGGCCACGCTCACCAAGGACACCCTCCTGGCCGGGGTGAAGATCGGCTCCTGGCTGCACCGCCAACTCTCCACCTGGCCCACTCTTCATCCCGGCCAGCAACAGCTGATGACCTCCCTCAGCCTGAACCCGGACAGCAACCCGCTCACCCCGTCCCGCCGCGCCCGCCGCACCTTCGCCCAGACCGCCCAGCTCCTGGAACTCTTCCTGCACCGCGAAGGACGCGCCCCCGCCGCCCGCGAGGCAATCCGCGTCGACGGCGACACCGTCAAGATCGGCGCCTGGCTGGCCAAGGCCCGCACCAAGCACCGCGCCGGCCAACTGCCCGATGCCGATGTACGGCTGGTCGCCGCGCTCTTCGACGGGGACTGGACGACCGAGGACGCTGTCCCGGCCGCCGTCGTGTAGCGCTCTCAAGGACTTCGGAGCGGGGGCGGCCGGGCGGAGCCGGGACAGGATGCGCGCGGTGCGGGCTCGCGGAGCAGAAGACGCCCCGCAGCGAAGGGCACTGCCAGCCGCAGTGCATCCGCCACTCGAGCAGGCGCACTGCTCCCAAGCCTGGGACTTTCTCCTGCGTGCACTGCGCCCAGGAGACCGTCACCGGCCTTGATGCACCGCTTCAGCCGGTCGGTCTCACCACGCAGTCGGGCAGTTGCTCAACGCCCGCTGTCGCACCGGACATCGCCTGCGGCTACCGAGGAAGCTCGTTCCTCAACAGCGCGGCGGTCATTGCCAGCAGCGTCTCCGCCTCGGCCCGGTCGTAGTGAAAGTCCTTGGTGACCTCGTCGTTGTGCAGGGCACCGCGCGTCTGGCTGTACAAGGCGTCCTGGATCCGCCACCACCGCTCCGTCTGGCTGCACTGGGCCGGTTTCCTTCCCGGGCTGCTCCAGGGCACGTTCTGCCGGATCCACTCCAGCACCAGCCTGATCTCCAGGATCGAACCCTTGACCTCCCTCGTGGTCAGCAGCCGCTGCGCCTCCCGCAGATGCCGGCCCACCTCGGCCCGCTGCGGATCACCGAGCGGCGCCACGGTCCGCATCCGCACCGGTCTCGGCCGCGACACCCGTACGCACCCCGGCAGAGAGGCGGCAACCTGGGTTGGCTGATTATCCCGGCGACTTGTTACGGACCGTCTGATTCGAATGCCTTGTCACGATAAGGCAACTCATCTACCGCTCGACGGCTGCGTATTTCAAGATCCATACATGAGACGTACCCTCACCTCCGCCACCGCTGCCGTCCTCCTCTTCGGGCTTACTGCCTGCGGCAACGACAAACCGCAGCACAACACGACGGGTGACGCCAGCGCCTCCTCCTCCGCAACGAGCAGCGCCAGCGAGTCAGTCACAGCCCGGGAGGCGTTCACGGGCATCTCCGCGAGCGTCAGCTCCGCCAAACTCTCCGGCGCCGTCACTGCGGAGAACGACCCCAATAAGCTCCTCGGCCGACCCCACCAGTACACATCCAAGATCACATTCGACGACACCCGTCTCCCAGCGGCCGACGTGAGCGCAACGGACAAGGGAGCCGTCGAGCGAGGCGGCGCGATCGAGGTGTTCGCTGACGCAGCGGATGCCAAGGCACGCGCGGAGTACATCCAGACCGTGACGAAGTCGATGCCGATGCTCGCCGAGTACGACTACGTGCACGGCCCCGTGCTCGTACGGGTCTCCCACTACCTGACGCCCACACAGGCCGCGGAATACAAGGCGGCCGTAGAAGCACTGAACTGAGGCCGTCCGCTTCGCACGTACCGCTGCTGGCCTCGCCGTCCGCCCGGCCTCCCACACGCCGACGAACCAGCTGCCCCGCGCCGCACCCGGCACGCGGCAGCACCTGCCGCGGACGCCGCCCTGGTCCCATCAGGCGCAGCCGTCCGCCGGTTCCGGGATCGCTGCGCCCGGTGGACCGGCCGCTGGCGGACGAGCCGCTGCTGGGGCTGGAGGCCCGCAAGCGCAGGATCGGCTCCACCGGGCCCGGGACACGTTCCTGGCGTCGATGCTTAGGATCGTCTCGGCGGGGGCCAGGCTCCGGGCGGTGCTGGACGGAGGAGATGCGTGCCCGCGTCCGCGCGGAGCGGACCCGGTGGACGAAGCAGCTCGACGAGGCGACCAAGTGGATGGTCGGCAACGTTGAGACCTACGCGCCGACCTGGCCCGCGGCGGTCCTGCGCGAGATGATCGGGACGTACGTGGCGCATGCCCGCGCGGTGGCGATCTCCGAGCGCGGCGACAACCGGAAGGCCGAGCTGCTGACCGAGCTCACCGACCCGGTGTGGGCGGTCCTCGGCTCCCGGGGCTGGCAGCGCGGCCCCAGGCGTTCAGCGTCTGGAGGCCACCATCGCGACGATGGCGGCCGAGACTGACCGGCAGCTTACTGCCGCCGCCCCGGCGTCCTGACAGCACCAGCGCATGGTCGCCGCCTTGATCGACGGCGACTGGCCCGATGAAGGCACCACCGCGCGGTCCTCACGCAGACGCCGCCCGGGAAGGGGCTCACGCCCCTTTTCCCGGACTATGCCGTCAGCCGGATTCCTGCCATGTGGTGCTGAACAGGGCGTATTCGAGCAGGTCGGGTGATGCGTCGGACGGCCAACTGCCGTTGGCGGCCAGTTGACGGGCGGCGGCGTGCATGAAGGAGAGGTAGACCGCGTAGCGGTGTGGTGACCAGCCCCTGTTCCACACCCAGCTGGCGATCGAGCCGTCGGGGTCGTGGCCGCTCTCCCGGCCGACGGTTTCGGCCAGGGACCGCAGACGCCGGGTCAGAACCCGGTCGAGGACGAGCGGCTGGGGGCCGGTTGCCGACGGAACCGTCCTGCCGACGAAGTACAGGAACTTGGTGTCGGCCCAGTGCCCGCACTGCGGCATCGGGCAGCACAGATGCGGCAAACGGGCGGTGGCGCCGACGTTTTCCTCGCCACGTCCGAGGAACGGGACCGGGTGCGCGATCGGCATGCCGACTGGCTTTCCCGTCATCCCTCGGATCTCCGCCCCGCTCAGAATCGTCTCCACTGCAAGTACCGGGTTGAGAGGCTCCACGAGCTCTTTGGTGGCGACGGCTACGAGACGCGCGGGCGCATCACCATCCAGCAAGGCGCTCACATATTCGATGGCCTCCGCAGGCGAGAACATTGGCAGCCTCTGGCGCAGTGTCCGTACAGCATGCATGCGTCCGCGCGCAGCGGCGACTTCGCACAGCGCATCGTGTTAGATCGTCTACTGCGGTGCGCACCGGCAGCCCACGTATCCGGGCTCGATAGTCGGCCTCCCACTCCCCGGTTACCGCGGAGATGGCGCCGACCCGGTGCAGTCCACCGTCGACACGGTCGACCAGGTAAGGCCCGTTACCGGCCAGCATGAACTCCGGGTTCCGGGTGCGCACGAACTCCTCGGAGGTCCAGGAGACGATCCACACCAGCTCGTGCTCCTCGACGTCGACCATAGCCATCCGCATCGCGTCCACACCCGCAGCCCGCCACTGCTGATAGTCGCGCTCCAGTTGGTCCTCGACAGCCTGAACGGCGGCCTCTCGCTCGATCACGCGTGCCAGCTTCCCGTACCGACGCCTCTTTCGACCAGCGAATTTGCGTTACGGACGGGAGTTCCACGGAGAGCGCCCCTACAAGCTCGAACCCCTCGCCCGGGTCGGCGGCATGACCCCCTCCGGCCACCGCACCGCCTACACCAGCAGTGAGATCCAGACCGTCGCCGGCCGGATCGGCCGCACACCCGACAGTCGCCGCGCCCGCCCCCCGGCCCCGCCGGAGCCCTCATGAGCAGTCGTCCCGGACCTCCTCTGCCGGCCTGCGGCTGTCTGCCCGTCTGGCCACCCTGACCACCGTCATCGAGGGCACCGTCCACCCGGTCGTGCCCGCGCCCGCCCACACCCCCGCCTCCGCCCTCTACCTTGCCCGCTGCACCGGATGCGGCGCCGCGTACACCGGCCCCTGGAAGCGGCTCAGCGCCTCCTCCCGCGCCGCCTGAGGACGCCGCTCCGCAGGGCTGCGCGACGGGCCGCCCGCTGCGCGCTGTCGCAGCCGAGACCGACCGGCGGCTTGCTGCCGCCGTCCCGGCGTCCTGACAGCACCAGCGCCTGGTGGACGCTTTGTTCACGGCGCTCTTCGCTCCCACCAGGGGGCGGGAGAGGGAGCCTGTCCCACCAGCGGTGAGGTGGTCGTCGACCGGGGCCGTCCGGGCGCGGTTGCTCAGAGCGTGAGCACGGGTCGTGTGGAGAAGTTTTCGTACATGTCATCTCCGTCCGGTCCGTACACGAACTCGGCCGTCCCGGGGTTGCGGTTGGCGGTCGCCAGGGGGAGCCAGGCCAGGAGATGGCCGTAGCCGCCGCACACCGACTCGCCCCCGTCGCCGCCGTGGACGGCGGTGACGTCGCTGGTCAGCTCGGTGCGGTAGGTGTCGTAGGCGATGTGCAGGCCGAAGGCGTTCAGCTCGTTGTGCGGGCCGGTGTCGTCGCCGTAGGGGATGCGGTCGAGGGGACAGGCGTCGCCCCACCGGAACAGGGTGTCCGACCCGGCTGCGCAGGCGTGTTCCCATTCGTCGGAGCTCGGCATCCGCAGACCACGGGCAAGGAGGGCGGCAGGCATGTCGGCCGGGGGTTCGGTCAGGTTCTCGTCCTCCACGGCCATGAGGAGGGTGTCCAGGTGGACGCTGCGGCGAGCGCTGAGGATTCGCTCGAGGTGGGTCCGCAGATCGGGCCCGTAACCGTGGCCCTGCTCCATGCTCTGCGCGTAGTCGGCGGCCTGCTGCGCGATCGGCTTCCAGGTGGCGGCGTCGAAGCCCAGGGACAGTCGGCCTCCGGGTATCAGGGCGAACTCCTGCCCGTCCCGCTCGACCCGGACGCGGTGCAGCGGGGCACCGAGGTGTTCCGTGGTCTCGACGAGTGACACCCGGCCGCCCACGTGGTCAGCGGCATTCTGGGCGATCCGCCGGGCGGTGACCTCGTCGAAGGTCCGCCACAGGTCGAGAGTGAGATCAGCGAGCGACATGGCCGGCAGTGTGACACGCGCCACTGACACAGCACCGATGTTCGCCAGCCGACACCTGCCAGCGCCGTGCCCGAGGAAGCGGCCGAGCCGGTCTGGACCGGCATCGGCCGGCGGATTGCTCGCGACGGCGGCTGATGACCGCGCCAGCTCGAAGCTGAGCGCGATGTTCTCTGCGGGCTCGAGGAACGCGTCTGCGAGCGCCGGGCCCGGACGTGGTAGGCGCGGCGCGGGCCGGACTCACCCAGGCCGAGAAGGACCGCGCTGCCGTCCGGCAGCGCGGTCGGCCGACGCGGCGGGCGGCGCCGCCTACTGACCTTTTCGGGTTGCCTTCGGGTCGTGACGTTGGGTGATCCCTGCGGTATGCCGGTGTTATGCGGTACGCGGATGGTGGGGGCCTGACGGCTGAGCGGCGGGCTGCGCGTGAAGGGATCCGGCTGGAGGCCGGGCAGAGGTTCGCCCGGGGTGACAGAACTTCGGACATCGCCAAGGACCTGCGGGTGAGTGAGCGTTCGGTGGAACAGTGGCGCCGCAACTGGCGTGAGGGTGGCACGGAGGGTCTGAGGTCGAAGGGACCCGCGAAGCTGCCGAAGCTGTCCGATGAACAGTTCGCCCTGCTGGAAGTGGAGCTGGGCAAAGGGCCGGCCGTGCATGGCTGGGAGGACCAGCGGTGGACCCTGGAACGCGTCCGAACGCTGATCGGCCGCCAGTTCCAGGTCAGTTGCTCGATCGCGGGAGTGTGGCGGCTGTTGCACCGTCATGGCTGGTCCTGGCAGAGCCCGGCCCGTCGCGCGCTGGAGCGTGACGAGCATGCGGTCGGGCTCTGGAAGAAGGACGTGTGGCCGCAGGTGGAAGCACCGCGGCGGCGCTCGGGGCTTTCATCGTCTTCGAGGATGAGGCCGGGTTCGCGATGACGCCGCCGCACGCCCGCACCTGGGGCCGGCGCGGGCAGACTCCCGTGGTCCGGGTGCGGGGACGCTCCCGGCGCCGGATTTCGATCGCCGCGCTGTGCTGCTACCGGCCCGGCGAGAGGTCCCGGCTGATCTACCGGCCCCGCTTCCACCCGCTCCTCAAAGGAGCACGCAAGAGTTTTTCCTGGCAGGACTACCGCGACCTCCTGGTCCGTGCGCACCTGCAGCTCGGCGCCCCGATTGTTGTCGTCTGGGACAACCTGAACACCCATCGTGCCGTCGGGATGAGGAAGTACGCGGCCGACCACGAATGGCTCACCATCGTCCAGCTGCCCTCCTACAGTCCGGACTTGAATCCCGTGGAGGGCATCTGGTCTCTCCTGCGGCGCGGGCCGATGGCCAACACCGCATTCACCGACCCCGACCACCTCGAGCGCACACTCCGCCGAGGCCTCGCCCGCATCCAGCGCCATCCCGAACTCATCGACGGCTGCCTCACCGAAACCGGACTGACCCTCACTCCAGACCACCCGAAGGCAATCCGAAAAGGTCAGTAACAAGCATGAGGCGTCCTCCTCCATCGTGGCAGGCGGTGCCTGCCAGTCCGGTCGCCTCCTGGACCGGCAGCGCGTCCATGTCGGCGCGCAGCAGGACCACGAGCCCGTCCCCGTTGCGGTACCCCGGCGACTTCGGTGCCGCCGATGCCCTCGGCGGTGTCGCACCCCGCCTTCCCCAGCCGTTCGGCGAACTGCGCGGCCGTGCGGTTCGCCTGGCCGGAGAGATCGGTGTGGCGGTGCAGGTCCCGGTAAAGGTCCTCCAGGTCGGGGACCGGGAGGACGGCGGTGAGGTCCAGCGCGGTACGGGCCGCGGTGGAGGTCATGGAGGGCAATCTATGCCGGGGCCCGCTGTGGAACCTTTTCCGGGGCGGGGCCGTTTCCGGGGTGAGATCGATCAGACGAGTACCGAGGTGACGGCAAATGGCACTGTTCGACCGGCTCAAGGACCAGGCCAAGAGCTTGCAGCAGCAGGCGCAGGGCGGGCGCGGCACGACCGGGGGGCATGGTTCGCAGAGCGGTTCGCGGACGGGCTCGCACGGTGGATCCCGCGCCCAGCTGGTCGGCTTGCTAAAGAACCAGCTCGGCTCGATCAAGACCGAGCTGAAGAGCGGTGCGTACCGGGACGCGAGCATGGCGATGTGCGCGCTGGTCGCGGCGGCTGACGGCCATGTGGACGCGTCTGAGATGCAGCAGATGGAGTCGATGATCCTCAGCAACGAGGTGCTGCAGAACTTCCCGCCGGAGCAGCTGCGTCAGCGCTTCCACAAGCACGTGGAACAGCTCACCCGTAACTTCCCGCAGGGGAAGGCCGAGGTGATGCAGGACATCGCCAAGGCCGCCAAGAAGCCGACCGAGGCTCGCGCGGTGATCCAGACCGGCATCGTCATCGCCGGCGCCGACGGGCACTTCTCACAGGCGGAGCAGATGGTCCTCCAGGAGGCCTGCGTGGCACTGGGGCTGAACCCCGCGGAGTTCCAGCTCTGACAGCTCGACAGCTCTGACAGGGAAGCGGCCGCCGACGCAGGGGGAGTGCGTCGACTGCCGCTGTCCGAGTCGTTGTCGAAGTACGGCTGGCACTTGGCCTGGAACGTGCTGTCTTTGTACGGCAAGGGGTCAGAACACCCGCGCCGGCGCTGCCTGCCAGGCTGACCGTTGGAACGGGGCCCGGTGCGCTCGTTCTGCTCGCCGGCCTACTTGGTGACGGGCTGGAAGTCGGTCATGATGAGATACAGCGCGTAGGAGACGGCGCTGTTGAAGGCGTAGTTGACCCACTCCTTGTTCCCCGTGTCGGCGTTCTGCACCGTGTACTGCGCCAGAGACCGCCACGCCCTGCTCGAAGTCCCCACGGGCGTCGTGGACGGCTTCGCGGCCGGGCCAGCGATGTGATGCCGAGCCCGAGCCCCTCCAGGCGCTCGCCCTGCTGGTTCATCGGCCCGGTCCAGAGGAGGTGCTGGCACTGCCGGGCCAGCCACTTTCGGATGTCCATGCCGTGGAGAGCGGGACGTCGGCCTGGTTCCGGCCCCCCCCCGCGGTGTAGAGCTACCTGCGGGCCGGCGCCGCGAAATCGTCACCCGGCAGTCGCGGCGCCCGGGGCCGACCCGGCGACGTCGTGCGCGGGCAGTTCAAGCACCCGCGCGCCGACCTCGCCGAACGCCTGGCCGATGCCGTCCGGGCCCGCTTGCAGCCGGTAGTCCGCGCCCGCGCCCGGAAGGCGGCGGCCACGTCACAGGGAATCGTCATCGAGACCCGCGCGAGGTTCGGCTTCACCGCAGCACCCGGCACCACCGACGACGGGCGCATGCGCCGCCTTACCCAGTCCCTGCCACCCGAGTTCGCGGCGCGGCTCTTCGCCGCCCGGGAACAGGGCGCGTCTGAGAGCGAGCTGTCGGCGATCGCGGCGGAGGGACTCCAAGAGATGTACTTCAAGGACGGCGGCCGCCGCGCCGGCGGGCTCACCGTCGAGTTCACCGACATCGACTACATCGACTTCGGGCTGCTGTCGTGAGGGTAGGCCGGCCGATCCGGGCCTGGACCGAGCAGACGCCGCTGCGTGGCCGGCTCCGCGGGTTCGGCGGCCGCGGGCGGTGGTTGGGCAGCGGCTCTCTCTGCGGCAGTTCCCGGGCGCACGGTGGCGGTGACGGGAATGGCGGGGAGCTGCTGCTGAGGACCGGTGCCCAGAGGGCGGCGGGTGGTGCTCACCGGCTCATCCTGGCAGGTCCGGCGCCAGAATGAGGCACCGTAGGCGCGGCGGGTGCTGCACCGGCTTCTCGTCCTCATCAGTCTGCGGGTGTCCAGGGCGGGTCCGGGGTGATGTTGATGGCGCCGCAGTTCCAACAGTCCCATTCTTCCGGGAGCCGGTACAACTCCTGCCAGAAGCCGGTGGGTTTGCCGTAGACCACACAGTCGGCGTCGCACCGCCAGCACTCGAACTCGAAATTCACGTTGCCCCCTGGGACGGCTGTCTTCTTCCTAGCAGGACCGGGATCAATGAGTCGACTACGCGTATTTCGGCCAGGTCAGCTACAACGGCGTATCAGGGCCGCATCCGGCTGGGGGCCGATCCGTGCGCCACTGCCGCTCGACTGGCGAAGCATCCCTCGGCCCGGACGTGGTCCTGGACCTGCTCGGTTCCGGCTCCAGCGGCGGGTCGAGATCGGAGCACCCCCGCGACGGCGGGGAGGACGTGTGCACGGCCAGGGCCCGCAGGACGTCGGTCGGAGCACCTCCGCGTCGGCGGGGAGGACATCTATGCGCCCGCCGACGGCAATGAGCAGACCGGCACACCCTCACGTCGGCGAGGAGGGCATCGTGGCGTTGGCCGCCCGCGTGATGTCCAGCGGCACACCCCCACGTCGGCGGGGACGACCTAGACATCGAGGACGACCGGCACCTGCGCGACGGCACACCCTCACGTCGGCGGGGAGCATCGCTCGAGCCATACCAGCATCGCATCGGTCTTCGGAACGCCCCCGCGTCAGCGGGGAGAACCGGAACCACTCCATCGGTCGGACACCCTCCTCTGGAACACCCTCGCGTCGGCGGGGAGGACGAATCGTCATGCCGGGACGGTACGCGGCGGGTCGGAACACCCCCGCGACGGCAGGGAGAACGTGAGGACTTGGACCTCGGGGATGGCGACGACCGGAACACCCCCGCTTCGGCGGGGAGGACCCACCGTGCCGACGACTGACACCCTCGATCCGCGGTACACCCCTACGTCGGTGGGGAGGACCGAGTCACGTGGTCTGTCGGGCACGGTCACGACGGCACACCCCCACGTCGGTGGGGAGGACCGAGTCACGTGGTCTGTCGGGCACGGTCACGACGGCACACCCCCACGTCGGTGGGGAGGACTCCTGGAGAAAGTCGCACCCCAGCTCACCGGACGGCACACCCCCACGTCGGTGGGGAGGACGGCGGAATCACGAGAGACCTGTAGCTGTCATACGGCACACCCCCACGTTGGCGGGGAGGACAGCTCCCGCCACTCAGCGATCGTCAGATCGAGAGGCACACCCCCACGTTGGCGGGGAGGACGTCAGCTCCAGGATCGCGTCGTCGGTGAGCGCTGGCACACCCCCGCGTCGGCGGGGAAGACGCCGGAGAGGGCAAGTCGGACGAATAGTACGACGGCGCACCCCCACGTCGGTGGGGAGGACCACGTCTGGGCCATCCTCCGCGAAGAGCTCGGCGGCACGCCCCCACGTCGGTGGGAGGACGACGACCCCGGAGTCCCCTGCCGCTGGTGCGACGGCACACCCCCACGTCGGTAGGGAGGACTCCGTACCGACGAACCCGTACTTCTTCTTCCACGGAGCACCCCCGCGTCGGCGGGGAGGACGCCAGCGAGGCATTCGACATTCTCACGGCAGGCGGAACACCCTCGCATAGGCGGGGAAGACCGCCGCGGCCGGGCGGCCGCGGATCTGATCGGCGGAGCACCCCCGCGTCGGCGGGGAGGACGCTCCCCAACACCTTGAACCCCTCGGCCTCTGCCGGCACACCCTACGTCGGTGGGGAGGACGCGCTCCAGCCAGGTCTGTCGAACAGCGGTCGCGGAACACCCCCACGTCGGTGGGGAGGACAAGAACCGCGTGGCCATGGCCCGCGAGGACGGAGCACCCCCGCGTCGGCGGGGAAGACCCGCCCCTGTCCTACCGCAAGGCCGGTGGGATCGGAGCACCCCCGCGTCGGCGGGGAAGACCCAAGCAACGCCCGCACGTTCGCCTCGGACTTCGCAGCACCCCCGCGTCGGCGGGGAAGACTGGTCGCGCATGGCGGCCTGGTGCTGGCGCACCGGAGCACCCCCGCGTCGGCGGGGAAGACGTTGCTGACGGTGATGTGGCGGGCGGTGAGGACGGAGCACCCCCGCGACGGCGGGGAGGACATCGGACGCGCTATCGACGCGAACGGGGATGTCGGAACACCCCCGCGACGGCAGGGAGGACCTGTTTGCCGAGCGCGACTACTACGGCATCGCCGGCACACCCCCACATCGGCGTGCAGCCCGCCGTACGCCCTGTTCGGCAACCCACGTCGTCGGGGAGGACCCGGACGAACGCCACGGCGACCAGGTGCGTGTCGGCACACCCCCACATCTGCGGGGAGGACCCCTGCGAGACGATCTCCACGCCCACGTCGGAGGGAGCACCCCCACGTTGGCGGGGAGGACTCCGCGCCCACCAGGAGGAGGTCGCCGGGTTACGGCACACCCCCACGTCGGTGGGGAGGACCGTGCGCACCAGCTCGCGCCGCAAGATGACCTTGGAGCACCCCCGCGTCGGCGGGGAAGACCGTTCCTCGATCTCGGGCAGCGCGTACATCGTCGGAACACCCCCGTGTCGGCAGGGAGGACAGGCCCAGGCACTTGGCACCTGCGTTCCTTGATCGGAGCACCCCGCGTTGGCGGGAAGGACAGATCCACGATCACTCTGGGAGATCACGTGGACGGAACACCCCCACGTTGGCGGGGAGGACGCTCCCCACACCTTGAACCCCTCGGCCTCTGCCGGCACACCCCCACGTCGGCGGGGAGGACGCCGCGCTGCTCGACGGTACGGCGCTGAACGTCGGAACACCCCCGCGTCGGCAGGGAGGACGCCTGACCCGCACGTGCCGAAGGCCCGCCCGACGGAACATCCCCGCGATGGCGGGGAGAACCGGAACCACTCCATCGGCCGGACACCCTCCTCTGGAACACCCTCGCGTCGGCGGGAAGGTCGAGGAGAACCGGTCGCTGACTGGCAGGCGGTGCAGAGCCCTCGCGTCGGCGGGGAGGGCGGCGACACCGAGGACGACGACATGGACGTCCTCGGAACATCCCTGCATCGGCGGGGAAGACAGGAGGCACGCGACGAGAGTGGCGACCCAGGACGGCACACCCCCGCGTCGGTGGGGAGGACCGGAGAAGATCGGGCAGTTGTCGACCGAATTCCGGCACACCCCCACGTCGGTGGGGAGGACAAGTCCTTGAACCCGCCGCTCATGTCGACGGGCGGCACACCCCCACGTCGGTGGGGAGGACCTGGACATCCTCGACGCCGACATCAGCAGCTACGGCACACCCCCACGTCGGCGGGGAGGCCGCGGCGAGCGCGTCGATGTACGCCTGGCGGTACGGAACACCCCCGCGACGGCGGGGAGGACAACGTGATCCAGCCGCTCACCAACTCGGAGATTGGAACACCCCCGCGACGGCGGGGAGGACGGGCTCGGCCGACTGGGGCGCAGCTTCCTCGACGGAACACCCCCGCGACGGCGGGGAGGACTGTGACGCGGGCCTGGTAGTGGAGGACGTCGCCGGAACACCCCCGCGACGGCGGGGAGGACGGGGTCTCGTTGCCCGCGTACCGCCAGGCCTGCGGAACACCCCCGCGACGGCGGGGAGGACACGGATACGTATTTGACGGAATGCGACTGCGACGGAACACCCCCGCGACGGCGGGGAGGACGCCTTGACCGTGGCGAGCATCCCCTTGGCGATCGGAACACCCCCGCGACGGCGGGGAGGACGACCAGGTCGGTGTCCCGGCCGCGATGCCACGCGGAACACCCCCGCGACGGCGGGGAGGACATCTGCGCGGCCTCGTTGTCAGTGGAGTACGCCGGAACACCCCCGCGACGGCGGGGAGGACCTTTCCCATGATCACGGCTCCTCTCAGGCGAGCGGAACACCCCCGCGACGGCGGGGAGGACTCCTGGCGCACCTGGAACTCGCGGACCTTCAGCGGAACACCCCCGCGACGGCGGGGAGGACGATTGCGAGGTGCTGGGCCTGGACGTCGAGGTCGGAACACCCCCGCGACGGCGGGGAGGACCGGTGGTGGATGCGGGTACCGAGGTCGGCGGCCGGAACACCCCCGCGACGGCGGGGAGGACTGCGCGTTCCAGCTGTTGATGTCCAGACGGAGCGGAACACCCCCGCGACGGCGGGGAGGACACCGACAAGCGGCCCCTGCCGGAGAACATGTTCGGAACACCCCCGCGACGGCGGGGAGGACACTTTCTGACCTGCGCCTCACTAGTGGCTTTGCTGTTTCTTTGCTCGGGTTTCCGGCCGGAGTAGGCGCTTCATGTGAGGACTTTAGCCGTGCTCGTAGAGCTGAGTGGTGTCGGTGGCGTGTGTTTGGATCCGTGGTCTATCGGGACTGTGAGCGGGTGGAGTTCGGAAGGGGGGCGGCCATGTCGTCTGTGGGGGGCGGGAAGCCGGATGAGTCGGTGTGGGGGAAGTCGCGGGGGCTGGATCCGGAGCTTGCGCCGTACCCGCTGGTCCGGCATCTCCTCGACGCGGCTGCTATGGCGTTGCACCTGTGGGATGTGTACCTGTCGGGCAGCCAGCGGCTGAGTATCGCGGAGGGGCTGGGTTTTGCTGCCGAACCGGGCAGGGCCCGGGCGGTGGTGGGGTTGTGTGCCGGGCTGCACGACATCGGTAAGTTGTCGGGGTTTCAGTTCTGTTCCCGGCACGGCAGTGAGGGTCTTGCCGCATCGTTGGGCAGGGACCGCGCGAGGATGGGCTCGGAACGGCTGGGGCATGACGTGGCCGGAATGCGGGCGGCCGCGGACGTGCTGGCGGTTTTGGGCTTCGAAGCCGATGGGGAGACCGTGGCCGCGGAGCGGGTCGCGGAGATCATCGGGGGGCATCACGGCCGGTTCTACCGTAATGAGGGCGGGGGCGGCTCGCCGTTTCTGGGCGGGCCGGCCTGGGCTCGGCAGCGCGCGGCACACGCGTCGGCGGTGCATTCTTTGCTCGACTCTCCCGCGGCGCCGGAGTCCTTCAAGCCGGCTGCCGCAGTGCTGGTGACGGGCGTGGTCATCGTTGCGGACTGGCTGGTCAGCCAGTCCGATTACCTGCGGGGCCGGCAAAGGAGTCTGCAGGCGTCGCTAGCGGAGCATTTCGCGCGCTCGTGTGCGGATGCCGTCGGGCTGCTGGCTGATGCGGGGTTGGTGCCGGTGCGGTTGCGGCGTGCGGATTTCGCCGAGGCGTACGGCATTGACGGGCAGCCCAATGCGCTGCAGCGCTCGGTCATGCAGGAGTTGCCGGCGGCGGCGGGGGCCGGGGGCCGGGGCGGGATTTTGCTGGTGACGGCTGCTCCGGGGGACGGCAAGAGTGAGACTGCTCTGGAGGCGGAGCGGGTGTTGTCGGAGGTGTTCGGCACGCACGGGTTCGCGTTCTTGCTGCCCACGATGGCTACCAGTGACCAGATGTACGGGCGGGTCGCGCAGGCGCTCACGCGGCAGTCCGGCCGGGGGGCGGGTCTGACGCTGGTGCACAGCATGGCCTGGCTGAATGCGGCGTACTCGGATGAGGCGTTGGAGGCGGGGCAGCAGGTGGTGACCTGTGACGGGGACGAGGTGGCAGCGGGTCGGCAGCGGGTGCAGGCCGATATGCGTCCGCGGCAGTGGTTGCGTGGTTCTAAGCGTCCGCTGCTGGCGCAGTTCGCGGTGGGTACGGTGGACCAGGCGCTGATGTCGGTGCTGCCGGTGCGGCACAACGCTCTGCGGTTGCTGGCGCTGTCGGGCAAGACGTTCATCGTGGACGAGGCGCACGCCTACGACGCGTACATGCAGGTGCTTCTGGGCCGTCTGCTGAACTGGCTCGGCGCCTTCGGCGTTCCGGTCGTTCTGCTGTCAGCCACCCTGCCGGCTTCGGTCAGCGACGGTCTGATCAAGGAGTATCTGCAGGGCGCCGGGCACCGGCAGGCCATACTGAGCAAGCGGACATTTCCGGCCCCATATCCCGGTTGGCTGTATGTGGACGGTTCCAGCGCCCGCGCTACGCAGATCTCAGAGCTGCGGCGGCGGGAGCAGGCCGGTGAGCGGAGCATGGAGCTGCATGTTGCGGTGGAGCCGGTGGTCCGGGGTCCGGGCGCGGTCCGTGACCGCCTGGCGGTGATCGAGTACCTGGTGGAGCTGGTGGCCGCAGGTGAGGGTGGCACTGCCTTGGTGGTGTGCAACACGGTTGGTGATGCGCAGGAGACGTACCTCAGGCTCCGCGCGCGATTCGACGACCGCTCCCATGCCGATGGTGGGATGGTGCAGTTGCTGCACGCCCGTTTCCCTGGCGATGTGCGCGAGGCCCGGACCATGGGGATCGCCGAAGGGATGGGGCGCACGGGGCCGCGGCCGGTGCGCCGGATCGTGGTGGCCACGCAGGTCGTCGAGCAGTCGCTCGATCTGGATGCCGATGTCGTGGTCAGTGACCTCGCCCCGCTGGCCCTGTTGCTGCAGCGGGCCGGCCGGTGCTGGCGCCATGAGAACTGGTGGGCTCGGCACGGCTATCCCGGTGGCCGCGGCCGACCTGGCTGGGCGCGGGCTCCGCGCCTTGTCGTGCTGGACCCGCTGGCCGCCGGCGGGGCAGTGCCCCGGCAGTGGGGGGAGGTCTACTCCGAGTTCCTGCTCGATAAGACCTCCGCGAAGCTGGGCGAACTCGCTGGCAAGGCGGTCTCGATCCCCGAAGACGTGCAGGAACTGGTCGAGTCGGTGCACGGAACCAAGGCGGAACACTTTGACTGGGACGCGTTCGACAGCCGGCGCACGGCGGCCTGGACCGCTCATCAGGGCAAGCAGCTGGCGCAGCAGGGGCAGGCCGGCCTGGTGGCTGTCTGCCGCGCACGGAGTTTGTCCCGCTTGCATGCCCTGCACAGCCTGCCGGGCGAGGAGGACGAATGGGAGACTGCTACCCGGCTGGGGGCCAAATCGGTGCGGTTGTTGTGCGCATACGTACAGGCCGATGGGCGAAGGACGCTTGACCTCGAGGGTAGTGAACCGCTCCCGGACCCGAGTGAGGGGCAGAAGATGCCCGCCGCGGCAGTGCGCACGGTGATGCGGCGCACTGTCCCGGTGAGCGCCGACTGGTTTCACGCTGAGGACGCGCAGGCGCTTGCTCCTCCGGCGTCGTGGGCGGAGCATCCGATGCTGGGCGACGTCCGTGTGCTGTACCAGCCCGTCCGCGAGGGAGCGGCCCACTCGGTGGCCGTCGGCGGCAAGATGCTGCGCTTGGACGAGGACCTCGGGCTGGTACGGCGCTGAGCTGTGCGGCCGGCCTCTGCCCGGCGTCCCCACATCGGCGGGGAAGGATCTTGAGGGCCGAGCCGCCCGTGCCCGTCCACTGGTACACCCCCACTGCGGCGGGGAGCGAGGCATTGCCGGTGTGTCGTCTGGCCGACTGGCATGCGGGCTAACTGGTCAGACGGCGGTGTGCCTCAGCTGCGGCAAGGAGCAGCGTGCCGCAGGCGCCGACGGTGGCTGCATCCGGGCGCAGCCCGATCACGATGATGATGACGGTGATGACCAGGGCCCATGGGGCGGTCTGGCTCCACGGGGTCGGTAACGCGGACTGCTGCACAGCTCTCCTCAGAATCCGTTCGGTGACACTTCTGTGACGCACCGTCACTGTGGTGTCGGCGGGGTGAAGGTACTGCTCCGCTGTACTCGCTTGCAACTTCACCCATCCCCCTCCGCCCCCCTCCGTACCACCCTTGCCCTTCCACCTTCATCAGTTTCCTGTGAAGTGGCCCTGATGGTGGTGCCCTGGTCTGCGTCCTGCCCGTTTCGTGGGCCGCTGTCAGTGGTGGCTGCTTCAATGTCGGGCACGACGCCGTGGACGGGCCTGGGGGGCCAATTGCCATACCACGGCGTTGCGTTGGTCTGCGTTCGTTACGAAGGGGTGAGGACGTGAGTGGGGGGTTCGATCTGCGGGACGAGCCGTGGATTCCGGTTCGGTTGCTGACGGGTGAGTCGGTGCGGCTGGGACTGCGGGGGCTGTTCCAGCGAGCGCATGAGATCGCGGATGTGGAGTTGCCGGTGCCGCCGGCGGCGGCGGGTCTGCTGCGGCTGCTGGCCGTGATGACCGCGAGGATCGGCCAGGACGCAGGAGTGCGCCTGGATGATGCGGGTGTCGCGGAGGACATCGAGGACTGGCATGCGTTGCGCCGACGGGTCCTCAAGCAGGGCCGGTTCGATCCGCAGGCGGTGGACGCCTACTTCGACCAGGAGGTGCCGGCGGGCCGGTTCGATCTGTTCGATGAGCACCGGCCGTTTCTGCAGGATCCGCGGCTGGCCGCCGAGTGCGTGGACGCCAAGGGCGTGCCGAATCCGTCTGGGGTGAACAAGCTGGTGCTGGGACGTCCGACGGGCGTCAACGGGGCGGTTTTGTTCGGTCATTTCACGGATGGGTCCCCGGTAGCGGTGCCAGCTCATGAGGCGGCGTGGCATCTGATTGCCCAGCTGTACTTCGGCCCCTCTGGCCAGTGCACGCCGCGGCGGATCACTACGGTGCGCACGGGCAGCGGGGATGCGGCGCCGTTGCGGAAGTCCATGTCCTATTTCGCGTGGGCGCCGCAGCTGTTCACCACGTTGGTTCTGGCTGTGCCCGGACCGCAGGTCGAGGCGGACTGGGAAGCGGCAGACGCCTGCCCGTGGGAGGAGGAGCTGAACGCTCCGCTGGAGCCTGTCCCTGCCATGACGTGGCCGGGCCGGTTGCTGACGGGCCGGTTCCGCCACGCAGCGCTGCTGGTGCCCTCGCCCGATCGCCGGTCGGTGACCGATGCTTACCTCACCTGGTCGACGCACGAGCCCGCCCCTCAGGTGCGTGATCCCTATCAGATCCTCGACCGACGCAGGGACGACGCGTTCCAGCCGCGGGAAGCCGATGGTGCACGGGCGCTGTGGCGGGATCTGGACTCCCTGCTGCTGAAGGACAGCGCACACAACGCGCAGCGGCCCCCGTGCCTCGAGGATCTGCCCAAGCAGATGCTGCCCTCACTGCGGGTGCGGGCGTATGGATTTGAGCAGGACGGTCAGCAAAAGGACAGTGTCTGGTTCCAGGCGACGATCTCGCCCGTGCTGCAGTGGCAGGAAGAGACGGACACGGCGATGGCGTATCACATCAGCCGCTGTCACCGCGTGGCCGAGGACACCGCCTCCCGCCTCGAGTTCGCCGCGAAGGTCGCCTGGCGGCTCGCCACCGACGCACAAGCCGACCCCTCTCCCCAAGCCAAGGTCAGAATCGACCAGCGCAAGCCCGGCCCCTGGGCGTCGGCAGCGCTGGCCCGCTACTGGCCAGCCGCCGAGCGGGAGTTCTGGCATCTGGCCGCGCCGGAGCAGACGGCGGCCGCCGTCGAACGGCCGTTCGTCGAGGTGGCACTGAGCGTGCTGGACGAGGCGATCGGTCAGGCAAACCGCGCCGACATCCGGGTGGCGCGCGCCCGCAGCCGCGCCCGCGCCCTGCTACTCCCACTGCTGCCCGCTACTCACACCGACTGATTCGGCCGGCCCGCCCAAGCCGTAACGGCACCCACTGATCGTTTCTACCCTCGTCCACCAGGGATGTGCCATGACCCTTTCCGCTCCGGTGCCCGCGACGACGAAGAAACCCTCGCGACCGTCCGAGCGTTTCGCGGCCTACGTGTTCGGCTTGTGTGACTCCAAGCGGACAAGAGCTGAACTGCGCCGAGGGCTTGGTCTGCCCGTCGAGCGATGCAATTACCTGCACCGCTACCTCGTGCCGTGGACAGCTGACGCACATCCCGATGCCAAGCGTGCCCATTATGCGGTGGCCGCGCTGATCGCAGCCCGGCCGCGCACGGCCCGCGACCTGCCCGCGCCGGGAGCGGCGGACAGCGAAGGGGGCGGCGCCCGGCGTGCACGCGCCAACCTCGGCGCCGCCCTCGGGCAGGCCGTCACCCGAGGCGTCCTGAAACCGGCGACCGCCGAGAGCGCCCTGCATCTGATGTCGCGGCAGTCCGCCGACGCCGTCCACCCGGGCCTGCCCGCTCTGACCCGGCAGCTGCTCACCGGTGGCATCCCCGTGGACTGGGCGGTCCTCGTGGAGGACTTGAGCTGGTGGAACCGCGACCGCGACCGCATCGCCACCGCCTGGCTCGAGAGCTACTTCCGTATCACCAGCGCCCAAACCGCACCCGACGACACGGGCGCCGAAATCCCTGACGTGACCGAGGAGAACCAGCGATGACCCTCTACCTGGACCTGAGCGCCCTGCAGTCGGTGCCGGCCGCGAACCTCAACCGGGACGACCTCGGCTCTCCCAAGCAGGTCCGTTACGGCAACGCGCCCCGCATCCGAGTCTCCAGCCAGTCCTGGAAGCGGGTCATCCGCCACGGCGTCGAGCAGGACCTGGGCGAAAAGGCCGCACGCACCCGCATGGTGCCCGTCAAGGTCAAGCAGGCCCTGCAGAAGGCGGGATGGTCCGACGACCTGGCGGAGTTCGCCGGATCGCAGGTAGCCGCCAGCGCCGGGAAGAAGGGCATCGGCACCGAGAAGGAAGGACACACCTCGGTCCTGTTGTTCCTGCCCGAAGCCGCCATCGACGAGCTGGCCGCCGTATGCACCGAGCACCGCGAGGCACTGGAGAAGGGCAAGGACAGCAAGAAGCCCGGACAGCTGCTGCCCCCCGCCCAAATCGAGGAGATCCTCAAGCGGCGCACCGCCTCCATCAGCCTCCTGGGCCGAATGCTGGCGGAACTTCCCGACGCCAACGTCGACGGCGCCGCCCAGGTCGCCCACGCCTTCACCACCCACACCGCCGAGCCGCAGCGCGACTACTTCACCGCCGTCGACGACTGGCTGGGCGAGGCCGAAACCGGAAGCGCCCACCTGGACACCGCCGAATTCAGCGCCGGCGTCTTCTACCGCTACGCCACCGTCAACATCACCGACCTGGTCAAGAACCTCGAAGGCGACACCAAAGCCGCCCGCACCGTCCTGGCCGCCTTCGCGGAGCACTTCCTGCTCTCGCTGCCACAAGCCAAGCGCAACAGCACCGCACCCCACACCCTGCCCGACCTCGCCTACCTGGCGGTCCGCGAACACCGCCCGCTCTCCCTGGCCGCCGCCTTCGAAACCCCCGTGACCGCCGACCGTCAAGGCGGTTTCTCAACCAGCTCCCGCCGGGCGCTCGCGGCCTACGCGCACGAGATCAACCGGCTCACCGGCAACCGCAGCCGCCGCTTCCACGGCCACGCCACCATCGCCCCCGACGAACACCTCACCGGCCTGGGCGAAGCGCGCGACTCCTACGACGAGCTGACCGAAGCCGCCCTGGAAGCAGGCCTGCCCCAGTCCGGAGAACAGCAGTGAGCGGACTCGTGCTGCGCCTGGCCGGTCCCCTGCAGTCATGGGGAGAACGCTCCGCGTTCACCGCCGTGCGGGACACCGCCCCCTTCCCCACCCGCTCCGCCCTGATCGGACTGTTCGCCGCAGCAGAAGGCATCGGCCGCGACGACGCCCTCCTCGACCGCTACGACGACCTACGCCTCACCGTCCGCGTCGACCGCCCCGGCATACGTGTCATCGACTACCACACCGTCGGCGGCGGCTTCCCCAAGGCACGCACCGCTGCCACCAGCGGCGGCAGCAACAAGGGCGCCGCGGTCATCACCCGGCGCCACTACCTGGCCGACGCCGTCTTCGTCGTCGCCGTGTCCGGCCGCGACCAGACCGTCAACCGGCTGGCCCAGGCACTGCGCCGCCCGCACTGGGCCCCCTACCTGGGCCGCCGCTCCTGCGTGCCGGACGAGCCGTTCGTACTGCGCAGCCACATCGAGGACCCCGAAGCCGCACTGCGCTGCGAAGTCCCCCTCAGCCGCAGTACTCCTGCCGGACGCGGAGGCGACACCGTCGACGTCGAGTTCCTGTACGAGGAGCCGCCCCCCGCCCAGAGCATCCCCAGGGCCGACACCCTCGAGATCTACGACGTCCCGATCAGCTTCTCCCCGCACGCTCGCAGCCACCGCATGCGGCACCTGTACAAAAGCGTGGAACAGCTGCCCCGAACCCTGGCCGGCCCCCAGCACACCCTGATGCGGCGACTGATCGACTACGCCCACACCGAGGAAAGCGCATGAACGACTACCCGGTCCTCGCCCGCATCCGACTCAACCCGCACCACCGCGCTGTCCACCGCGACCTGCGCGACGCCACTCAGATGCACCGCACCGTGATGCGCATGGTCCCCGACAACCTGGGCGACTCGCCGCGCCTGCAGGCCGGACTGCTGTACCGGCTGGAGGAGACCGACACCTCCAGCACCCTCCTCGTCCAGGCCGCCCAACTCGACCCGGCGCTGCTCCCACCCGACTACGGCCACGCCGAGCTCAAAAGCCTGGCACCCATGTTCTCCGCACTACGCAAAGGGCTCGCCGTCCGCTACCGCATCGTCCTCAACCCCGCCAAACGCGAACGCCTCCCGCTGGATCAGAAGAACAAGCGCGGCAAAATCGTCCCGCTCTCAGGAGCAGACGCCGACCAGTGGTGGCTGCGCCGCGCCGCCGACGCCGGCCTGCACCTCCACGTACTGACCCCCACCAACCTGCCCCCCATACGCCCCCAGGGCCAGCAGGCCCCGCCGATGCGGCACAGCCTCCTGCGCTACGACGGCACCGCCACCATCACCGACCCCGAATCCCTGGCCCAGGCTGTCCTGAACGGCATCGGCCGCGGCAAGCCCTACGGTGCCGGCCTGCTCAGCCTCGCCCCGGCCAGCACGGCGTGAGTACTGCGGACAAGGGCGGCCAGGCGCGCCGGCGCCTGGCCGCGCCCACGCTGGCGATGCTGCCCCGCGTCGCCGACTCCCTGTCGTTCCTCTACCTGGACATGGTCCGCATCGTCCAGGACGACACCGGCGTATGCGCACAGATCCAGGTCGCGCACGATCGGACCGACCTGGTCTACCTCCCCACCGCCGCGCTGTCCTGCCTGCTGCTCGGCCCAGGCGTCTCCATCACCACCCCCGCCTTGACCACACTGGCGCGCCACGGCACCAGCGTGGTCTGCACCGGAGCGGGAGGCGTCCGCGCCTACGCCGGCATCCTGCCCGACTCCCTGACCACCCACTGGCTCGAACAACAGGTCACAGCCTGGGCCGATACCGCCCGGCGCCTCGATGTCGCCAGACGCATGTACGGCATGCGCTTCGACGCCACCGAACTCCCCGCTGCCGTCACCCTGGAACAGCTGCGCGGTATGGAGGGCCAGCGCATGAAAGCCCTCTACAAGATCCTCGCCCAGCAGCACGGCATCGGCCGCTTCCGCCGGAACTACCACCCCGATCAGTGGCACACCCAGGACCCCGTCAACCTCGCCCTGTCCGCCGCCAACACCTGCCTGTACGGCATCGTCCACGCAGCCCTGCTCGCCCTGGGCCTGTCACCCGCCCTCGGCTTCGTCCACGCCGGCACCCAGCACGCCTTCGTCTACGACATCGCCGACCTCTACAAAGCAGAAACCACCCTGCCCCTCGCCTTCGCCCTGCACCAGTCCGCCAACCCCGAACAGGAAGCACGCCGCCGCTTCCGCGAAGACCTCAGGCTCCTGCGCCTGCTGCCACGCATCGTCCACGACGTCCAAACCTTGCTGACACCCGCACAGGCCGACGACGACCCAGACGAGGAGGACCGCTCCGAGCGGCGCGACGTCGAGATGGTCCATCTGTGGGATCCCAAGGCTGGCACCCTGCCAGCCGGCGTCAATTACGCATCAGGCGGTTCCTGATGCCGTCCATGCTGGTGATCGCCACCACCGCGGTACCCGACCACCTGCGCGGCGCCCTGAGCCGGTGGACCAGCGAAGTAGTACCCGGCATCTTCGTCGGATCCGTCTCCGCCCGCGTGCGCGACCACCTCTGGCACGCTGTTACCGAAACCGTCGGCAACGGAGCAGCCGTCCTCATCCACCCAGCACCCACCGAACAGGGCTACGCCATCCGCACCGCAGGAACCCGCCGCCGCGTCCCCGAAGACTTCGACGGCCTCACCCTCATCCGAATGGCAGCCATGACTCCGGCAAAGAACCAGCAAAGCCCTTCGTAAGTCGCAGGTCACAAAGGGTCCTCCCCGCCGACGCGGGGGTGCTTCGCCTGCGTAGTCGCCGCGTTCGGTCAGGTCCTCGTCCTCCCCGCCGACGCGGGGGTGCTTCGTCGACGTGGACGTGAGGCATGTCCCAGAGCACGTCCTCCCCGCCGACGCGGGGGTGCTTCGCTGCTCTCCGACCACAACGCGTGCATCGCCGAGTCCTCCCCGCCGACGCGGGGGTGCTTCGTAGGCCTCGTACTCGTCGTCGTCCCAGTCGGCGTCCTCCCCGCCGACGCGGGGGTGCTTCGCGGAAGGACGACACGGTTGCGGCATGGGCAAAGTCCTCCCCGCCGACGCGGGGGTGCTTCGCCAGCTGGCCACGGTGTGGTGGCGTCGTGGACGTCCTCCCCGCCGACGCGGGGGTGCTTCGGGGCCGAGGACGGGCATCACGGGCGCCTGGTCGTCCTCCCCGCCGACGCGGGGGTGCTTCGACCACTGGGACGAGGCCGCATGACCGGCCCGAGTCCTCCCCGCCGACGCGGGGGTGCTTCGCTCTTGGACCAGCGCGCCACGTCCAGCAGCGTGTCCTCCCCGCCGACGCGGGGGTGCTTCGCTTCGTCAACGCGGTGCGCGACCTGTCACCCGGTCCTCCCCGCCGACGCGGGGGTGCTTCGGCCCGGGTGGGCTGCGATCCACGCACGCGCCGGTCCTCCCCGCCGACGCGGGGGTGCTTCGGCCCGGGTGGGCTGCGATCCACGCACGCGCCGGTCCTCCCCGCCGACGCGGGGGTGCTTCGGTCGAGCCGCACCCCTACGGGTCCGGCCTGCGGTCCTCCCCGCCGACGCTGATGGGGATTCTTGAAAACGGCCGCTGTCGCTCTTCGCCTCACTTCGTTGCAGCGTGAACGGT
Source organism: Streptomyces sp. NPDC060002 (assembly GCF_042737245.1). Taxonomy (NCBI): domain Bacteria; kingdom Bacillati; phylum Actinomycetota; class Actinomycetes; order Kitasatosporales; family Streptomycetaceae; genus Streptomyces; species Streptomyces sp. NPDC060002. The sequence continues at coordinate 51,612 of NZ_JBHWUW010000055.1, forward strand.
GTGGGGAAGCTAAGACTTGTCCCGTAAATGATCTTCGTGCCTTCCGCGACCAGCAACCCTGTCCGCTGGTCCGGATGTGCGGCAGACTTCGGGCAACAGGCACG
>NZ_JBHWUW010000056.1:0-49507 GCF_042737245.1 Streptomyces sp. NPDC060002
GTGGCCCACGTGGGCCACGCCCCCTCGGCGGCTGCCGACGCGCGGCTGCCGTCTCGAGGACGCTGCACGTCTCCGACCATACAAAGGCGGCCGGCCCAAGACCTTCGCCCTCCCCGAACGCCGGGAGATCAAGAAGATCGCCAGGTCCAGGCCGGCCGAGCACGCCTGAATCCCACCGCGCCGGCGTTACGACTGCGGACAGTGGGGCCCCAACCCTTCCGGCACCACGGCTGGCTGGGCCTGACCGGCCAGCCATGTCTTCACCTCATGCCAGGCGGCTCGCTCCTCCGCCTCGGTTCCCCACCACCAAGTGAAGGGCGAGTCGTCGGACATCAGCTCCTCCCGCCACCAACCGACGCTGTCAGCCAGGTGACGGCGGGCGACCGGGCTCATCTCCGCCTCCCAGCGGGCGAGCCACGGGGTGACCGAGGAGCTCACGGTCACACAGCTCTCGAACACCACGCACGCGGAGACGGGCGGTGACCTCGTCCGCAAGGTGTGCGTCCACCACGCCTCCAGGAAACCGGCCACTGCCCCGGCCTGCTCGCCGGGCCAGCCCGACCAGCCTGCCGCGGCCAGTCCACGGGCCATGAGATCGGGCTCGGCCACATCCTCGGCGAGCACCACGACGAGCTGCGGCAGGACCCGCCGAATGATCGCGGGCTGGTCATCCCAGTGGAAGGGATCTTTCTGCGCGACCCGGCGGACAAGGTCCGCCGGGAGCGGGACGTCGGGAGTGCGCAGCAGTTCGACCTCACCCTCGTCGAAGCACCGGCCGCAGCCGGTCTCGTCCGCTTGGGCCGTCATACCGCCGAAGGTCTTCGCGACCCTCGCCACCGCTGCGGCGAGGACATCGCCACCAGGAGAAGTCACCGTGCATCCCGTCAAGACTCGAGCAGGCCGCCCCAGCCGAAGAGAGCGACGCTAGCAGGCGACAACTCACCCACTGGAACAGGGCAAACGTTGCTTGCATGCGGCACGAGTTCCGGGACGTGCTCCCCGCCGGTGCCGCCACTCCCCCGCCGACGGGGAACCCGTCGCACGGCAGCACCCCGGGCGGACGACGGATTGGGCGTCGGTTTCCGCCCTTCAGCCCGGTGCGGCGGGCCAGGGGCTCGGCGATCCGGCGGCCCACCCGTATCAGCGGGTCGGGGGCGGTCAGAGGCTCCTGGAAGACCACCGCGGCGTCGCGTCCCCGTACGGCGGTGAGCCGTTTCTCGGGGGCCCCGACGATCTAGGTGCCGGCCAGTTCCACACTGCTGGTCGCAGTCATGCCTTCGGGCAGCAGGCCCCGTACGGCAAGCGTGGTCAGGGACTTGCCGGAGCCGAACTCGCCGATCAGGCCCAGGCGCTCGCCGGCCCCGACGGTGCAGGACAGTTCGTCGACCAGGGTGCGCCCGTCGCCGGTGCGCACGGTCAGACCGCGGACATCGAGGAGCGTCGTGCCCGCCTCCCGCGGGAAGCCGGGTCGAGGGTGTCGCGCAGTCCGTCGGCGATGAGGTTGACGCCGACGACGAGGACGACCGGCACGACGCCGGGGGCGACCGCGCCCGCGGGCGCGGTGGTGAAGGTGGCCCGGGCCTCCTGAGGCATCCGCCCCCAGGAGGCGTTGGGCGGCGGTGCGCCGAGCCCGAGACAGGACAGGCCGGCCTCGGCGGGGACGGCGAGGCCGAACTGGCGGGCCAGGTTGACCACGCGGGTGGGCCAGATGTTCGGCAGGACGTGTCCGGCGACCGTGCGCGGCCAGGACGGGCCCGAGGTGCGGGCGGCGGTCACGTAGTCCTGGGCCAGGGCCCGCTTGACCAGGATCCGGACCAGGCGGGCGACGACCGTGCTCTGGGCGGGGCCGACGGCGAGGACCGAGGAGCCGAGGGGGGCCGAGCGGGCGGCGACGACGAGCATCGCGAGCAGCAGGGTCGGGAAGGCGATCAGGATGTCGAGGAACGCGGCCAGGTGTCGTCGAGCCAGCCCTGCCCGCGACCATGGATGCCCGCAGCGGGACCTCTGCGTTCGTCAGCCTGGAGGACCCGCAGTGTCCACAGTCCGTACAGGGCCAGCAGTGGTTTGAGGACCGTCCACTCGCCAGGGCGGTAGTCGCCTGCACGTACCAGTTTTTCGGCAAGGTCGGGGCGCTGTCGCCGCAAGTACGCCCGGGCCTTGAGCGCGTGAGCCGGCTGAGAGGCGATCTTGATGCGGTCGACATTCTCGAGCATCGGGATCACGTTCGTGATGTTCTCCCAAGTCGTCCCGCTTCGGTCTTCCAGCAGCACTGCGCCCTCGAAACCGAGCACCGACCTCGCATGGTCGGCCATCAACCGGGCCTCCGCGGCGCCACCGCTGGTCGCACCCCCGCTGAAGATCACGCGGGTGTCATGCGCTCGGTCAGCGACGATGGAACGAAGTCCGGCCTCGACTCGCCGTCGGTTGATGAAGTTCGCCGTCTCCTGGGGGTTGCGGTAGCCCAACACGACCACGGCCTCGACAGCGCCCCCGCTGTTGCCCACAAGAGCTCGAGACCAGCGCCAGTTCAACCACTCGCCCCAGGCCAGGGCCGCGACCCCAGCTATCGCCAGTCCCGTCCTTCGCCGCATACGGCGACCCTAGGGCACCTCCGTTCCGAGCCACGGGGAAACCAGCCGCGCCACGGACGACGCCCGCCGGGCAGGGCGCCCGCAGCACCAACCGAGGCTCGGCCGAACCGATCCGTCCCGCTGCTCTCACGGCGTTCACGGAGAGTCCCTGCCGGGCGATGCCAGTGGGCCCTCCTACCGCCGGTCCGGATCCTTGCACCGGACCGTGGACCTCGTTCGCCGGCGTCAGGTCCCAGCCCATGAAAGGCGTGAACTCCCTCGTTGATCGCTTCCCCACGACGCGAGCTTCCAGCCACCGGCTGAGGTGCATGCCTGGCCGGTTCACAGGCCTCAGCCGCTGCGTCGCCGAGAAGACTTCTGCCGTGAAGCGGTATCAACTGCTCCGAATAGCGCCCTCCGTTGCAACTCCGTGAACGCTTCTTTAAGGCCCCGACTTCATCGGCCTGCCACAATGCGGAACTGGCTGCATGGGGCATTCACTGCAGCAGACGGCCACAAATGTTCGCATGCCCGAGGGGTGACCGGCCGACTCACCTCGGCTGTCATGAACCAGGCCGCTGCGACACCACCCGGATGACGGCCCCTCCGCATCGCGTCGATGGTGAATAACCGGAGCAACGCCCCTCTATTTGCACCTCGTAACACTTCGGCCATTCCGGAGCGACCGAAAGTGCAGCGATGACAATCGACCCAAAAGGGGCGAGCGGGCCTGTATCTCAATCTCACGTCGGTCATCTCCTTCGTGTACGTTCCGATTGATTACGGGGATGACTGACTTGTTTTGGCCTGCGCAGTGCCCTCCGGGGGGAAGGCGCAAGATCGTCACAGGCATACAGATTGGTTGGGGGAGGCGTAAAAGGCATGTCTGCACGACCCCTTGAGCGAGCGCAGAACCCTGGTGGGCGATGTACGGAGAGGCCCTGAGCGTCGGCCTGGCACCGTATGGTCCCGGCAGGTCTTTCCAGCGACCGATCACGTGAACGTCGGAACTTTTCCGACTGCTTCCGTCCAGACGAAGCCCATCACCGATCGCGCTTCTCTCATGCCTGATTTCGCGGGCGTGTTACGCGCGTCGACTCAAAATGACGAATTCCAGGTTCGAAGGATAATGGCGAAACTAACGGGGTCCGAGGAACTGTCCCTGTCAGACATGCTGCGCGCGGCCACCGTCGCCCAGCCCGACCGGACTGCCGTCTCCTGTGGCACGGAGCGGCTGACCTTTCAGCAGCTCAGTGAGCGCAGCAAGAACATCGCCGGCCACCTGCGGCAGCTCGGTGCGGCGGCGAACCAGCCCGTCGGCATCTTCATGGAGCCGTCCGTCGACCTCATGGCGAGTGTCTGGGGGGTCCTGCACTCAGGCGCCGCCTACCTGCCGCTGTCGCCGGAGTACCCGGATGAGCGTGTCCGCTACATGGTCGCGGACTCACAGACCAAGGTCATCCTGACGGACGAGTCCTTGGCATCCCGACTGGCCGCGATGACGCCACCGGAAACGAAGATCGTCACCGTCGCCCAGGTCCAAGCCCACCGGGAAGCCGAGCCGGACATCGGTTCCGCCGCTCCGTCCGCCCCCGCGCCTGCGCCCGCACAGGGCCGCAGCCTCGCATACGTCATCTACACCTCGGGGAGCACGGGCAACCCGAAGGGCATCGGCATCGAACACCACAGCATCGTCAGCCAGATGCGCTGGCTGGCCGACGAACAGGGTCTGGACGAACGCAGAACAGTGCTGCAGAAGACGCCCCTGAGTTTCGACGCGGCCCAGTGGGAGATCCTCGCACCGGCCTGCGGCAGCAACGTGGTGATGAGCGAACCGGGCCTCTACGCCGACCCTGGCGGGCTCATCGACCTGATCGCGGCGAACAGGGTAACCACCCTTCAGGGCGTGCCGACGCTGCTGCAGGCGCTCGTCGACACCGGACGGCTGTCCGACTGCACGTCGCTCACCCACGTATTCAGCGGCGGTGAAGCGCTCACCAGGAACCTGGCGATCGAGCTGCTCGACGCGTTACCGGACCTGGAACTGGTCAACCTGTACGGCCCGAGCGAGTGCACGATCAACGCGTCGGCCCACACCGTGGACCGCGGCACCGTCCAGCGCGGTCCCGACCACATCTCCATCGGCCGACCGGTCCGGGGCATGAGCTTCCACATCCTCGACACCGCCCGCCGGCCTGTGGCACCTGGCGAATCGGGTGAACTCCACATCGCGGGACGCCAACTGGCCCGTGGGTACCTGAACAACCCCGAGCTGACCGCCGAACGGTTCCTCACCAACCCGTTCTCCACCGATCCCGAATCCGCCCGCCTGTACCGCACGGGCGACCTGGCCAGGTGGAACGACGACGGCACCGCGCAGTTCCTCGGCCGTACCGACAGCCAGGTCAAGCTGCGTGGCTTTCGGGTCGAGCTGGACGAGATCAAGGTGTCCATCGAAAAGCACGACTGGGTGAAGCGCGCCGCCGTCCTGGTCCGGGACGACGCCAGGGTCGGCGCCAATCTCATCGCGTTCATCGAGCTCGACCCCCAGCAGGCCGCGCTGATGGACCAGGGCAACCACGGCACCCACCACCAGTCGAAGCAGAGCAGGCTTCAGCTCAAGGCGCAGCTGGCGAATCTGGGTGTTCGTCAGGAAGACGGACTGGCGGTCGTCGAGCTGCCTGGAAGCTCGGCGACGGCCCGGCAGCGGCGCACGGTGTTCGCCCGCAAGACGTACCGATTCTACGAAGGGGGCGAGGTCACCCGGGCCGACATCATGGACCTGCTCGCCCACCGGACCGAACAACCGGTCGCGCCCCGGGACCCGGACACCCTGACGCTGTCCGAACTCGGCACTGTGCTGCGCTATTTCGGACAGTTCTCCAGCAGCGAACGGCTGCTGCCCAAATACGGGTACGCCTCCCCCGGCTCGTTGTACGCCACGCAGTCGTACCTGGAGCTGTCCGGCGTCGCGGGCCTCGAACCGGGCTACTACTACCACCACCCGATCAACCACCGGCTCGCGCTGATCAGCCCCGCTCCGGCCGGCACGCCGAGACTGCGCGTCCACTTCATCGGGCGCCGGTCGGCCATCGAGCCCGTCTACCGCAACAACATCCAGGAAGTCCTTCAATTCGAAGTCGGCCACATGGTCGGCCTGTTCGACCAGGTCCTCCCCGAGTACGGGCTGCGGATCAACGCCCGCCCTGGGGCGCCCGAGGTCAAAGACGTCCTGCGCTGCCCGGACGAGGACTACTACCTGGCCACGTACGAGGTGCTGACGGCCGCTGCCCCGGCCGTCAACAGCCCGGTCGACCTGTTCGTGCAGGCCCATCCCGACCGGATCGCCGATGTGGACTTCGGCCAGTACCGGTATGACGGCGCCGAACTGGTGCGCGTGTCCGACCAGCTGATCCGCAAGCAGGACGTCATCGCCATCAACCAGGAGGTCTACGACCGGGCGAGTTTCGGGATCAGCATGATCAGCCGCGCGTCCGGACCCTGGCAACGCTACGTCGACCTCGGCAGGGAACTGCAGCGCCTCCAGATGAACAGCCTCGGCCTGGGCCTGATGTCCTCCGGCTACAGCTCGGAGACCGGCACTCCCCTGCCGTCCGCCCGGCGCATCGCGGACATCGTCGGTCTCGGCCCGGACACGGCCTCCTACTTCGCCGTCGGCGGCCGTATCAGTGCCGAGCAGCGGCTCAGCGAAGGCATGAAGGAGGACTCCGTCCACATGCGGGGGCCGGCCGAGATCGTCAAGGACAACCTCGCCGAATCCCTGCCTCCGTACATGGTGCCCAACCGGGTCGCCGTACTGGACTCCTTCCCGCTCACCCCGAACGGCAAGATCGACCACCAGGCCCTGCGCGAGCTGGACAAGGCCGCCGTGGACGGCACCGAGACGCCGGTCGTCCCCCCGCGTACGCCCACCGAGGAAGCCATCGCCGCGCTGTGGCGCAAGGTGCTCAGGCAGGAGCGGGTCTCGATCCGGGACAACTTCTTCGTCGCCGGGGGCCACTCGCTGACCGCGGTCAACCTGGTCGGCCGGATCAACCGGGAGCTCGGCAGTTCCCTGCCGCTCCAGGTGCTGTTCGACGCGCCGACCATCGCCGAGCTGGCCAGACGCGTCGACCGGGAGCCCGCGACCGCGCTGCCCAGGCTCGCGCGGCTGCGAGCCGGAGACGGCGGGCGGCCGGTCTTCTGCTGGCCCGGGCTGGGCGGCTACCCGATGAGCCTGCGCCTGCTGGCCGGCAGGCTTGAGCTGGACCGGCCGTTCCTCGGTGTCCAGGCCTACGGCATCAACGCGGGCGAGACCGCGTACCCGACGTTCGACGAGATGGTCGCCAAGGACATCGAACTGCTCCGGCAGGTCCAGCCGGTCGGCCCGTACACCCTGTGGGGTTACTCCTTCGGGGCCCGGGTCGCGTTCGAAGCGGCCCATCAACTGGAACGCGCCGGCGAGCGGGTCGACGAGGTGATCCTGATCGCACCGGGCAAGCCGCCCGTGGTGATCCGCGACGCGACGCCCACCGAGGCGGCGGTCAGCTTCACCGACAGCACCTTCCTCTCGATTCTCTACTCGGTGTTCGCCGGAAACCTCGAACAGACTGCGGTCGACGCGTGCCTGGCCGCAACCCACGACGAAGGCTCCTTCATCGCATTCGTCTGCGGCCGGTTCGAACACCTGGACCGTGAACTGGTGCGCCGGATCGTCAGTGTGGTGCGGCAGACCTTCCTCTTCGAGTACGCCCCTCACGAACTGGCCGCGCGCAGCATCGCGGCACCGATCACGGTGTTCCGGGCCAGCGGCGACCAGAACTCCTTCATCGACTCCGGCCACCCGCTGTCGCGCACACCCCTCAGGATCAGCCGACTCAGAGCTGACCACTACGAACTGCTGCGCACCGACGGAATAGCCGAACTCGTCACCGCCATTCAGGCCGCACGACTCCCCAGAAAGGCCATCGGAGTGCCTCACGTCAGCATCAAACATTTCCCGAACAACCTCGAAGCCGACCAGATCTCAGCCCTTGTCGACGCGATCACCAGCGCGGTTCGGACCGCGTTCTCGGTCGACGAAGGCGCCGTGTCGATCGCCCTCGAACCGGTGGCCCAGGACGCCTGGACCGAGCGGGTGTACATACCGGAGATCGTCAAAGGCACCGGGAACCTGGTCAAAGCCCCGAACTACTGAGACCGGCCGGCGAATTCGACGATGCCACCGGAAGACCAGGGCAAGACATTACGGAGGATCGCATGCGTAGGGTGATCATCAGGGCGAGGGAAGACCTCTCCGTGATCGTCGCGCGGGACCCGTCGATCCGCACACGCGCGGAGGCGCTGCTGCATCCCGCGCTGCCCGCGCTGTGGACCCACCGGCTGGCACATGTCCTGTACACCCGTGGGCACCGTCAACCCGCCCGGATCCTGGCCTACCTGGCCCGCGCGGTGACCGGCGGCATCGAAATCCATCCGGGCGCAACGCTGGGCCGACGCCTGTTCATCGATCACGGGGCCGCAGTGGTCATCGGGGAGACGGCCGAGGTCGGCAACGATGTGACGATCTTCCACCAGGTCACGCTGGGCGCGGTCGGCTGGTGGCGGGACGGGCGCCGCGAACCCGGTGCCCGCCGGCATCCGGTGGTCGGCAACCGGGTGGTGCTCGGCACCAGCGCGATCGTGCTCGGTCCGGTCACCATCGGCGACGACGCGTTGATCGGCGCCGGTTCGCTCGTACTGCGCGATGTGCCGCCAGGCGCCCGGGTCATGGCCCCCGCGGCCGAGGTCGTACAGCGGCTGTCGGCCGCGGATCGCGAGGAGGCTGACCAGTTGCTGCGTGCGCTGGCCACCTCCGGGTGCTGGTGACGGCCCGCCCGGTTCCGTTCCCTGTTCATCGTTCTACCCGGCCACGTGCCGGCATGCCATCGGAGGCATAGATGATTCACGTCGGTGTCGTGGAGAGCAACCTCTCCGGATCCGGCTTCGAAGGCCTGCAGATCATCAAGGAACTCGATTGCCGCGTCACCTTCTTCACCCGCGACCTGGACCGGTACCTGGAAGTGCCGGGCGGGCCGGCCTACTTCGACGACTACGTCGACGAGATCGTCCACTGCGAGACGAACCTCCTCGAGGAGCTCCTGCCGCAGGTGCACGCGGCCGGGGCCGAGCACCCCTTCGACGCGTTCCTGACCCTGGCGGAGTACGACGTGGTCGTGGCCGCCGAGGTGGCGGTCCACCTCGGACTCCCCACGGTCAGCGTCGACGGCGTAGCGACGGCACGCAACAAGGCGTTGATGCGCCGACGCTGCGCCGGACTCGGCGTCGCGACACCGGCGTTCCGCACCGTGCGGAACCCCGCCGAGGCGGAGGCGGCCGCGGCGGAGATCGGCCTGCCCTGCGTGGTGAAACCGGCCGACGAGACCAGCAGTGCCGACGTCCGGCTGGTGGAGACCGCGGCGCAGGCCGCTGAGCATGTGGCACTGATCCAGTCCCGGGTGGAGAACACCCGCGGCCAGGCCCGCTACCACGAGCTGATGGTCGAGGAGTACCTGAGCGGTCCCGAGGTCAGTGTGGAGGTGCTGGCCGAAGGCGACCGGTACGAGGTGTTCGGGGTGACCGACAAGTCGGTCACCGGCCAGGGCTACTTCGTCGAGCTGGCCCACACCTTCCCCTCCAGTCTGCCCGAGTCGGTGGTGCGCGCCTGCGGCGACCTGGCCGTGGAAGCGCTCCGCGCGGTCGGGTTCGACCTGGGTATGGCCCATGTCGAGATCAAGGTGACCGAGTCTGGGCCCAAGCTCATCGAGATCAACCCGAGGCCCGCCGGCGGCAAGATCACCTACCTCGTCGACCGCGCTCTCGGCATCCGGTCCCTGGAACTGGTGGCCCGGCAGTACCTCGGGCAGCCGCTGCCGGCCCGGGTGCTGCCCGAGCGGCCGGTCGGCGGCGCCGCCATCCGTTACCTGACCGCGCGGCCCGGCCGAGTCGTGTCGGTCAGCGGCCGGCAGCGGGCTGCCGCCCTGCCCGGCGTCGAGGAGGTCGTCGTCAAGCCCGAACCGGGTTCCGTGGTACGGGAGTTGCGCCGCAACGGCGACCGCGCCGGTCATGTGCTCGTGGTGGCCGAGACCGCCGAGCTCGCGGCGCGCACCGCTGAGGCCGCCGTGCGGGAGATCAGCATCCGGACCGAGCCGGTCACCCGACGCCCGGTCGTGGACTCCCTGGTCGACCTGATCGGCGGTACGCCGCTGCTCCGGCTCCCGGTTCACCGCATCGTGGACGGTGTCCCGGGCGATGCCGAGGTGCTGGCGAAGCTGGAGCTCTTCAACCCCTGGTCCAGCAGCAAGGACCGGGCCGCGCTGTCGATGCTGCGCGGCGCCGAGGAGCGGGGGCTGCTCACCCCGGGCAACGGCACCGTGATCGAGGCGACCTCGGGCAACACCGGCATATCGCTGGCCGCGCTGGCGGCGGCCCGCGGATACAGCTGCGTCATCGTGCTGCCGGACAACGCCACCCAGGAGCGGGTGGCCATGCTCCGCTCGCTCGGCGCCGAGGTCGTACGGACCCCGCACACGGGCGGTTACCAGGCGGCGGTCGACAGGGCCGAGGAAATCCACCGGCAGACCCCCGGGTCGTGGTTCTGCTGCCAGCACGACAACCCGGACAACACACGGGCGCACTACGAGACGACCGGCCCGGAGATCTGGAGCGACACCGACGGGCGGATCGACGTATTCGTCTGCGGAGTGGGCACCGGCGGCACGCTCAGCGGCGCGGGGCGGTACCTGCGCGAGAGCCATCCCGCGGTCCGCATCGTGGCGGTGGAACCGGCCGGCTCGCCGCTGCTGTCCGGCGGCGAGCCCGGCACGCACACCATCCCGGGCTTCAACGGCGGCTTCATCGCGCCCACCACGGAACGGAACCTCATCGACGAGGTGATCGCGGTCTCCGACGCGGACGCCCTGGACACCACCCGGCGGCTCGCGCTGCGCGCCGGCCTGATGGTCGGTGTCTCGGCCGGCGCCGTCGTCCACGCGTCCGGTGTCCTGGCCGCCCGTCCGGAGTACCGGGGGCGGCGCATCGTGACCCTGCTGCCCGACACCGGTGAGCGGTACCTGAGTCTGCTCGGCCGTGAGGCCGAGCCGGTCCCGGCCGGGACTGCCGTCAGCGGCGGTGCCCGGTGACGGCGCCCGGACCCGCCGACGACCGGCCGCGGCTGCTGATGGTGATGCCGTACCGCCAGTTCGTGCGGAAGGCACAGGCCGAGGGGTTCTGGGTCGGTGCGGTCTGGGACCCCCGGCTGGAGTCGCCGGAGTACCTCGACGACGTCCGCGCGCTGGCGGACCTGTTCGTGTCGGCCGACTTCCGGAATGCGGAGCTGCTGCGCCGCACCCTCCGCGAGGTGGCCCTGGAGCACCGCGCCACGGTGATCTACCACATCGGCAGGGAGGAGACCATGGTCACCGCCTACGAGGTGGCCGAGGACCTGCACGCCGAGCTCAACCCGGCCGCGGCGATCCGCTTTCTCGCCGACAAGCACGCGATGCGGGACCTGCTCGCCCGGCGCGGGCTGTCCCCGGTGTCCTTCGAAGCCGCGCCGACGCGACAGGAGGTGCCGGACGCGGTCGAGCGGATCGGCTACCCGGCCGTGGTCAAGCCGGCCGCGCTCGCCGGCAGCCGAGGCGTGTTCCTGTGGCAGGAGGCGCAGGACCGGGCGGCCTGGACCGCGCTCGTCGACCGGTACGGCTACGACGGCCCGTTCCTGGTCGAGGAGTATCTGCGGGGTCCCGAATACAGCGTGGAGACGCTGAGCAGGGACGGCCGGCACCAGGTCATCGGCATCACCGAGAAACTGCTGGGCCCCCCGCCACTGTTCGTGGAGGTGGGGCACGTCCATCCGGCGCCGCTGCCCCAGGACCGCCGGCGGGCCGTCGAGGAACTCACCGCGGAGTTCCTCACGGCATGCGGGTACCGGTTCGGCCCCGCGCACACGGAGGTGATCTGGACACGGCACGGCCCGCGCATCGTCGAGTCGCAGGCCCGGCTCGGCGGTGACCGGATACCGCGACTCGTCGAGTTGGCCACCGGACTCGACATCGAACAGGCGATCTTCGCCGCCCTGGCGGGCAGGCCGGCCGAGCCCGCCGGGCCGACGGCGACCGCGATCGTGCGGTTCTTCACCTTCCCGCCCGGCCGCGTCGACGAGATCCGTGGCCTGGAGAAAGCCACTCGGCTCGGACACGTCGACGAGCTGGTCCTCCGGCTGCGCCCGGGTGACACCGTGCCGACGGTCCGCGACTCCAAGAGCCGGCACGGGCACGTCATCGTCTTCGGCGCCTCTCCCGAGGAGGCCCGGGCCCGCTGTGCGGAGGTGCTCGCCGCCATCGAGGTCGTCATCGAGGACACGCCCGTACGAGCGGACGGCCACGCCGGAGCGCTCGGGACGCCCGTATGAGCGCCGTCGGTCACGAGTCCCCCGCCCCGAAGAAAGGCAGTGACCATGCAGTGGTCCATACCCACGCCCAGGAGGTCGCCATGACCTCCCCAGCCACCGACGCACAGGTGGTGTTCGTCGGCTACAACGCTGCCTACCTGCGCGCGATCGACGGGATCGTACCCAGCGGGTCGGTCGTGGTGATCGAGGAACCCGACATCATCCGCAAGCGGGAACTGCAGGACGCGGCGACCCGCTTCGACTGCCTGGACCGGATAGTCCCGGCGAGCTACCAGCAGTCGTCCGAGGCCCTCGACCTGGCGGCCGAACTGACAGCCGCGCGCCCGGTGGCCGCCGTCGTCCCGGGTCTGGAGTACGCGGTGCCGGCAACGGCCGCACTGGCCGAGAAGCTCGGGCTGCCGGGAGCGACCGAAGCCGCCGCGCAGGCGCTGCGGGACAAGGTCCGACTGCGCGAGGTCTCCGGTGCGGGCGGCGTCCGCAATCCGCGCTGGCGCGAGGTGCACGGCCCCGCGGACATCCTCGACTTCGCCGGCGACGAACCGGTGGTGGTCAAGCCGGCGAACCGGCAGGCGAGTGTCGGCGTGCAGCTGCTGGACTCGGTCGACGCCGCCACCGCGGCACAGGCATGGGAACGGACCTCGTCCGCCGCCGAGTACGAGCAGGTGCCCGACCGGCAGCTGGCGTGGCGCTTCCTCGCCGAGGAACGCTTGCGAGGACCCGAGTTCAGCGTGGAGGCGCTGGTACGGCGGGGCGAGATCATCTTTGCGAACATCACGGCCAAGACCGTTGTCCCGGGGCCGTATCCCGTCGAACTCGGCCATCTGCTGCCTGCTCCGCTCGACCAGGACACGCAGACCGCGTTCGAGACGGCCATGCGGGCGCTGGTCGCCTCGATCGGCTTCCAGACGGGCATCCTGCACGCGGAGTGGATCCTGACCGAGTCGGGCCCGACGCTGGTGGAAAGCGCCGGCCGCTGCCCCGGCGACTACCTGATCGACCTCGTCGACCTGGCATACGGCACACGGATCCGGCTGACCCTCATCGACCTGCTTGCCGGCCGTCCGGTCACGCTGCCCCGAGCCGCGCGGCAGACCTCGGCGATCCGGTTCCTGGCCGCCGGGCCGGGCACCGTGACGGAGGTCGCCGGCGTGGACACGGCACAAGGGTTGCCCGGCGTCCACGTCGCAGAGGTGGATGTCGAGGCCGGCCAGGAGGTCCGGCCGTGGGCGTCCTCCTGGGACCGCGCCGGGCACGTCATCGCGACCGGGCCGGACGCGGACACCACCCGTCAGCGCGTCCTGGACGCGGATGCCGCCATCCGCATCGCTACCGATTGAGGAAACACATGTCTGTTCTGTGGCAACGCGTCCGCGGATGGCGCGGGTCCATGCCAGGAGGGTCCGTCGGTTTACGGCTGGCCGTGATGGCGATGATCGACGCGGTGGGCACCGGTGCCTTCCTGTCCGTCTCCGTCCCGTTCATCACCAGGTCGGTCCACCTGTCGGAGGGCAACCTCGGTCTCGGCCTGACCCTGTCCGCCGCCATCGCCCTGGGCACGGCGATCCCGATCGGCATCCTGGCCGACCGGACCGGCCCGAAGAAGGTGCTGGTCGGGGTGAGCCTGTGGCGCTGCGCCTGCTTCGTGTTCTACCCGCTCGTCCAGAACCTGTGGCAGTTCCTGACCGTGGTGTGCCTGCTCGGCCTGGCCGACAAGGCGGCGGCACCGATGGAACAGGCCCTGGTCGGGCAGGTCACGGCGACCGACGACCGGGTCAGGGTGGTCGCGATCCTGCGGTCGCTGCGCAATGTCGGCTTCACCGTCGGCGCCCTCTTGGGCGGTATCGGGCTGCTGATCGACACCCGGGCGGGATACACCGCGATCCTGCTGGTCAACGCCGCCTCCTTCGCCGTGCTCGCGAGCCTGGCCTTCCGTCTGCCGGTGCTCAGTGCACCGGCCAAGAGCCTGCGCCGGCGCTTCTCGGTCAGCGTGCTGCGCGACGGATCGTTCCTGTCGTTCACCGGCATCAACGCCGTGCTCACCATGCACATGACCCTGCTGAGCATCGGCATCCCGCTGTGGATCGTCGGACACACCGACGTCTCCTCAGCGCTGATCTCCCCCCTGGTGGCGGTCAACACCGTGCTCGCGGTCGCCCTGCAGGTGCGGGCCAGCCGGGGGACCGAGACCATCGCCGGCGCCGCCCGGGCCCTGGTATGGGCCGGCCTCTCCCTCGCGGTCTGCTGCCTGCTCCTTGTCGCGGTGCCGAAGCTGCCGGTCGTCCTGGCCGTCGGTGTGCTGCTACTGGCCATGGTCGCGCTGACCGGCGGCGAGTTGTTCCAGTCCGCCGGTGGCTGGGGCGGCTCCTATCTGCTCGCGGTACCGGGCCAGGAAGGCGTCTACCTCTCGGTCTTCTGGCTCGGCGTGGCCATCCAGCAGATCGCGGCACCGGTCCTGGTCAGCCTGGTCGTCACGACCGGCAGCACCGGATGGACCGTCCTGGCCGCGCTGTTCGCCGTCTGCGGCCTTGCCGCGCCGGTCATCGGCCGATGGGCACAGGCCCAGGCGGACAGCAGACCCCGACCGGACCCGAGCCTCGCCGAGGCCACCTGACCCCCCATGTATGCCGGCCCCGCAGCCGAGTCGGCACAGTTGATCACCACCTAGGAGAGAAATGTCCGTTCCGTTGTATGTTCCGTCCGGCGAAGGCGAGTTCGTCAACATCCGGGACACCAAGAGGACGTACCTCAAGCTCACCACGGCGGACTCCAACGGCGAGTTCGGCTTCTTCGAGCACCACATGGCTCCGGAGGCGAGCGGCGCCAGCCCGCACATCCACAAGCAGTCCACCGAGATGTTCTACGTGGTGAAGGGCGAGATCGAGTTCACCATCGGCGACCGCAAGGTGGTCGGTGAGCCCGGCGCGTTCGCCTACATCCCCAAGGGCGAGCCGCACGGCTTCACGAACAGGGGCAACGAGGACGCCACGCTGCTGATCATGTTCTACCCGATCTACAACCGCGAGGACTACTTCCGCGGCCTGGGGCGCCTGACGGCCAACGGGCGCAACCCCAGCCTGGAGGAACTGCAGGAGCACATGGCGAAGTACGACCAGTTCATGGTCTGACCCGGGAACCCGCGGCAACGAACGGGGCCTGGCAGCGACTGCGCTGCCAGGCCCCGGCGTTCGTGCCGCCGTCAGTCGCTCACGCTGTCCCTGGTCCGGAAGCGCCACTGCAACTCGCGTACCTGATCGGCGAGTTCCGGGACCGGTCCCGCCACCTCAAGACCGGGGACGACGTCCTGGATGGACAGCGGACTCAAGGGCGAGGTGACGGGCACGCCCCACTCCGCCTTCCAGTCCCGGGCCTGCCGGGACGAGCTCGCGTACACGATGCGGCCCAGTCCGGCCCACCCGTGTGCGGCCGCGCACATCGGGCAGTGCTCGCCCGAGGTGTACACGGTCGCCGTGGCCCGCTCCTCGGGACTCAGGTGGGTCGCGGCCCAGCGGGCGAGTTCGAACTCGGGGTGCCGGGTCGGATCGCCCGTGGTGGACTCGCGGTTACGGTCCTCGGCGAGGATCTTGCCGTCCGCATCGACGAGCACGGATCCGAACGGCCAGTCGCCGGCCTCCACCGCCTCGGCCGCCAGCTCGATGCAGCGGCGCAGATAGGGCAGTTCGGCCTCGTTGACGGTGGCGGCGCGGGTGGTGCCGCTCTCGGGAAGGTCGTGGTCGTTGGGGGCCACTGTGACTCCGTCTCTTGGGGGTGTCTGCTATGGCCGGTGCGCGGCCACGGTCGCCAGTGCCTGCCACGCCGTCTCGGGCCGCAGGGTCTCGTTCGGATCGCCGTGGTACGGATCGAGCAGCACGGTTTCTGCACCGGCAAGGCGCAGCTCCTCGATGTCCTCGAGAATCTGCTCGAGGGTGCCTTCGCCGGCCCGGCGATCCGGGTCGTCGATCGGCCTTTCCGTGAGCCGGAGATAGATGCGCGGCGCCAACTCCGGGACCGGCTGATCCAGTTCGGCCGAAATATCCTTCAGTCGATCCACGGCCTCCCTGAACCAGGGCATCGTGAACCGCAGTGGATGCCATGGAGAACCAAGACGTACGGCCCTCCGCATTGCGGCGCTGCTGTTGCCACCGACCCAGATCGGAATCTGTCCGCAGCCATAGTCGGCGTCGTTGTCCCATGCGGCGCGTATGGTCCGCAGGTGTTCGTCGGTCAGAGCACCGCGCCGTTCGAACGGGACGCCCAGCGCCTCGAACTCTTCCCGGGCCCAACCGACCCCGACGCCGAGGATCAGTCGGCCGCCGCTGAGTTGCTGCAGGTTGGCCGCCATGCGGGCGACCAGCAGGGGGTGCCGGTAGGGCGCGATGAGCACCGTCGTGCCCAGCCCTATCCTGGTCGTGATTCCGGCCAGCCAGGCAAGAGTTGTGACAGGTTCGTAAAATGGAGCGGGATATTGTCCGGCGACATCCGATGTGATCGCCACATGGTCGGAGAGCATCAACAGGTCGAAACCGAGACCCTCCGAGGTTTTGGCCCAGCGGGCCAGGATATCCGGGTTCGTACCCGGACCGAAGTTGGGGACATTCACGCCGATCCGCATGACCCAACACTAGCAACTGCGCATCAGCGGCGTGCAGTTGTGGGCCAGGCTTACGGAAAGGCGAATGCACGAGGAGTGGCGCACGTCAGTTGCCCTGCGGTGAACCGCAATTTCTCGAATCCGGCAGGTGTGCGGTACGGAGGCCCAGGAGGAGGAATGCGGCCAGGACGGCCGCCGTCGCCGGGAAGAGGGCGGACGGGCCGCCGAGGGAGAGCAGGGGGCCGCCCGCGAGCGAGCCGATTCCGGTACCGCCGTCGAAGGCGACGTTCCACGCGACCCCGGCCACGCCGAGACCGCCGGGGCGGTCGCCGGCCGCCTGCATGGCGAGCACCAGGGTGGCACTCTGGACCGCGCCGAAGCCCGCTCCGAACAGGGCCGTGCCGGCCAGCAACAGAGCCGGCTCGTGCGAGGCCGCGCCCGCGGCAGTGCCGAGCGTCGTGACCAGAACGGCAGGTATCAGCACCGGGCGGCCTCCGTACCGGTCGATGAGCCACCCGGCGCCGAACCGGGATAGGACGGTGGAGGCCTGCGCGGCAAGCAGCGCCTCGGGCGCGGCCGACGCGGTCAGCGGCAGGAAGGTGAAGACGACGCCGTAAGCGGTGGTGGAGGCGGTCTCCACCATGAGGGGGCCGGTCATGGCGCGCAGCGACCGCCATGTTCCGTGCGGGGTCCGCGGACTGCCGGAGCGAGGCCCGGCCGGCCGGGCGGACGCTACAGCGCGAGGGAAGCCGAACGAGCCGACCGGGACCAGAGCGGCCGCGCCCGCCGCCAGGGCGAAGGCGAGCGCGTACGCCTCCTGCCGGGCCAGGGCGATGCCCAGCGGAGCCCCCAGGACGCCGGCTACACCGACCACCGCGCCGTACCAGCCGATGACTCGCCCCCGGTTGCCGGACGGGAACAGCTCGGCAGTGAAGGTGACACCGGCGACGACGAAGACGCCGAAGCCCAGCCCGCGTACTGCCGCGAGGCCGGTCAGGGCGGGCAGCGTGGAGGCAGCCGGCAGAAGCAGACACGGCAACCCGAGCAGCGCACCGCTCATGGCGAGTGAGTGCCTCCGTCCGAGCCGGGCGAAGAGCCACGGCGTGCAGGGCTGGACGACCAGGGTGGCCGCCATCAGGGTGGCGGTGAGCGCGCCGGCGCCCGACGGTCCGGCACCGGAGCGGACGGCGTACGCGGGCATCGCGGAGAGCATCAGATTGAAGCTGGCGAAGCCACCGAACGCGGCGATCAGGGCGCCGGCCATCGCTGCCCGCCTGCGCCCGGCGGAGAGCACCGGGCAGCGGTCGGTCGACGCGGACGAGTCCGCCGGCGTGATCACCGCAACCCGGCCGCGCCGATGAGCCTGGTGCGCATCGAGCCCTGGTACGGGTGGTGGAAGCCGTACGGCACCTCCCCGGGCGCATCGACGAAGGCGCCGGGTCGCACGGTACAGGCGGCGTCCGCGATCACCGCGGCGTCCTTCGCGTCGGCCTTCGCCTCCGCCGGACAGAGGTCGGCGATCCGCCGCGTCGCCGGTCCGGGCAGGTGAGCGACCTTGCAGCCGACGCCTCGGGCGGCGGTCAGGGGGAGGGCTCCGCTCGAGGCGGGCCGGTCCACGATCACCAGGACGGTGCCGAAGCTCACGGCGAGCTCGTCGGAGGAGGGCGGCAGCCCTTTTGCAGGACCGCGAAGAACACAACGGGGGACGCTGATGGACACGGCGGTTCGGCATCTCCGTAACGAGGACACGGCCGGGTGCGGCAGGGCCCGCTCCGGGGCCTCGCAGGTGGCGATGGCGGGGCCCCGGAGCGGGCAGCGGATCAGGAGTTGTCGAGCGGCAGCCCGGGCGGGTTGACCTCGGACTTGGCGACGGCCTCGTTGGAGAGATTCCAGGCGGCCAGCCACTTGGCGTACTGACCGTTCTTGATCAGGTAGTTGATCGCGTCGGTGATCGGCTTGGCGAGACCGCTGTCCTTCTTGGAGGTGGCCGCGATCAGGCCCTGTAGCGAAGCGCCGGCGCCGGAGAACGTGCCCGCGTTGGCCGTGGGCTTGCTCGTCTTCGCGGTCTGGGTGATGTGGTAGGAGATGGTCGGGTTGGGGCCGAAGTGGGCATCGATCTTGCCGCTGCTGAGCGCCAGGTAGACGCCGTTGTTGTCCGGGTAGCGCTTGATGGTGAGCTTCTTGCCCTCGCCCTGCAGCTTTCTCTGCCACTCGATGAGGATGCGCTCCTGATTGGTGCCCGAGCCGACCGAGACGGTCTTGCCGGCGAGGTTCTCGTAATCGCCGTCGAACCGCCAGTTGCCGGACTTCAGCACCTCGAAGGCGAGGTTGTCCTGCCGGTAGGAAGCGAACTCGTACTTCTCCTTGCGCTCCTCGGTATCGGTGACGTTCGAGAAGGCCACGTCCACCTTGCCGCTGTCGACGCCGATAAAGAGGTTCTCCCAGGTGAAGTTCTTGCTCTCCGGCTCGAGGCCGAGGACCGCGGCGACGAGGCGGCCGATGTCGGTCTCGGATCCGGTGAGGGTCTTCTGGTCGTCACCCACGTAGTCGAGCGGGGCGGAGCCGGACGGCAGCGCGCCGTGGCCGATCACCAGCTTGCCGCTCTTCCTG
This sequence comes from Streptomyces sp. NPDC060002, assembly GCF_042737245.1. NCBI lineage: Bacteria > Bacillati > Actinomycetota > Actinomycetes > Kitasatosporales > Streptomycetaceae > Streptomyces > Streptomyces sp. NPDC060002. The sequence goes on from NZ_JBHWUW010000056.1 coordinate 19,220, forward strand.
ACGGCATCGGGCAGTTCGGCGCTGATCGACTTGACCTCGGACACCTCGAGGGTGGTCTCCGTGGCGGCGCCGTTCGAGAGCTGACCGATGGTCACACTCCCGGAGGCGGCGTTGTCCGTCTTGGTGGCGGCGTCGCTGTCACCACCGCAGGCGGCGAGCCCGGTGGCGAGGGTGACGACGGCAGTCGCCGCGGTGATTCCGCGTACCAGGCTACGTCGGGTGAAGTGGATGGACATGGCCGTTCCTTGTCGCTCGGGAGAAGGTGGTGGAGTGGGGGGAGATCGTGGATGCGCCGTGGGGTCGCGGTGGAATGCGGTGGGTCGGACGACCTTGCTCAGGAAGTCCTGGGCCCGCTCGTGCTGGGGCTTGTCGAGAGCCTCGGAAGGCGGGCCCTGTTCGACGATCTCGCCGCCTCGTCGAAGACGACCCGGTCGACGGTCTCGTGGGCGCAGCCGATCTCGCCGGTGACGACAGCCAGAGTGGTACGGATGGGCTCCAAGTCCCCGATGAAGGCGATGACTTGATCGACCCTGGTCAGGCCGCGGGGTGCCGCACCGGCTCCACTCCGATCACCTTGCGGTAGGCGCGGGCGCCGTCGCCGTAGTCGTCCACGGCGTAGTGCCATGTCGCCCGGTTGTCCCAGAGCACGAAGTCGCCCGGGTTCCAGCCGAAGCGGATCGTGTAGTCGGGCGACGACGCGTGCCGCAGCAGATGGTCGAGCAGCACCTTCCCCTCCGACGCGGTGACGCCGGTCAGGCCGATCGCCGAGGTGCTGATGAACAGCCCCTTCCGGCCCGTCTCGGGGTGCTCGAGAACGACCGGATGTTCGACGGTCTCCCCGACGGCGGTCCGCTTGCTGCCCTGCGCGTAGTTCTCCGCGTCGCCGTCGTAGAGCGCGCCGACCGACTCGAGCAACACCTTGAACGGCTCGGACAGGTCGTCGTACGCCGCCTGGAGATCGGCCCAGAGCGTGTGCCCGCCCAACTCGGGCACCACCTCGTACGTCAGCGACTCGATCGCGAAGACGGGCTGCCGCCACAGACCGCCGATGTGCCAGGTACTGGCCTTGCCCGTCTTCCGAACGTTGTACGGGTAGACCAACGGATGGGTGGAGTCCTTCACTGCGGTCGGGTGATCGAACGGTTCCGCGAAGGCCCGTACCGCCTCGACGTGCTGAGCGGGACTCAGGTGCTGGTCACGGAAGACCAGCACCTTGTGCTCGCGGAACGCCCGGCGCAGTTCCTCGGCGGTTCGGTCGTCGACGCCTGCCTTCAGGTCGACGCCGGTCACCTCCGCACCGAAACGCGGTCCCGCCCGTCGGATCTCGTAGCTCGCGACAGTGCTCATGACTCTCCCTCGGTGTGCTGCCGTTACGGGGATCTCACGCTGGGGTCGCCTCCTGCCGGACAGGTGAAGGCGACGTCAGACGCGGCGACACCTGGACGCGTCGACGCGCGCCAGATCCACGTACAACCTGCGGTACAGCAGCACTGGGATGCTCACCCGCCATGTCTACCAGGCAAGCCCGAGACGGATCATTGCAGGTGCATGAATCTTCCGGACGGCGTCAGGGGCCGCTCACCGCCGCAAGCGTCTGTGGGGCTCGCACAAAGCACGGTGGGGTGGGCGCGGCTGTGTCGTCTGGTGTCCGCCGCGCGTGTAAGGGCGCAGGGAGCCGGCCGACGCCATCGCGCTCGTGCGTCCCCCCGCCCGCGGCGAGGGGACGGAGTATGCCTGTGCGAGGCCGTACGGTCAGGCGATTCCGGTGCCTCGCAGCAGCAGCAAGGCCACGTCCACCGCCGCCACGGCGACCGCCGCCCCGAACGCCGCCCGCTCCCAGCGGCGTCCCAGCACCGTCCCCGCCACCGCGACCAGGCCGGCCACCGCCAGCGCCGCCATTCCCCATCTGCCGGGTGGTCCGGCGGGCCCCAGCGCCAGAACCGCGGACGCCGTCACCAGCGGCACCGGCAGCAGCAGCCGCGCGCCCTGCGGGCCCAGTCGGTGCGGCCATCCCCGTACACCCGTCGCCAGATCCCCGCGGATGTCCGGCAGCACATCGCCCAGATGGGCGCCGACCCCCAGCAACGCCCCGGCGGTGACGACCCACCAGGCCGGCCACGGTTGCCCCGGCAGCCCCAGCGCCACGAACGCCGGAAGCACGGCGAAACCCACCGCGTACGGCACCCACGACCACGCTGTCGCCTTGAGCCACAGGTCGTACGCCCACGCCGCGGCCACCCCGGCCAGGTGAACGGCACCGGCCCACAAGCCACAGGCGAACGAGAGGGGCACGCACAGCGCCAGCGCGGCCACCGCGGCCACCCACACCTCCGTCACACCGACCGTGCCGTCGACGACGGGTTTGCCACGGCGGCCGGCGGCGATGTCCCGGCGCGCGTCGAACGCGTCGTTGCACCAGCCCACGGACAGCTGCCCGGCCAGGACGGCGGCAGCGGCCAGAACACACCGCGCGGCACCCTGGCCGGCGATCACGGCCAGCGCGGCCATCAAGGTGGTGACCGCCACGACGGGCCCGGGATGGCACGCCCCGGCCAGGCCGGTCACCCGGCCGGCCCAACTCGCTGCCGGGCCGCGGGTCGTCGACTGCTCGGGAGTGCCCACCCGGCCGATCGTAGGCGCCCGGGCGCAGCCCCGCCGGTGCACCGCGCCCCCGGGCGGACGGCCGGACGGCCGGACGGGCGATCCATGGTGTCGAAGTCGCGGGCCGGGGAACATGTGGAGAGCGACTCAACCCAGTCGGTAACGGGACGGGAACCATATGACGCGGATCGCCGCCGTTCACGGTGCCCTCGCACCGCACCGTCACACCCAGTCCGAGATCACCGACATGGTGGCCAGCACCTGCCTGCCCGAGGGCGCCGACCGCCGAGTCCTGGACCGGCTGCACCGCAGTGCGAAGGTCGGCTCGCGCCATATGACGTTGCCGCTCGAACGGTACGGGGAACTGGACGGATTCGGCTCCTCCAACGACGTCTTCATCGCCGCCGCCACCGACCTGGGCGCCAGGGCCGTCCGAGACGCACTGCACGCGGCTCGTCTGTCCGCAGCCGACGTGGACCTGCTGATCTTCACCTCCGTCACCGGCATCGCCACCCCCTCGATCGACGCACGTCTGGCCGGCCGCCTCGGAATGCGGCCGGATGTCAAACGGCTGCCCCTGTTCGGCCTGGGCTGCGCCGGCGGCGCATCCGGTCTGGCCCGTATGCACGACTACCTGCTCGGCCGCCCCGGCCACGTGGCGGTACTGCTGTCGGTCGAACTGTGCTCGCTCACCTTCCAGCGCGACGACGCCTCCATGGCGAACCTGGTCGCCACCGGGCTGTTCGGCGACGGCGCTGCCGCGGTCGTCGCGTGCGGCGCGGACCGCCCGGCCGACACCGACGGCCCGATGATCGTGGACACCCGCAGCCACCTGTACCCGGACACCGGGCGCGTCATGGGCTGGGACATCAGGAACTCGGGCTTCCAGGTCGTCCTCGACCCGCAGGTCCCCGATGTGGTGCGCCGTTACCTGGGCGATGACGTCGAGGGGTTCCTCGGCGACCACGGCCTCAAGCCGAAGGACGTGACCGCCTGGGTGTGCCACCCCGGCGGCCCCAAGGTCCTCCAGGCCGTCACCGAGACCCTCGACCTTCCCGACGCCGCCCTTGATATGACCTGGCGTCATCTGGCCGACGTCGGCAACCTGTCCTCGTCGTCGGTGCTTCACGTGCTGCGCGACACCCTGGCCGAGCGCCGCCCGCCGCCGGGCACCCCGGGTGTGCTGCTGGCGATGGGGCCCGGCTTCGCATGCGAACTCGTCCTGCTGCGCTGGTAGTTCGGACCGACGAGAGACACAGGACACATGATCTGGTACGGACTGCTGGTGGCCGCCGTCGCCGCCGAGCGCGTCGCCGAACTCGTCGTCGCCCGCCGCAACGAACAGTGGAGCGCCGCCCGCGGCGCGACCGTGACCGGGCAGGGCCACTATCCGGCGATGGTCGCCCTCCACACCGGCCTGCTGATCGCCTGCCCGGCCGAGGTCTGGCTGGCCGACCGCCCCTTCGTACCCGCCCTGGCCTGGCCGATGCTGGCCGTGCTGGCGGGCGCCCAGGCACTGCGGTGGTGGTGCATCCACACCCTGGGCCCCCGTTGGAACACCCGGGTGATCGTCGTACCCGGCCTGCCGCTGGTGACGGGCGGCCCTTACCGGTGGCGGTGGCTGCGGCATCCGAACTACGTGGCCGTCGTCGCCGAGGGCGCGGCCCTGCCACTCGTCCACACCGCCTGGGTCACCGCGGCCGTGTTCACGGTACTCAACGCCGCCCTGCTCACGGTGCGCATCCGCTGCGAGAACCGGGCGCTGGCCGCCGTGACCGCCTCGGCCATGGCCGCTCCGAGCACGACCGCTCCGGCGTGATCGACGTCCTGGTGGCCGGCGGCGGACCGGCCGGCCTGGCCGCCGCCATCCACGCCGCGCTCGCCGGCCTGGAGGCCGTCGTCGTCGAACCCCGCACCTCACCCGTGGACAAGGCGTGCGGAGAAGGCGTCATGCCCGGCGGTGTCGCCGCACTGCGAACACTGGGCGTCGAGGTCACCGGCCGCGAACTGCGAGGCATCCGCTACGTGGACGGCGCCACCCGCGCCGATGCGTCCTTCCGTGGCGGCAACGGGCTGGGAATCCGCCGTACAGCCCTGCACTCCGCACTCCACCAGCGCGCTCTCGGCCTGGGTGTGCGCATGCTGCCGGGCAAGGTAGGCGAGGTGCGCCAGAGCACGGACACGGTCACCGCCGCGGGAATCACGGCCCGTTGGCTGATCGCCGCCGACGGTCTGCACTCCCCGGTGCGTCGCGGCCTGGGGCTGGACCTGCCGGGCCGCCCCCACGGCCGCTACGGACTGCGCCGGCACTACCGCGCCGAGCCGTGGACGGACTTCGTGGAGGTCCACTGGTCCAAGCACGGCGAGGCCTATGTGACACCGGTCGACGACGACCTCGTGGGCGTCGCGATCCTCAGCCGCAACCGTTGCGGATACGACGGACACCTGGCCGCCTTCCCGACCCTCGCCGCGTCACTGCGCGGCCCGGCCGCGACGGAGGTACGCGGCGCCGGACCACTGCGGCAGCGGGTACGGCGCAGAACCGCCGGCCGTGTCCTGCTCGTCGGCGACGCCGCCGGCTACCTGGACGCCCTCACCGGCGAGGGCATCGCCCTCGCGCTGGCGACGGCCGGGGCCGCCGTCCGCTGCCTGACCGACGGCCGGCCGGCCGAGTACGAGCGTGCTTGGGTGCGGCTGACCCGACGACACCGGCTGCTGACCGGGGCTTTGCTGGCCGCGAGCCGCCGTCCCAGCACCGCCCGCCTCGTCGTCCCCGCGGCGTCCCGGATGCCTCCGCTGTTCTCAGCCGCGGTCCACGCCCTGCAATAGCGGCCCGGCCCTTTCGCATACAAACGCCAGGCCACATTCTGACCCGTCGTCGGTCACGACGAGTCGGTGATCGCCCCCAGGCGGGAGCGGCACAGTTCGACGTCGACTTCGGTGGCGTCGGGATCCAGCGCGTTCCACACCAGTTCGGCGACTGCCATGATCTGAGACTCCCTCCTGGGACGCGACCGGGTGACCGTACCGACGGCGCGGGGCCGCGCTGGGGTCCGTGTAGGTACGACACCGAAGGCCGCTTGCGGGGTGTCGCCACCGGCGGGCAGCGTTGCGGGTGCGACTGGGTGAGGCATGGCGGGCTCGGCCGATGACCGTTTGGACGATCAGGAGAACGCCCAGGTCGGCTGTAGGGCCCGAGCGGTGGCCGAAGCGCAGTTCTACACCGTTCGGTTGATGGACTCTGTCGCGACGACGCTGCTGCCTGCTGCGGACACCTCCATGCCCGTGTGAGCGAGCCGAGCATGGCGGCCTGCCGGTGGGAGGGCGGTGCGGGTGCGCCGGTGGAAGGTGAGCAGGGCCAGTAGGGCGATCGCGGCGAACCAGAGGGCTTGCAGGCCGAGGTATGCGGGGGTGGGGGTGGTGGAGAAGGCGCTGGCGGTGGCGGTCTGGATGGCGCCGTGGGAGGGCAGGAACTGGACGAAGGATCGGTCCGCGCTTGAGCTGCGGGCGGGGTGTTGCAGGGTGATGTCGACGATGCTGGTCATCGCGATGGCGAACATGCCCTCGACCTCGCGGCGCAGGACGGATCCGAAGACGACGCCGAGGGCCCCGTAGGTCATCGCGCTGCTGAAAAGTGCGGCCGCGAGCTGGAGAGGCTGCTGGGGCGACCACGTGGCCCGGATGACGGCCGTGGCGTACGCAGCGACGAGAGCTGAGGCCAGGGTGAGGGTGGCGGCTTTCGCAAGGACGAGGTGGGGCCGGGGATAGCCGGCCAGAGCGAGGCGTTTGTCGAAGCGCCCGCCGGTGAAGGTGGCGGCGAACATCATGAACCCCGTGATCAAGGAGACGGCGTTCAGTGCCCCGGTGACTTGGGTCGTCCGGTTGCCGGCAGGGGCAAGGAGCTGTCCGGTGGCGTTCAGGTGGAAGGGGACGGCGGTCTCGGGGACGAAGAAGTATGCCAGGATTGTCCAAATAGGGACGAAGGCCACGATCAGGAGCATGGCGAACCTGTTGCGGGAGTGCTCGATCAGGTTGTACCGGAAGGCAGCGGTGAACCAGACCAGGTGCCCTCCGGAGCTGCCCCTCATACCGCTGCTCCTTCCCCTGTGTGCGCGTGGGCGCTGTCGTCGGCGTGGAGGCGGCCGGCCTCCAGGCGGTAGAGGACGTCGAGGCGTTCGGAGTCGTAGGCCAGGTGGGAGACCACGAGTACGGAGCGGCCCGAGTCGCGCAGTTGGGCGGCGAGGGCCCAGAAGCGCTGGTAGGTGTCCCAGTCGAAGCCCTGGTAGGGCTCGTCGAGCAACAGCACCTGCGGATCGTGCATGAGGGCGAGCGTGAGGTTCAGTTTCTGGCGGGTGCCGCCGCTGAGGACCCCGGTGCGGGTGTCTGCGTAGTCGGTGAACCGCAGTGCCGCCATGACTTCCTCGGCGCGCTGCGTGTCTGCGAGTCCGTAGGCTGCTTTGAAGAACTCCAGGTGCTGTCGGACCGTGAGCGCGTCGTTGAGGACCACGTCCTGGGGGCAGTACCCGAACCGGCCGTCGTGGGCCACGACGCCATGATCGGGCCGGAGTTCACCGGAGAGGATCTTCAGGAGGGTCGACTTCCCCGTGCCGTTCTCCCCGACGATGCCGGCCAGCACACCACCGGGAAGGTCCAGGTCGATGCCGCAGAGCACAGCACGTCGGCGGTAGGCGTGGTGCAAGCCTCTGACCTGCATGACATTTGTTCCTTCTCTGGTCGGCGTACAGCGGCGTCGGAGTGGTCGGCGATCAGAGGGTGCCGTTCGGGCGGCGGGTCACGGGAAGTGTCAGGAAGGTCCGCAGATTGATTCCGGGCGCCCGGGTGGCTGGTCCGGCGGTGCGCAAGGTGGGGAAGCGGCGCAGGAGCTCGGGCAGGAACTCGGCGGCGTTCAGGCGGGCGAGGGGTGCGCCCAGGCAGTAGTGGGTCCCGGCGCCGAAGGCGAGGCTGCGTTGCGGGGGGCGCTGGAAGTCGAGGATGTGAGGGTCCTCGAAGTGCGAGGGGTCCCGGTTGGCGGCGGCGATGAAGGCGTGGACGAGGGTGCCGGCAGGAACGGGTGTGCCCGCCAGCGTGGTGTCCTGGGTCGGGACACGGACGGCGTTTTGCACGGACGGGTCCCACCGGGTGAGTTCTTCGATGGCCTGGTGCACGGCTTCCGGGTGGGCAGCCAGCCACAGCGCCTGGCCGGGGTGGTTCTCGAAAGCCTGCACGGCGGTGGCGAACAAGGACGAGGTGGTCTCCACACCGGCGCCGGCGAGAAAGACGATGTGCGCGGCCAACTCCTCACGCGAGACCTGCCCGGTGCCTGAGCGTTCGTGGCTGAGGCATTGGGACATCAGGTCGGTGCCGGGGTTGCGTGCGCGTTCATCGAGGAGGGCCATGACGTAGGCGTGGAATTCGACGGCCGCCGCGTCGGCGGCTTCGGTCTGGGCGGGGGTGGCGAAGGGTTCGGTCAGTGCCGCGGTTTCGAGGCTGTAGCGGGCGATGAGGGCCCGGTCCTCGGTGGGCATGCCGAGGATGTCGCACATGACGGCTACGGGCAGCGCGCGGGCTACCGTGTCGATGAAGTCGGCCTGGCCGTGCTGGGTGAGCTCGGTGTCCAGGCGGTCGAGGTGGACGCGCACGAGGCTGCGGACGGCAGGACGTAGACGTTCCAGTGCGGCAGGGGTGAAGGGGCCGGACTGCATTCGCCGGAGCCGGCCGTGCAGCGGGGGGTTGAGGCGCGGGAGGGTGTTGAGGATCTGTGCGCTCGGCCCGTCGGAGTGGAGGCCGCGCGCGGCGCGCCACATGTGATCGGGTACATGCCAGATCCGGTGGGTGAGGATCTGGAGGCATTCGGTGTAGCCGGTGACCAGGAGCGCGTGCGGGCCGAGACTCACCACGGGCCCGGCGTTGCGGATCTCCTCGAAGAGGGGGAAAGGGTCCTGGCGGCCTGGGCGGGACTGGAGCCGGCGGATGACGCCACGCGGTGCGGGCGGTGCGGCCGGGGTAGCGGTGGCGGTGGCGGTGTCCATGGGCTGCGCGCTCCTGTTGCGGGGGTGCCCGGCTGTGGTGGTCTATGCGGCGCAGAAGGCCAGGACGACGTTGTGGCCGCCGAATCCGAAGGAGTTCGACAGCGCGGCCCGTACCGGTTGGTGTGCGGCGGACTTGGTCACGAGGTTCAGGTCGATGCCCGGGGTGGGGTCTTGGAGGTTGGCCGTGGGCGGGACCGTGGCCTGCTGGATCGCGAGGACCGCCAGTGCCGCCTCCACGGCGCCGGCCGCACCGAGGAGGTGCCCCAGCACCCCCTTGGTGGAGGTGACCAGCGGACCGTGCGGCAGCACTTGGCGGATGACGAGTGCCTCGACCTGGTCGTTCAGCACGGTCGAGGTGCCATGGGCGTTGACGTGGTCGATGTCCACCGCGGCTAGATCAGCGTGGCGCAGCGCCGCGTGCAGGGCCTGCGACGCGCCACGGCCCTCAGGATGCGGGGCGGTGGGGTGGTGGGCCTCGGAGGCGGACCCGCAGCCGGCCAGGAGCGCCCGGGGGCGGTGACCCCGGGCCGCGGCATGGTCGGCCCGTTCCAGCACCAGGGCTGCCGCGCCTTCGGCCATGACGAAGCCGTCGCGTTCGGCGTCGAACGGCCGGGAGGCCGCCGTCGGGTCCTCGCATCGCTGTGACAGCGTCCCCAGGTTCGCGAAGGCCGCCACCGTCAACGGCGTGTTCGCCGCCTCCGTGCCGCCGGTGACGACGATGTCGCACTGCCCGGAGACGAGGAGGTCGCGGGCCGTCGCGATGGCCGTCGCCCCCGACGCGCAGGCCGTGGACACCACCATGCCCGGCCCTCGCGCCCCCAAGGCCAAGGCGATCTCACCCGCGGCCGAGTTCGGCGTCATCATGGGGATCATCAACGGAGAGACGCTTTCCGGTCCCTGCCGCAGAAATCGGCCGTGCTGTCTCTCCCAGGTGGCGACACCTCCCATACCGCATCCGATCACCACGCCCACCCGGGGAGCGTCCCAGTCGGCCGCGGACAGAGCGGCGTCCGCCAGCGCCTCGTGCGCGGCTGCCAGCATGAACTGGACGAACCGGTCCAGCCGGTAGAGGTTCCGCCGGCCCACCACGCTGGAGTCGAACTCACCGACGGACGCGCAGAAGTCGACAGGCATGCCCGCCAGTCCGGGGTGGGAGGCAGCCACCGTGGAGCCGCCCTCGCACACCCGGCGCCACGTCGCGTCCACGCACGACCCGGCGGGGGTGACCATCCCCAGGCCGGAAACCGCGATCTGCCCCGTCACTGGCATACCGCAGCCGCGGGTGCCTTCTGGGCGTCGATCCTGCCGGCGATCATCGCGGCCAGCTCGCCCAGCGTCGAGCCCTTGGCCACGTCCTGACCGGTGACCTTCACCCCGAAGCGTTCCTGCACGATGGCGGCAAGCTCGGCTACGGCCAGGGAGTCCAACTCCATGTCGGCCAAGGTGGCATCGGCCCGGATGGTTTCCGGCTCGACCTGGAACGTCTCGTCCAGAATGCCGACCAGGGTGTCGTACACCGTGCCTGCCATGTTCCGCCTTCCACCTGGTGCCGGCATGAGAGCCGATACACGCGATCGCGATGTGGTCATCACGCCACAGAAACCACCAAAACGGCCAGATAGACACGGGTGGGTTTCGCGCGCACGGCGCTCCCGCCGTGGCGTCGGCACTGGTGATGCGGCTGCGATCGCGACGAGGTGAACGTCTGCCCGCTCCGTCGGCTTCCTGCGCCTCCCAGCCGACTCGCGCCGCGGACTGCCGCCGCACGCGGTCGCTGTCGTGCGAGCGACGGCCAGGTGGAGCGCGAGGTGGTCACACGGCTGGTGACGCTCGTCTTCAAAGCGACTCACCCATCCGAATGACCACAAAGCATGCGCAAGCACGCCACCTGGTACAAAGATGCTGTGCCGACCGGCCCCGGCGCTGACGGGTGTCCTCTTCCTCGGCGGCAGGGCAGCGCCGTAGCCGCCTTCACACGGCGTCGGCTTTCCCTTTCCCGGACCTTCCCGGAGACCGCCGACCCCACACGTACGGCCGCAGGAGGAGCAGAACACCCATGGAGCTACCCGACATCACCACCCGGACGATCCGCACGCGCGGGCTGATCTTCGAGGCCGAGACCCACAAGAGCCCCTCGCCACGCACCTCTCCCGTCCTCGCCATCCGCGCGGGTGGCGAAGGCGAGTCCACCATTCGCCCTCAGCGCAGGGCGCTGCTGCCGGTGGCCGACGTCATCGGCGTACGCATCACTGGGGTGTCCCGCCCCGGGGACCTGCCCCCGGACTGCACTCTGAACGACATCGGGGACGGCCTCGCCGTACTCCTGGACGAACTGGGCCTGCCACGCGTGAACATCCTGGGAACCTCTCACGCGGGAGAGATCGCCTACCGTTTCGCGGTCCGCCACCCCGACCGCACCGATCACGTCGTCCTCACAGGAGCCAATGGGCATCCCCCCGAGCTTCCGGCCGGCTCCACCCCCGCCAGCATCGCGGCCCGGGTGAGAGTCTCCCGGCACGACGTGGCCGAAGAGGTCATCGCCCGTGTGCTGTGTATGGACCCCGAGCGGCCCGTACGCGGACGCACCACCTTGCGGTGGGTCCTCAACGACCTCTTCCACGGCGCGGAGGACGACCACATCAACCAGTGGACCGGCTGTATCCAAATGCTGTGCGCCGCCCCTCCTGTCACCGGAGTGCCGGCCCCCCTCCTCGTCGTCACCGGCGAACACGACATCGCCATCCGCCCCGGCGACAGCCGGACCCTGGCTGCCATGTCGTCCCAGGCGGTGTTCGCCACCATCCACGAGGCCGACCACTGGGTCGTCCTCACCCACATCCGCGAACACCTCGACCTGACCCGCCGATTCCTCCTCGACGAACCCCTGGAAGACCTGCCGTACCTCGCTGAACTCGAACGCTTCCCACGGCAGGACGTGGCCGGACCTCAGGCCGTGGCACCTGCGCAAGCCTTGGCGGGACCCTCGCACGAGCAGTCGAATTGAAAATCCTGAAAGGCCGCGTTGCGGTCGTCACCGGCGGGGCGAGCGGCATCGGACTGGCACTGGCCACCAGGTTCCTGTCCGAAGGTATGCGCGTGGTCGTCGCGGACATCGACGATGGCGCTCTGGAGCGCGCCGAGATCTCACTCGCGCAGCTCGGCGAAGTCCTGTCCGTCCACACGAACGTGGCATCCGCCGCCTCGGTCGAGGCGCTACGGGACACAGCGGTCGACCGATTCGGCGCGGTGCACGTCCTGTGCAACAACGCAGGCGTGGGCGGACTGCAGCGATTCGCCCACACGACCCTGCGCACCTGGGAGTGGACCCTGGGCGTCAACCTGCACGGCGTCGTCTTCGGGTGCAGCACCTTCCTGCCGGTGCTGGCAGCCCAGGAAGAGGCGCACATCGTCAACACCGCGTCCATGGCCGGCTTCCTCACTTCTCCCTACCTGGGTCCGTACTGTGCCTCGAAAGCCGCCGTGGTCGCCCTGTCGGAGTCCATGGCCGCCGAATTCGCCACGGAGTTCCCGCACATCGGTGTCTCGGTGCTGTGTCCCGCCTATACCGCAACCAACATCCGCTACGACGAGCGCAACGCCCCCACAGGCCACATGATCCGCTCCCACACCGATCCCGACCTCGACGAACTGCGGCAGGAGAGCTACCGCAACCTCGAAGCCGGTATCTCCGCGGTCGAGGTCGCCGATCTGGTCGTCCGTGGCATGGCCGAGCGCCGAACGCACTTGTTTCCCCAGCCCCTGTGGGTCGGGTGTTTCGAGCAGCGCGCCGCCGGCATCGCCGCACACCTCGGCAGGGCGAGCCGCGACCGGAGGCCGGGTCGGCCTCCGGCCGGAAGCGATCCGACCACCGCCGACAAGGCACCCGCCCAAGCCGTCGCAGTGCCCTCTTCCACCGCGTAGTCCGCCGAGATTCTTCGATCACCCGAACCCGTAGGAGGAACCATGTCATCCCCATCCCTATCCTCATCCCCATCCGCGTCCACTGGCGCACCGAAGCCTTCGCCCGTCAGCAGAGGCGTCCGGCACATCGCCGTCTTCAATGCGCCACGGCACGGACACGTCAATCCGACGTTGGCTGTCGTGGCGGAACTGGTCGCCCGAGGCCACCGTGTCAGCTATGCGATCACCGAGGATTTCGCGCCCCAGGTGAAAGCGGCGGGCGCGGACATCGTCACGTACCGCGTGTCCCACACCGCCCTCGAAGCCGCGGAGGACCTGGCGGCCGGAGCGACCCAGGCGATGCAGCAGAACCTGCGCGCCCTGCCCGAGCTGATGGCGGCCTTCGCGGACGACACTCCTGACCTGGTCCTCTACGACCTGGCCGCCGCCGGAGGGAGGCTGCTCGCCGCACACTGGAAGGTTCCCGCCATCCAGCTCGCCCCCACCCACCTGCCTTACGAGGGCATCCTGCCCGAGCTGTACGGGGTGCCGGACCTGAGCTGCATCCCCGGGGTCGACATCCTGAGGATGGTGCTCCCGGCCCGCGGAGTACACGAGCCGCTGGAGGAACTGCTCTTCGCTCCTCGCCAAGCCATCGCGTTCTTTCCTCGCGCCTTCCAGCGCAAACCGGACACCGTCACCGCCGGATCCGTCACGTACGCAGGGCCGGCCCTGGGGGATCGCTCGTACCAAGGCAACTGGGAGCCCCCGCAGGACGGGCGCCCGGTCCTGTTCGTTTCGCTCGGCAGTCAGTTCACCTGTCGCCCCGAGTTCTACCGAGCGTGCATCGAAGCGTTCTCCGACACCGGCACACACGTCGTCATGAGCATCGGACACAGCGTCGACCCCGCCGATCTCGGACCCGTACCGAAGACGATGGAGATGCACACCAGGGTGCCCCAGCTCGACGTGCTCCCCCACGCGGCGGCGTTCGTCACGCACGGTGGAATGGGCAGCGTCATGGAAGCACTCGCCCACGGAGTTCCGCTCGTCGTCGTCCCCCAGATGACGGAGCAGCAGGCCAACGCGCACCAGGTCGAGCAGCTCTCCCTCGGCGTACACCTGCCCCGGGAACAGGCCACACCCCAGGCACTACGCGACGCGGTCCAGCGCGTCACCACCGCCCCAGAGATCGCCCGAGGCGTCGCCGTGCTGCGCCAGGAGATCCACGAGGCCGGCGGAGCCGTCGCCGCGGCGGACGCCATCGAGCGGGCTTTCACCCTCGAACCTCCGCGCTGAGCGGTGCCGCGGAACCGGCGTCCGGTTCCTGGCACAACAGCGCTTCGCCGACGGGTTCGGGACAAGCAGCCGGGCACGCGAGGCACTGAGGGCCGGAGGCCGGTGGTTCTGCTTCCCGTGCCGCGTACCGTGGCCGACTCGGCCACCGTCCTACCGCGTCGTGCCGCGCCCTCGGGACTCGCTGGACGAGGCCGTGCGCCGCTGGCCTGTACGCGGAGAAGCTCGCCGAACAAGGCCGCGGCGCAGACAGAGGCGCGGACCAAGGCGGCCGGTACCGTCAGCGCCTTCGACGTCGGCTCGGCCCACCGGGAGGGCGTCCCGCGCGGGCTGCTCGCCGAGGAGTTGCGCGTCCAGCGTCTCGAGGAGATCGGCGAGCAGCGCACCGAGGAGGAGGCGACCACGTCTTCGCCGAGGAACCGGCCGCCCCTGGAGGGGCCGGGCGTCGACGCGTACGGCAAAAGCAGAATCCTCGCCGAGCGAGCGGCCAACGATTCCTCATTGCGCGTGGGGAGCCTGCCCTGCCATCGCGATGAAGAGATCGGCGCCGTCCTGCGCGAGCCTTTCGGTGACGCGGCACAATGCGTCCCGACCCGCTCCATCCCGAAGGTGGTCGTCCGGTTCGCCGCCCATTTCAAGCCAGAGTTCAAACCCTCCTCGCCGCTCGCCCGACCGCGCCGGCAGGCGCCCCTCTTCGGCCCCCTCGCCCCCTCGGCCCTTCGGCCCCCTCGCCCCTTCGGCCCCCTCGCCCCTTCGGCCCCCTCGCCCCTTCGGCCCCCTCGCCCCTTCGGCCCCCTCGCCCCTTCGGCCCCCTCGCCCTTTCGGGTCCCTCGGCTCCTTCAGTCTCTGCTATGCCCTGGTATCCGACCGGACCCACGACGCGCTGTCACCAAATGAGGCACACAACGCCGGGGAACCATGTGACGCATCTATTGACGGCACCCGTCAACTCTCGTAGTTTTCCAGCGTCTTGACAGTTTGAAACGTTTCAACTCCACTGCGCGCTTGTCCATGCCGCCCCGGACCCCCGCTCGTCCACCCGCCAAAGGCTGCGCCCGGACCGGGAGTCGCCGTCCGAGTCCACCGCTCAGCCCGGCCGTCCTGCTTCGCCCGACCCGCGTGAAGGAGTACTCCGTTGGCCAGTCAGACCACTCCCCCCACCCCCGACTCCCCCATGCCGCACGAGCAGCCCCCGCTCAGTCGACGCAACTTCCTCGGCACGGCGTCGGCTCTGGCAGCGGGCGCCCTCGCGACGGGAGCCGTCGGCACGCTCGCCGGCAGCGCGCAGGCGGCCACCGGCACACCACACGCCGATCCCGTCGGGCTGACCCCGGCCCACTGGATCTGGTATCCGGAAGGGGATCCGGGCACCGAGGCCCCCACCGGACACCGCTACTTCCGTACGACGTTCACCGTCGCAAAGGGCGAGGTGACCGACGCACAGCTCGTCGTCACCGGCGACGACACCGTCGACGTATGGCTCAACGGGAAGCCTCTGGCCGGCTCTCCCAGAGCCGCCCGCTCCTGGCGCAACGCCCTGTACGTGGACCTGCGGTCTGCTGTGACCACGGGTGCCAACACCATCGCGCTGGCGAGCCGGAACCAGGGCGGCGGCGCCGGGGTCATCGGACGGCTACGCGTCCTGACCACCGGGGGCACGACCGAGGTCGTCACCGACGGTCGCTGGGCCGCGGGCAAGGCCGTGTCGGCGGGATGGGAACAGCCCGGCTCCAGTGTCGAAGGCTGGCCGACCGCCCGCGATCTCGGCGCCTACGGAACAGCCCCTTGGTACAACCAGGTCGGCGCCCCCGATCTCACGGCCCCGTCGCCGCTCACCGTGGCCACCTGCACCGTGGAGCGCCTCGCCGCCCCGCTGGGCGTGGACGCGGTGCATCCGCGCTTCGGCTGGGTCCTCGACTCGACGGAGCAGCAGCAGCGCCAGGGCGGCTACCGGATCCAGGTCTCGTCCACGGCGCGCGGCTCCGGCGACCTGTGGGACACCGGCCACGTCGCTTCCGACCGGCAGATCGACATCGCCTACGCGGGCAAGCCCCTGAAGAGCCTGACCCGCTGCTTCTGGCGGGTGCGTGTCTGGGACGTCCAGGGCCGGGCATCCTCGTGGAGCAAGCCGCAGTGGTTCGAGACCGGGCTGCTGGCGGCCGCGGACGAGTGGTCCGCCGCGTTCATCGGGCGGCCGCCCGGCCCGGATCTGTCGGGGGCCACCTGGATCTGGTATCCGGAGGGCGATCCCGCGTCCGGAGTACCCGCCGCGACCCGCTTCTTCCGGCGCACCTTCGGCCTGGCGAGCGCCCCCGCCGCAGCGACCCTGATCGTCACCGGGGACGACACCGCGGATGTCTGGGTCAACGGAACCCCGGTCAGCACCTCACGACGAGTGACCGATTCATGGAAGAGCGCAGCACTGGTCGATGTCACCGCGCACCTTCGCAGCGGCGACAACACGATCGCGGTCGCGAGCCGGAACACGAGCCCGTCCCCGGCCGGGCTGATCGCCAAACTCACGGTTCCCGGCGGCCCGACCGTGGTCACCGACGGATCGTGGAAAACACACCAGGACGCGCCGTCGGGGTGGGAGAGTTCGGCATACGACGACGGGGACTGGCCCGCTTCACGCGCGGTCGCCCCGTACGGTGGCGGCCCATGGGGGTCGAACGTACGGGTCGTCGGGCCGGCCCCGCTCCTGCGCAAGAGCTTCACCGTGCGCGGGCGAGTCGCCTCGGCACGGCTGCTGACCACCGCACTCGGTCTGCACGAGACGCGGCTCAACGGTGCGAAGGTCGGCGACGATGTGCTGGCCCCCGGATGGACCGACTACACCAAGCGCGTGCAGTACAAGGTGTTCGACGTCACCGCGCACATCCGGCGGGGAGCCAACGCGCTCGGGGCCTGGCTCGGCAACGGCTGGTACTCCGGCAGTCTGGGCTTCGCCGGAAGCCGGCGTTACGGCACCCAGCCGTTCTACGCGGCACAACTGCTGATCACCTTCACCGACGGATCCACTCAGCTGGTGAGGACGGACGGCAGTTGGAAGACCGGCACGGGCGCCATCACGTCGGACGATCTGTACCACGGCGAAACCTACGATGCGCGTCTGCACGCCGAGGGCTGGGACTCGGCCGGCTTCGACGACAGCGGCTGGGCCACCGCCGTCGTCCACGAGGGGCCCACTCCCCCGCTGGTGGCGCAGGTCGACAACGGTGTCACCGTCCAACACGAGTTTCGCTCCGTGTCGCTCACCCAGCCGCAGCCGGGGGTGTGGATCTTCGACATGGGGCAGAACTTCACCGGGTGGAACCGCATCGCCGTCCGCGGCGCCGCCGGCACCACAGTCACCGTCCGGCACGGCGAGGTCCTCAACCCCGACGGCACGCTCTACACCACGAACCTGCGCGCCGCCCAGGCCACCGACGTCTTCACCCTCGCCGGCACCGGGAGCATCGAGACATACGAGCCCAGGTTCACCGTCCACGGCTACCGTTACGTCGAACTCAGCGGGTTGCCGTCCGATTTCCGGCCCGGCGACACCACCGTCACCGGTCGCGCGGTGTGGACGAACGCCGGGCAGCCGGGCACGTTCAGCACCTCGGACGCGCTGATCAACAAGCTCCAGCACAACATCGTCTGGGGAGAGCGCGGCAACATGCTCTCGATCCCGACCGACTGCCCGCAGCGGGACGAACGTCTGGGCTGGACCGGCGACATCGCCGCCTTCTGCGCGACATCCGCCTTCAACCTGAACACGCACACCCTCCTCGCCAAGTTCGTCGACGACATGGCGGACGCCCAGCAGGCCAACGGCGCCTTCACCGACGTCGCGCCCGCGGTCATCGGCGGTTCCGGCACGGCCGGATGGGGTGACGCGGGAACGATCATTCCTTACACGCTGTGGCAGCGCTTCGGCGATCTCACCGTCGTCGAACGGCACTTCACGGCCATGGCCAAGTGGGTCGACTACCTGCACAACACCTCCGGCAGCGACCTGATACGCAATCAGCAGACCTTCGGCGACTGGCTCAACGTCAACGACGACACGGCCCAGGACCTCATCTGCACGGCCTACTTCGCCTGGTCGGCCCGCCTGGTGTCGCGTATGGCGGCCGCCACCGGCCGCAGCGCGGAAGCCACCGCCTACGGACAGCTCGCCGACCAGGTGGCAGCGGCCTTCCGCGCCCGCTTCGTGACGGACGAGGGCACCGTCCGCGGCGACACCCAAACCGGATATGTGCTGGCACTGGCCTTCGAGTTGCTGCCCGCCGCCCTGGCCCGGCCGGCCGCGGACAAGCTCGCCGCGAGGGTCGCGGCGACGGACGGACACCTCAGCGTCGGCTTCCTCGGCGTGGAGAACCTTCTTCCCGTGCTGGCCGACCACGGCCATGTCGAGACCGCTTACCGGATACTGCTGCAACGCGGCTTCCCCGGCTGGGGCTACATGATCGACCACGGCGCCACCACGATCTGGGAGCGCTGGGACGGCATCCGTGCCGACGGCTCGTTCAACGACCCGGGCATGAACTCCTTCAACCACTACGGTCTCGGCTCGGTCGGCGACTTCCTCTACCGCCAGGTCGGCGGACTCAGCCCCTCGAGCCCCGGTTACGCATCCCTGCGCATCGCGCCTCGGCCGGGCGGCGGCCTGACCTCCGCCGTCAGCACTTACGCCACCCCCTACGGCAGCGCGGCGAGCAGCTGGTCGGTCTCCAGCGGTCAGCTGAGACTGCGCGTCACCGTGCCCGTCAACACCTTCGCCGCCGTCACCGTGCCCACCCCACGCCCGGAGTCGGTCGTCGCCCCGTCCCAAGCAGTCCCGACGGGCCCGGCGAGCTACCACCTGCCCGCCGGGAGCTACACCTTCACCGCGGCTGCCTGACCATCGCCGAGCACACGCGGGGACGGAGGATCCCCGGTGCGCTCGACCGCAACGGCGCCATGACCACCAGTGACCTCGCCGCCGATCAGCGGGTACGCCCCCAGTCGATGGCCCGAGCGGTGGGGCTGCTCATGGAACAGGACCTGATCACGCGCCGGGCGCACCCCACGGACGGACGCAAGTCGCTGGTCGAGCTGTCGGAGGCGGGCCGGGCCGCGCTCGAGGCGGAGCGCGGCCGCAGGGCCGGTTGGCTCGCGCAGGCCATCGAGGCGGAACTCACGGATGAGGAGCGGTCGTTGCTGGCACGGAGCGCCGCCCTGCTGGAGCGGCTCGCCACACGCTAGTGCCCGGACAGGCAACGTCCGCCCGTCGCGACCCCCACCGCGACGCCCGGGACGCGCCCCCAAGCTCTCGGCTTCGCTCGAGCTACAGAACTCGAGCTACAGAGCCGAACACGGCGGCATGCCCTGTCACGGGTCCGTCGGCGACAACAGTGCGCAACAGCGCCACCGGATCGGACCGAACCCTGGCCCAGTGCTGGTCGAAGTGGTCACGGTGTAGTGGTACTTCGTGGTCATGGCCGCCATCTGCTGCAGTTCGGGGTCCGTCAACTGCTCCCAGAAGACCGGCAGGTCGCTGCCCTGGAGTTCGCGCAGGGATATCTCCATGGCTTCGGTGTCATCCTCCGCGAGATCGCTGACGAAGTGATCGACTCAGCCTGGGGCCGGCTCGCTGTTGCGCGACACGCTTCAGCTCCCGTTGGCGGCCGGGCCGTTCATGGCCGGGCCCAGGTCCACCGGGGTGGACGTGGCGTTCGGCGGCGGGGGAAGAACGACCAGCGGCTGACCGGCGGGCGGGACCGGCGGGGTCATGTCCGACTTGGGCAGCTTCGGCGGGGTGGTCTGGGTGAACAGCGTGGTGTCGAAGTCGACCAGACCGGTCTGCTCCATCACCGTGATGTGGTCCAGGACGGTGTCGTTGGCCTGGTCGGCCAGCGCGCGCACCAGCGTGTTCTTCGTCGTCGAGCGGACCTTCGCCACCGTGTTGAAGATCGAACCGTGCGTCATGCGCAGGATGTTGGCGAAGTCGACGTCGAACTGCTTGCCCTGGTCCGCCTTGAGGGTGTTGACGAAACCTTCCTGCTGCGGACTGGCGATGTTGGGCAGAGTCACGTTCAGCAGCGGCGCGATCTTGCGGCAGGTCTCGTCCAGCGCCGCGTGCCCGTCGACCAGGTGCTGGCTGGCGGTGAGAACCCCCTTGCTCTGCCCCTTCTGCAGCCCGATCAGCCCCACCGGGTGCTCCCACAGACCGGCCGCGCGCACCGCCACGACGAAGGCGCGGTCGCCTTCCGTGAACGGCCCCCACTGGGTGTTGGCGATGATCCGGTCGCCCGAAGCCGACACGGTGTCAAGTCCGAGCATCGACGGGTAGGCCAGCGCGCCGAGTGTCAGGGCCAGTGCGCCCCCTACGACAACAGTGCCCAGCATGTTCCGCGAAAGTTGCACCATTCCTCCTGCCCGTCAGGAAACCCGCTGCCCTGCCATCACCCGTTTGGGGCGGACGAAGGGAATTACGCGCGGTGTGGCGTTCAGGCTCACCGGAATCGGCAGAAGCTTCATGGGCGGCGCACAGGAAGAGCAAATACAGGCACATAAGGGACTCATCCGGATCCGGGAGGACATCCAACCCTTCGGCCGTCACCGCTTCCAGCGCGCTGAGCATCCCCGTCCAGTACGTCGGCGGCAGCGCCGACAGCATCGCCGGTGTCGCCGCCAACCAGCAGACGCCAAGCCGTCCACCACCCAACTGCGCGCCATCGTCTTACGGGGAGCGCGCCGCGCTCAGAGGGTGGCGCGCAGGTGGCTGACGGTGACGAAGCGGTAGCCGCGGGCGGTCAGCGTGCGCAGGATCTGCGGGACCGCGGCGACCGAGGTGGGGTGGATGTCGTGCATCAGGACGACGTCGTTGCGCTTGGCCTTGTCTATGACGGTCTGGGCGACCTTGGCGGCGTCGCGGTACTTCCAGTCCTCCGTGTCCACGTCCCACAGCACGGGAGAGAGCGTGGTCGCGGCCTTGACCTGTGCGTTGACCGCGCCGTAGGGCGGGCGGAAGAGGGTGGGGGCCTTGCCGGTGGCGGCCTTGACGGCGGCGCTGGTGCGGTTGAGCTGGGAGGCGACCTGCTCCGGAGTGAGCTTGGTGAGGTCGGGGTGGTTCCAGGAGTGGTTGCCGACCTCGTGTCCGGCGCGGGCCTCGGCGCGGACCAGGTCGGGGTGGGCGGCGACGTTCTGGCCGACGGTGAAGAAGGTGGCGCGCGCCTTGTACTGCGCCAGGTAGCTCAGCAGGGTTGCGGTCTCCGGTGCCGCCGGTCCGTCGTCGAAGGTCAGCGCGAGGCAGGTGACCTTCTTGCAGTCGGTGTCGTCGTCGCCGGAGGCGGTGTGGGTGGGGACGGCCGGCTCGGGGACGTCGGTCGCACCCAGGTGGAGCGAACCGCTGGGCTGCACGGTCTGCCGCTGGACGCGCTGTCCGAACGCGGACAGCCAGGGTGTGATCGTCTCCTTGAACAGGGCCACCGTGTACGCCCCGGCGGCCGGGACGCCTACGTCGCCGCGGTCGAAGGTCACCCGCAGTCCA
This sequence comes from Streptomyces sp. NPDC060002, assembly GCF_042737245.1. Lineage (NCBI taxonomy): Bacteria > Bacillati > Actinomycetota > Actinomycetes > Kitasatosporales > Streptomycetaceae > Streptomyces > Streptomyces sp. NPDC060002. The sequence continues at coordinate 40,565 of NZ_JBHWUW010000056.1, forward strand.
CCGTCGGCCGTGAAGGCCATGTCGTCCAGGACGGCGGCGCGGGAGGCCGGGGCGGAGAGCGGGTCATCGAGGGAGGCCGCGTCGACGCCTTCGCGCCCCTTGAGCTGCTCCTTCAAGGCGGCGACGAAGGCATCACGGGAGCCGTCGGCGACGAGTTCGAGGGCGGTGCGGGAGGCGCCGGCCTTGCCGTCGTACCAGTAGGTCCTGGCCGACAGCCCGGATCCCACGCTGCTGCCGTCCTGAGTGGTGAGACGCACGCCCAGGACATCGCCCGAGGCGACCAGGAGCCGGTGGCTGATGTTGAGCTCCCCGCCCTCCGCGCTGTTGCCGTCCTCGCACATCCGCGAGCGGAAGCCGGCCAGGCGCTCCTCCACGTCCTTCTTCATCGCGGCCGTCATCGCCTCCGCACCCGGCACGTCCGGGTAGCTCGTCGCGAAGCGGCAGGAGCTCTGCTCGCTGCTGTCGCTGACGATCTTCAGCCCCTTGATCTTCGACGGATCGACGCTGCGGACAGGTGAGGAGGCGGAGCCTGGCCGATCACCGCCGGGTGCCGAAACCGCGGAGCCGGCCGATCCGGACGAGCAGGCCGCCGTGAGGGAGACGGCGCCGAGCAGCAGAAGCGAGGGGAACAGGGTGCGAGTGCGCATGAGACCAGAACCTGACTGAGGGGAAGGTGCGGACGCCGCCGACGGGACGCCGCAGTCGTTCTGGTTATGGATCGTCCAGGTCAGCGGCGTTTTTCAGCGACCCGCCAGGCCCCCTGAACAATCCGGCCCCGGGAGGTTTCTTTCGATTTCAGCTGCTTCAGCCGCTTTCGGCGCACACGTTCTCGTACGGCGCATCCGGGACGTAGGTCCGCCACTGCGCCTCGGTCAGTCCGCCACCGGCCCGCGCGCAGATGTCGCGGACGGCCCGGGCGGGGGCGACGGAGAGACTCTGCAGGGGGACGTAGGGGCTGCTTGCGTAGACCGTGCCGCCGTCCTCGGCGAAGGCAAGGGAATGGATCTCGTCGCCGGGCGTGGGCAGGTCCGTTCCGAGGAGCTGCTGTGCCTCGGTGTCCCACAGCCGCAGGGTCCCGTTCGCGCCTCCCACGGCCAGCGTGCCGCCGTCGGAGGAGAAGGCGAGCGCCCCCACCGCCTCCGGCTCGCCCTGGGTGGCCGTGTCGGAGGTGCCGGTCAGCGCGCCCGTACGGTGACTGACGTCACCGTCCCACAAGGTGACGTGCCCGGTGGAGTCGCCGACGGCCAGCCGGTCGCCGCGAGGGCTGAACGCCAGTGAGGTGACGTTGCGGCCGTCGGCGAGCGCGCGCCCGGTGACCTTCCCGGACCCCGGATCGGCGTACTGATCGTCGGAGCCCACGAGCAGGTGTCCGTCCGGCCGGGCGGCCAGTACGGCACCGGAGAGACCGCGCACGGTCCCCGTTCGCCGGTGGTCGCGGGTGTTCCAGACCTCCGTCGTGGAGCTGTCGGCGGTGGCGCGGACAGCCAGCAGTGTGCGGCCGCCGGGCCCCAGGGCGAGGGCGGTGACCGGGCGGTCGGCCGCGCCGGGGGTGTCGAGGACCGTACGCACTTTGTGCGTCCGTACGTCCCAGACGGTCAAGCGCAGCCGCAGCGAGCCGCGCGCGGACACCGTGTCGGCAACGGCCAGCGAGCCCCCGTCCGGGCTGAAGCCGAGCATGGGGACGTTCTCGTCCGACACGCTCGGCAGAGCGCCCAGCCTCGCGCGGGCGAGGACCCCGCTCGCGCGCGTGGAACGCAACTCGAAGCGGAATCCTTCGCCGGACCGGGCGACGGTGGCCAGGGCGGCGCCGTCCGGGCTGAGCACGCTCGCGTCGGCCGGAGTGTTCAGCCACCGCGGGGTGAGGCGGTCCGTCAGGTCGAAAGTGTGGACCGTGGCGCCGTCGAGGTAGCGCAGGAGGCGGGACTTTCCCGGGTCCCAGGTCAGCCCCGCGGCCTCATCCTTGGACAGCGGCCGGTCGAAGACCTGCGCCCCGTCGGCGGACAGCCGCCATACGGCCAGTTCGTGGTCGTCCGCCGTGGCCAGGAACTCACCGTCGGGGGAGAGCGCGGCCTGGGTGAAGCCGGTGATCCCCGCACTGGTGAAGTCGGCGAGCACGCGTCCCGTGCGGACGTCCCAGACCAGAGCCCCGGTCCCGTAGACGGCGGCCAGCCGCGTCCCGTCCGCGCTGAACCGCAGCAGGCGCGAGCCGCCGTCCGCGCCGGAGCCGGTGCCGCACACGGTCTTGTCCGCCTTCTCCCAGGCCCCCGGCAGCCGCTTGCCGCTCGTGGTGTCCCACAGCTGGAGCGGCCCTTCGGCTGGGCAGAGGGCGAGCAGCCGGCCGACGGGGCCGACGGCCGCCGAGGCGAGCGGGCGCGCGAGGGGTGCGGTGAAGAGGACTTTGCCGTCGTCCGTCCGGAGCAGGTGGACCGTGCCCGGTCCGTCCGCCGGGCCGGCGAGGTACGCGCTCCCGTCGGACGCGCTGCTCCACGGCGACGCGTCGCCCAGCGCGGCGGCGGATCGGTCCCGCGGAAGGTTCCACAGGCTCTCACCCCCGTCCGGCTCGAAGACATCGAGGAACCGGGAGCCGGGCCCGGCATTGCTCACCTCCGTGCCGCTCGGCAGGCGGTAGGTGGCGGTGACCTTGTGGTCGGCCACGTTGCGGGCCGTCACCGTGGTGCCCTCGACGCTGAGCAGGGTCCGGCCGCCGTCGGTGAGGAAGCGCCGGACGTTCTGCCCGGTCCGGGGGTCGGTGAAGGCATCACGTTCCGACTGCGCCAGGGCCCCGAGCAGGGCCGAGCGGGACTCGGTGAGCGGGGCGATCTTCCAGGCCGCCACCCCGAGCAGTGCGGCGGTGCGGGGATCGTTGGAGCGCAGACCGGCGGCCACGGTGGCCAGACGCTGGGCGGCGGCCTTGGCGCCCTCCTCCCGGCTCACCTCGTTGCGCTGCCAGGCGACCAGAGCGGCGACCAGAGCCAGGACGAGGAACACGGACAGACCGACGGTCAGGGAACGGGTCCGTCGTGCCGTGCGGGTCTCGGCCTCCCGCTCGGCGTCCCGGGCGGCGAGGGAAGCGGTGAGGAAAGCCCGCTCCTGCCGGGTGAGGTCGTCGCCCGGTTCATCGTGCTCCTTCGTGGCGAACAGCTCCTCGGCCCGGGACAGCCGCGCGCCCCTGTACAGCGCCCCGGGATCGCGCGCCAGCTCCTCCCAGCCGCGAGCCGCCTCGCCGAGCCGACGCTGCGCGCGCAACCGTTCCCGGCCCTCCTCGATCCATCCGGCCAGGCGAGGCCAGCCGGTGATCAGCGCCTCGTGCGCGAGCTCCAGCGTGTCGCCGTCCAGTGTGACCAGACGAGCCGTGACGAGACGCTCCAGCACGTCCTGCGTGCCGCATGCCAGTTCGGCGCGGGACGCCGGACGACGCGTGTCGGCAGTGCCGTCGCCAGGGGCGATCAGCCGCAGCAGGATGCGTCTGGCGAGGTGGCCCTGCTGGGACGAGAGCCCGCCGTACACGTCCTCGGCGGAGGTGGCGATCGCGCCCCGTACGCCGCCCGTCTCCTCGTACGCCGCCAGGGTCAGCAGCCGGCCGCGGCGCCGGTGCCAGGTCTCCAGCAAGGCGTGGGAGAGCATGGGCAGCGCGCCCGGCTGGTCGAGGACCTCCTCGATGATCCGGGCGGTGAGAGCACGTTCCACGTTCAGGCCGGCGGCGGCGGCCGGGCCGGTGATCACCTCGCGCAGCTCGTCCCGGCTCATCGGGCCGACCAGGAGATTGGTCCGGCTGACGGCCTCGGCCAGCTCACGGTGGTCGGCGCAGCGGCCGTAGAAGTCCCCGCGGACCGCGACCACCACACGCAGCCGGCTCTCCGGTCGCCGGGCCGAGAGCAGCAGATCCAGGAACCGGTCGCGTTCCCGGCGGTCGTGGCACAGGGTGAACAGTTCCTCGAACTGATCGACGATCACCCAGGTCTCCCCGTCGCCCTCGCGGGGGACAAGCGCCTCCTCGTGCATCCGCGCGGGCCGCTCACCGGGGGTGAGCACGCGGACCACGGCCGGCCGCTCCGCGCCTGACGCCTGCCGCAGCCGCGGAATCAGTCCCGCCCGCAGCAGCGACGACTTGCCGCTGCCGGATGCCCCGAACACCGCCGCGAACCGGTGCTCGCGCACCAGCTTCACCAGGCCGGCGGCGAGCGTGTCCCGGCCGAAGAACAGATCGCTGTCGTCCGGTTCGAAGCGGGCCAGGCCGCGATACGGCGGCTTCTCGTCCGGCGCGGGCGCCCGGACCGCGGTGTCCGCCTCCCGCCAGCGCCGCTCCCACTCGTCCGGGTCGGCATCCAGCGCCTCGGCGTACGCCCGCACCACGGCCAGGGACGGCAGTTGCTCACCGGCCGCCGCCTGCGACATCGCGGTGATGGAATAGCCCGCCTGCTGGGCCATCTCCCGATACGGCGGTTTGCCGGCCTGCTCCCTGAGGACACGCAGCTCGTGCGCGAGCCGCTGCACGGGCCCGGCATCGGGATCGACCGGCTTCTCACGTCGTCCCACCGGGAACACCTTTCACATGCCTAAAGCCGGGCAGCAGGCGTTCACGCTACGTTTTCGCCCGAACCCCTCGCAATCAGGGCGACCTGTGAGGCTGCCCACGAGTCCCATCGATTCCTGACCGTGAGTCGAACGTGCGAATGCTCGGTGCACGCGTCCGGACGTCCGAGCTGTCGTCGAGCCGCCTTGGGCTCCTCGTCCAAGCCCTTCTGTCACCAGGGCCTGGTGGAGCGGTTCGGCCTGTCTCACGTGTGAGGGGGAGCCGTCGAGAAGGAACCGGGAGGCGGCGTCGGCCGCTGCGATGCGATCGGCCGTGATCGCGCTCGAAGATGAAACGCCTGCTCGCGCGCGGCTGGCTGATGCAGTATTCGACGAGGCTGCCGGTATGGCCGCCGTCGGCCCAGACCGGGGCGAGCCGGTGGTGCGCGTCGGCCACCTGCCGCAGCAGCACCTGCGCTGCGATGGGGTCACACGCGCGCTCTTGTCCCGGTCCTGGCGGGCGGCACAGCGGAAGGAATTCCGCAGCGGGCCCGTTCACCGTGAGGTGGACGGGCCCCTTCGCGCACTGCGCATGCTCATGCGCGGGGTCACGTGTTCACGCGGCACCCGCGTTGTTACAGGGCGGCCTTCTTTGCGCCCGAGAACGCGGCGAACGCGCCGATGGCGAGAAACAGGAAGGTCATCGCGTCGGCCGTCTCGCTCCAGCCCTCGGTCAGCAAGTCGAAGTGCTCGGTGAACAGCGAGGTCGCGGAGACGTCGAGCTCGTCGGCGCCGATCATCGCGATGCCGATGAGCTGGCCGAGGTAGACCGCGCCCAGCGACAGCAGGGCGCTGACCACGGGCAAGACCGGGTTGGTGCCACCGATCTTGCCCGCCGCAAAGCCGATGAGGAAGCCGACGCCGACGGCTGCGTAGCCGATCTCGTACTCGGTCGCGCCGACGATCCCGCCGTAGATACCAGCGGTGACCAGGGCCACGACGACGGCGACGACCAGGCCCAGGGCGAGGTTGTTGCGGGCCGGTGCGGTCGCGGGCGCGAACGGGGCCGGGGCCGGGGGAGGCAGGGCGGCGCCGGGCTGCTGGGCATAGGGATTGCCGTCGGTGGGCTGCGGGGCGCCCGGTGCTCCGGCGGCGGGCTGCTGGGCGAACGGGTTGCCCTCGGACGGCGGCGGAGCTGACTGGGTCATGACAGGATCCCCCCATGGGACTGATGCGACAAATGGTGTGGTGTGTGCGCACGAGTGTGCGACAAGACGTCGAAGACTAGCAGGCGCGGCGACCCTCTTCACCAGGGATTTCGCGGGGCATTCCGGGTGGGAAACGGCTGGCGAGTCCGCGCCGGAGGGCCGGGAATCCATGGGGAGGTCCGCCGGGAGTCCGTGGGAAAATCGGCGCGGCAGTCCGAGCAGAACAGGGCCTTGCCCGTGCGTCCGCAGACGGCCCGCCCGTCACTCTGTTGCCACAGGCTAAGTGCCGGGGTGCGGCAAGAAAAAGGGTCTCGGGGGTTCCCCGAAGCGCCGAGGTCGTAGCGCACGCCGACCGGGCTCGCCCCGAAGACACCGGAACCCGGTCCGGCCCGTCCGGGTTATTGACGTGCTAGCGACAACGGTGGCTTGATGAACCATACGCAGCAATGGGAGCGCTCCCATGCCGGCGTACCGCACTCCCACTCCCGCCCCACTTCGGGAAAGGACACCCCCGTGCGCAGCAGACGCCACCCCCTCCTCGCCGCTCTCCTGGCCGCCCTGCTCGTCTTCGCCGCCGGTTTCGGCCTGGCCGGCGCCCCGTCCGCCGCGGCCGCGACCCCGGTACGGATCATGCCGCTCGGCGACTCCATCACCGGCTCCCCGGGCTGCTGGCGCTCCCTCCTCTGGAACCAACTGCAGAACGCCGGTTACACGGACATCGACTTCGTCGGCACACTGAACGCCCAGAGCTGCGCCCTCACGCACGACGCCGACAACGAAGGCCACGGGGGTTTCCAGGCCACCGCCACCGCCGACCAGAACCTGCTGCCCGGATGGCTGGCGGCGACCCTGCCGGACATCGTTGTCATGCACTTCGGCACCAACGACGTCTGGAGCAGCGTCGCGCCGGACACCATCCTCGCCGCGTACACCAGGCTGGTCGGCCAGATGCGGGCCAGCAACCCGGCGATGAAGGTGCTGGTCGCCCAGCTCATCCCGATCAATCCGAGCAGCTGCGCCGAGTGCGCCGCTCGTACAGTGGCCTTCAACCAGCGCATTCCGGCCTGGGCCGCTGGCATCACCACCGCGCAGTCGCCGGTAACCGTCGTCGACCAGTGGACGGGGTTCGACACGGCCACCGACACCTACGACGGCGTCCACCCCAACGCTTCCGGCGACGCCAAGATGGCGGCCCGCTGGTACCCGGCGCTGTCGGCCCTGCTCACTCCGGGTGACCCGGGGGACCCCGGGGACCCCGGGAGCGGTGGCTGCTCGGCGGCCTTCCGAGCGGTGTCGGTGTGGCAGGGCGGCTACCAGGGTGAGGTGACGGTCACCAACACCTCGTCCACGGCAGCGATCTCTTCCTGGGCGGTGACCCTCGTACTCCCGACGGGCAGCCGGCTCACCCAGGTCTGGAACGGCGCGCTGACCGGGACGACGGTACGCAACGCCGGGTGGAACGGCACGGTGACGCCGGGGGCGAGCACCACCTTCGGTTTCCTCGCGGATACGTCGGCTGCGGCGGACACACCTTCGGTGACGGCCACGTGTTCGGCGTCTTGAGACCGTGCGGTGGACAGCGGGATGATCTTGAAACAGCACCGCCACGGTGGCGGTGCTGTGCGCGCCCGGTCCTCCTATGCGGCGTTGGGGTCCAACGGGGCAGCGGACGGCGTTCGAGCAAGTCTCCGCAGGGGTTACCCGGGGCCGGGCGACTGGTTGGTCTTCTGGTGCGGTCGAGCAGCGAGGGGCCTGTACCGACGACCTAAGCGCGTCTGGGTACGGTGGCCGCGGCCAGGAGCGGCGTCCATTTCCTCGGCAATCTTCCGGGGACCGGCAGGCGGAGCTGGTCGTCGCGCGGCACCCAGGCGCATTTTGGACGCGGTGAGTTTTTGCGGTGCGTCACCGGTCGACACTGGCCCGTGGATTGACCTCGCAGTGATCGATCTCGTCGACGCGCCCCGCGCTGGCAACGGCCACCCGGAGGGTCACTTTGTCCTTCGCGGACACCAGCATCTGATCGGAAGTGTCGATCATGGTGAAGCCGTTCTCGTCCTTGAAGCTGATCTTCACGGTGAAGAGGCCCTCGCGTCCGTTCGGATTCCTGACCTCGACGGTCGCGTAGGGGTCGTCCATGTCCGCGCAGTGTATGAGCACGGCGGTGCCGTCCTTCATGGGCCGGGCGGTATCGCCGGAGGAGGACGCCGTGGGGGTGGAACGGTCGGTGGGCCGCGAAGAGTACGTACCGCCGCCGCTGTCACCGGTATGAGTCCCGGAGCCGTCCGCGTCACGGTCGGACAAGCCACTGGACGAGCCGCTGCCGAGTGAGCCACCGATGCCCGGAGTCGACGAACTGTCGTGGTCCTGACTGGAGTTGCTGCAACCGCCCCCGCCACCGCCGTGTTGGCTGCTGCTCTCGTGCCGGCCTGAGGAGAACCCGGTCAGGGCCAGCACGACCATCACCGACACCGCTGTGCATCTGAGTCTGCGCCCCCGCGTGTACATGCCGCCACCCTACCCACGGCTGTCGCACCCGCCCCGGCGAGGGCCGAGCGGTCCGTCTCACGCCGTATGGGCCCCGCCGGTCACCTTCTCCGCGTCCGGCGCGTACACGCAGCGGTCCTTCCTGCCCGTACACGACACCGCCCTTGACCACGGGGTGCCGGTGAACTCGCCGCCGCTCCCCGGCTTCCAGCGCAGGCCCGCCGACTACGGCCTTGAGGGCCGTGCCGCCAAGCCCTCGCCTTCGCCTTCGCCTTCGCCACCGAGCACTGGGCCGCCCTGTACCGCCTCGCTCCCAGCAGTCTCTCGCCGGCCGTTTTCTGTTCGCGCAGAGGCAGTAGCGGTTTAACCGATTGCACATCTCACCGCAGATTCCACTCTCAAACAGGAACTTTTCCGAACGGGTTTTCCTGGCCCTGAGCTCACCAAGGAGTACATACAACCAGCATGAGTGAAGAACGCTCGGCAGGGCATACGAGGGTTCGGAGGTTGATAACTATGGTTCCTGTTCTTCTTGTTCTTCTGCTCGCTCTGATTCTCTTCGGTGCCGGTTTCGCACTCAAGGCTCTGTGGTGGATCGCTGTCATCGTGCTGATCGTGTGGGTCCTCGGGTTCGTGATCCGTCCTGCGGCAAGCGGTGGCAAGCGGGGTCGCTGGTACCGCTGGTAAGCGAACGTCGATCACGCCTGACATGGGTGGGTGCCGACGCCTTGGCGTCGGC
>NZ_JBHWUW010000057.1:0-47513 GCF_042737245.1 Streptomyces sp. NPDC060002
GGGCGGGCCCGCCCCCTGGGGGGGTGGGGGGGGGGGGGGGGCCCCCCCCCCCCCCCCCCCGGGGGGGGGGGGGGCGGCGGCCCCGGTTCTTCCGTGGTGGTCGTGTGTCAGTGGAGCTTGTCGACGGCCGTGACGGTCGTCTTCTTGAAGGCCTTCACCGGGGCGTCGCCGAAGTCGCCCAACTGGCCCCAGTCCACGACGGTCACCGTCGTGCCGTCCCGGCCGACGGAGAGGAGGCGGATGTCGGTCGCGCCCCAGGAGGTCTCGGTGTGCAGGCCGTAGACGTGGGCGCCTTCCTGCACGTTCAGCTTCCCGTAGTCCTTGAGCGTGGCCTCGGCCTCCGGGTCGGCCTGCTCGATCCACGCGGGACAGGACTTGATGTCCTGGTCGACCCGTGAGAACCGGCCCTTCGCCGCGCTGACGCTCGACAGCTCGACGCTCACCTGACGGGCGCTCGTGTCGAGGTCGGTCCGGAAGTCCCGGTACCAGGAGTTCCAGCCGTCGCCCAGCGCCATGCCGAGGCAGCGGTCCACCTCCACGTCCGGTGACGCGCCGGCGGTGACCCTGCCGGCCGTCCAGGACGAGCTGGGGTGCGGCGGAAGGTCGGCGGCCGAGAGGAAGCCGGGCGGTCGCACAGTGGCGGCGCCCGCCGGAACGGCGAGTACGGTGCCGAGGGCGAGGCCCGCGACCGTGAGCCCGGTGAGCCCGATGAGCCCGGTGAGCGTGCCCGCTCGGGTGCGCTTGGACATGGGAGTCCCCCGTGAGTGAGTACATGGCTGTGGGTTGTCACCACGACGCCGGTTGGTCGGTCCGGCCCTGGTCGGTGCGACACCAAGAGCATCGGCGGTCCGGGCCGCCCGGTGCAACGGTCAGCGTCCGATCGGCCGAGGTGGAACCATCCCATCCCATCTGACGTGCAGGTATATGAGTGCCTGGGATGACCGCCGGGCCGGACGAACACGGGGAGAACGGTGTCGACCGACGACGGTGTGGCCGATGTGACGGAGTTCGCGGCGCTGCTGACGGAACTGAAGGGGCGCACGGAGCGCAGCTACGGCTCCCTCGCCCGCCGGCTGGGCATGAACACCTCGACACTGCACCGGTACTGCGCGGGGGAAGCGGTTCCGCAGGACTTCGCCCCCGTCGAACGGCTCGCGGGGTTCTGCGGCGCGACACCGGACGAACGCCTCGAACTGCACCGCCGGTGGCTGCGAGCGGTGGCGGCCCGCCAGCGGCCCCGGACCACGGCGGCGACCCTGGAAACACAGGAAACACAGGAAACCCGGGAAACGCGGGAAGCCTGGGAAACATGGGAAACCCAGGAAGCACGTGAGCCCCACGAACGGTCGGAAACACCGGGAACGACACGGACACCGGTAACACCGGTAACGCCAGACACATCGGTGGCGCCGGAAACGCCGGCAACCGCGACGACCTCAGGAACCGCGAAACCCTCTGAAACGCCGGCAGAAACAGAACCCCGGCCTACGGCGGACACCCAGGCTCAGAGACCGGACGGGAAACAGGTACCGCCTCGCCGTTGGTACCGCCGTCGGCGCACCACGGTCGCCGTCGGTGTCGCCTGCGCGCTGCTCGCCACCCTCGGAACGCTGTCCGCGCTGCCCGGCGGCGGCCGGCCCTCGGCCTCCGGCGACATGGCCCCGTTTTCCGGTTCCGCCACGGCCGCGCCCCGGACGACGGCCCCGTCCCGCTCCCCGACGACCGGCAAGGGCTCGACCACCTCCTCCACACCCGGCACCGCCTCCGCCCGCCCCACGAGGACCTCTCCCTCTGCGGACAACTCCCCGGCCGGTGGCAAGGCCTCGGCACCCGCGTCGGGCGTGCCGCTCGCCTGGACCGTCGACTCGCAGGTGTGGGCGCTCGGTTGCGGTCACGACTACGTCATCGACAAGCCGCCGGCGCAGGTTCCGCCGCCCCCGGCGGAGCAGGACGCCGGCCCCTGGGCGACCGCCCAGGGCGCGGTGCACGGGCGGGAGACCAATGTGGAGATCTCGGTGCAGGGCCGCAGTTCCACTGCCGTCGTGCTGACCGCGCTGCGTGTGCGGGTAGTCGGTCGTGCCTCCCCCGTGCCGGGCACCGCGTACGCCATGGACCAGGGCTGCGGTGGTTCGCTCAGCAAGCGTTACTTCGCGGTCGACCTGGACAAGGACCGTCCGGTGGCGCACTCGGTCGCCGGCAACGACGCGGGCACGCCGATCCCGGCGGTGAGCCTGCCCTACCGCGTGTCCAGCGCCGACCCCGAGGTGCTGCTGGTCACCGCACGGACCGAGACCTGCGCCTGCGACTGGTACCTCGAACTGGACTGGTCGTCCCAGGGACGCACCGGCACGGCCCGTATCGACGACCGCGGCCGCCCGTTCCGCACGAGCGGCCTCAAGGGACTGCCGCGCTACTGGTACGGCTCCGAGAACGGTGAACGTCAGTGGGTCCCGACCGGCGACTGACAGCCCTGACCTGCCGCCACCGCCCACCGTCCTACGGCCGTGGCATGTTGCGCAGATTGGAGCGGGCCATCTGAAGCATCCGGCCCACTCCGCCATCGAGAACGATCTTCGAGGCGGAGAGTGCGAACCCGGTTACCATCTCGGCGCTGATCTTCGGCGGGATGGACAGGGCGTTGGGGTCGGTGACGATGTCGACGAGGGCCGGGCCCTTGTGCCGGAAGGCGTCCTTCAGGGCGCCGGCCAGCTGTCGGGGCTTCTCGACGCGTACACCGTGGGCACCGCAGGCGCGGGCGACGGCGGCGAAGTCGGGGTTCTTGTTGGTCGTGCCGTACGAGGGCAGGCCGGCGACCAGCATCTCCAGCTCGACCATGCCCAGTGACGAGTTGTTGAACAGAACGACCTTCACCGGCAGGTCGTACTGCACCAGCGTCAGGAAGTCGCCCATCAGCATGGCGAAACCGCCGTCGCCTGACATCGACACGACCTGACGGCGGCGGTCGGTGAACTGGGCTCCGATCGCCATCGGCAGCGCGTTCGCCATGGAGCCGTGGGAGAAGGAACCGATGACACGGCGACGGCCGTTGGGCGTGAGATAGCGGGCGGCCCAGACGTTGCACATACCGGTGTCGACGGTGAAGACGGCGTCTTCGTCGGCGAGTTCGTCGAGGACGGCGGCGACGTACTCGGGATGGATGGGAACGTGTTTCTCCACTTTCCGCGTGTACGCCTTCACCACCCCCTCCAGCGCGTCGGCGTGCTTCTTCAGCATCCGGTCCAGGAACCGCCGGTTCTCCTTGGCCCGCACACGGGGGATGAGACAGCGCAGGGTCTCCCGTACGTCGCCCCACACGGCGAGGTCCAGTTTCGAGCGTCGGCCGAGGTGCTCGGGGCGCACGTCGACCTGGGCGATCTTCACGTCGTCCGGCAGGAAGGCGCTGTAGGGGAAATCGGTTCCGAGCAGAATCAGCAGGTCGCACTCGTGCGTGGCCTCATAGGCGGCGCCGTAACCGAGGAGACCGCTCATCCCGACGTCGTACGGATTGTCGTACTGAATGTGTTCCTTGCCGCGCAGCGCATGCCCCACCGGGGACTTGACCTTCCCGGCGAACTCCATGACCTCGGCGTGCGCACCGGCCGTGCCGCTGCCGCAGAACAGGGTGACCTTGTCGGCCGTGTCGATCATCGCGACGAGCGCGTCGATCTCGGCGTCGCCGGGGCGGACGGTGGGCCGGGCGGTGACGAGAGCGGTTTCGACGGCTTTCTCGGGGGCGGTCTGGTCGGCGATGTCACCGGGGAGCGACACGACGCTGACGCCACCGCGCCCGACCGCGTTCTGGATGGCCGTGTGCAACAGCCGGGGCATCTGTTTCGGGCTGGAGATCAGCTCGCTGTAGTGGCTGCACTCGCGGAACAGCTGATCGGGGTGGGTTTCCTGAAAATAACCGAGACCGATTTCGCTGGACGGGATGTGCGAGGCGAGGGCCAGGACGGGGGCCATGGAGCGGTGGGCGTCGTAGAGGCCGTTGATGAGATGGAGGTTGCCCGGTCCGCAGGACCCCGCGCAGGCCGCGAGCTTCCCGGTGATCTGGGCTTCCGCACCGGCGGCGAAGGCGGCCGTCTCCTCGTGCCGGACGTGGATCCAGTCGATGGCGGGGTTGCGCCGCACCGCGTCCACGACGGGATTGAGGCTGTCCCCCACGACACCGTAGAGACGCCGCACCCCCGCGCGGGCGAGGATGTCCACGAACTGTTCCGCGACGTTCTGCTTGGCCATGGCTCGACGCGCCCCTTCGGTCTCCTCGGGTCTCTCCCTCCACAGTGGCCGCGACGACCCGGTTACGCCTCCCAGACGGCCGCCGCCGTGCGGTCGTCGGCGTAGCCCTTCACCCTCACCTGGGTGTCGGCGAGGAAGGCGGCGAGACCGGGCGGGGTGGGGCCCGACCAGCGTCCCGTCAGGTACGCGGACAGCTCCGGCTCCCCGCGCAGAGGTTCGGCCAGACCGTCGCTGCACATCAGGAGCGTGTCACCCGGGCGGGCTACGGAGGCGCGGAAACGGAAGGGCTCGCGGGGCGGTTCCGGGTCCGGGTCGTAGGGGTTCGGCGATGTGGTGATGCCCAGGTCCATGGTGAGCCGGTCGCCCTCGGGCGTCTCGGCGGGCAGCGAGCCGAACCCGACCTCGGCGGGCAGCGAGCCGAACCCGACCACCGGCTCGCCCGCCACGTCGCCCACCCGCGGTTCGATGTCCCGCCACACACCGCCGCGCAGCCGGAACAGTCCGCCGGCGCCGACGCCGAAGAAGACGCGCGTACGGCAGGCCGGGTCGGCGGGCAGGAGCAGACAACGCAGGGTGGCCGCGTACTCGTCCGGTTCCAGGCCCTGTTCGGCGGCGCCGGCGCGGAGCCGGCCGAGGCTGCGGTCGGTGAGCCGGTGCAGACCCGACTTCAGGTCTCCGCGCCGGGCCTCCCTTATGTCCTCCGCGAGCCGGACGTGGCTGCGGCCCACGGCACGCGCGATCCACTGGCACACCTCGGCGGCCGCCCGATGCGCTCCCGGGGTCGCCCGGGCGCCGGTCGCCATGGCGACGAGGATCAGCGCCTGCTCGCCCGTGCCGAAGCGGGCGGTGAGGAGCGAGTCGCGGCGCGGCTCCCCCCGGTATCGCGCGGAGTCCCCCCGCACCGACGCGGCCCGCAGCGCCCAGGCCCCGTACCGGGCGCCCTCCAGGACGGTGTCGGCGACCAGGTCGGCGAGGTCGTCCGGGTCCGCTGGCGGAAGAGCGGTCGGCTCGGCGTCGTAGGTGGGCGGCCCGGAACCGACGTAGTCCGTGGAGGTGGACAACGGCGGCAGGGCCGGGAAGCCGAGGACGGTGGGGGGATGGTCCGGCGGGGAGGCGCTCGGGGTGACGGGTGCGCGCTCGGAGTCCGGCTCGCGTTCGGGGGCGGGCGCGGGGTCCGTCGTGCAGAGGGGAGCTGCCGAGCCGTCGACAGAGGCGGTGGGGGCCTGCGGTGGCGGTGGCGCGTGGGCCGGAACGGGTGGCATCGCGGGCGGTGGCGGCACGGCGGGTGAGGCGGACGTGGTGCCCTCCACGGACTCGGTCGCGGTCACCGACCCGGCGGGTGCGGTCGACGGCAGTGCGGGCGGGACGGACGGCGGCGCGGGTGAGACGGACGGCGGCGCGGGTGGGACGGACGGCGGCGCGGGTGAGGTCGACGGCAGCCGGGGTGAGGTCGACGGCAGCGGGGGTTCGGAGACGCCGGGGGGCGTCTCGGCCGACGCGAGGCCGTCGTCCGCGGCGAGGGCGGAGGCAGAGGCGGGGACGGCGTCATGGAGCGCCCGCTCGGCGAATCCCGGTGGCAGCGGGCGGGGCGGGAAGTTCGTGGGACCGGCGGGCGTGGCCGTCGGCGGCTCCCACGGAGCGCGGTGCCGCCCCGGGGGACGGGTGGGACGGGCACCCCTGTCCGTTTCGACGGCACCCGCGCCGAGGCCTGCACCCCGCTCGGCGACGTCACGCTCCGACCCGCGTCCGGTGCCGTCCCGTTCGGTGTCCCGCTCAGCGTCCCGCTCGGTGTCCCGCTCGGTGTCCCGCTCGGTGTCGTCCCGCTCGGCGTCGCTCCATCCGTCACGTCCGGCACCGTCACGCCCGGCACCGGCACGCCCGTCACCGGCACGCCCGTCACCGTCACGCCCGGCACCGTCACGCCCTGCACCGTCACGCCCTGCACCGTCACGCCCTGCACCGTCACGTCCGGCACCGGCACCGGCACGTTCGGGGTCAGGTCCGGTATTCCATGGGGTGTCCCACCCGGATTTCCGCCGCGGGGCGGATTCGGCGGCGGATCGGCTCCGGGGCAGCGGAACGGTGGCGTCCGGGGACGGTGGCGCCCCTGCCGTCGTCGCGGCCGACGAGGTCCACCAGTCGGTCTGCCCGGCGGAACCGGACCGCTCGGCGCGGGGTGCCGGCACCGGGCCCGCGCCGCCAGGAGCGTCCGCGCCGCCCGCGTGGCCCTCCCTGTGGCCCGTGTCTTCCGGGTGCCGTGGAGCCGCCGTGCCTCCCGGGCCGCCGACGCCGTCCGGCGTACCCGCGCTCTCCGGCGTACCCACGGAGCGCACCGCTCCGGCGGCCGACGCGAAACGGTCGTCCAGGGAGTCGGCGGTGCGCGCGGGCCCCGCGTCCTCGGTGGCGTCGTCGTACAACTGCCCCCACCAGTCGTCCTCCTGACCGGTGGCCCTTCCCCCCTGCTGGCTCATGTGCCCAATTGTCCACCGCGCGGGCCCGATGAAAACGGGGCATCCGGAAAATGCGCCACCGCACGTGTGTCGGACAGGGGGCCGAGTGACGTCCTGAACGGCTGTGCGAAGCATGAGGCGACAAAGGTCGCCGGGCGGTTCCACCCCCCACGGGGGAACCGCCCGGCGACATGGGGTGACCCGGGCTCATATCCCCTATGCGCCCCTGCGCGTCATGAGCCGGATCACGTTCTCGAAAGGTTTCCGGGCCGCGGCGTGGTGGCCGACCGGCCTGAGTCCGCACGGCGTTCCGGGACCTCCGCTGTGGATGTTCAGTGGATGATCACGTGTTTCCGCCGTGACCACACCTTGGCAGAGTGACCGGCGGTACGGCGATGATGTGCGGCGGCGGGTTTACGCCGTGGCTGTTTCCCGCCACTCACGGGACGTCAGAAGGAGAGAAACCCCCGATGCTGGGAGCGATAGGCCTGGACGAGACGCACGAGTCGGCGTACCGGGCGCTGGTGTCCGTGGGCGCCGCCGACGTGCCCGACCTGGCGCGTCGGCTGGCCCTCGGTGAGGACGACACCGAACGGGTGCTGCGCCGGCTGGAGCGGCACGGCCTCGCCGCGCAGTCCTCGGGTCGCCCCGGTCGCTGGGTCGCCGCGCCTCCGGGCGTCGCGCTGGGCGCGCTGCTCACCCAGCAGCGGCACGAGCTGGAGAAGGCGGAGCTGGCGGCGGCCCTGCTCGCCGAGGAGTACCGGGCGGCCGCCGCCGAACCGGCGGTGCACGACCTGGTCGAGGTGGTGACGGGCGCCGCCGCCGTCGCCCAGCGCTTTCTGCAGATCCAGCTCGGGGCGAGCGAGGAGGTGTGCGCGCTGGTCACCGGCACCCCGGTGGCCGTGACCGGCGGCGAGAACGACGCCGAGGAGCGGGCGACCGCCCGCGGGGTGCGCTACCGCGTCGTGCTGGAGCGGGCCGTGCTCGACCAGCCGGACGGCATGACGGAACTGACCGCCGCGCTGAACCGGGACGAACAGGTGCGGGTGGTGGACCGGGTGCCGACGAAGCTGGTCGTCGCCGACCGCTCGCTCGCCCTGGTGCCGCTGACCGGCCGCTCGGCGGAGCCCGCCGCGCTGGTGGTGCACGCCAGCGGGCTGCTGGAGCTGCTGTCGGGCCTGTTCGAGTCGGTGTGGCGGGAGGCGCTGCCGCTGCGCCTCGGCGCGGCCGGCGTCGTCGAGCAGAGCCAGGACGGTCCCGACGCCACCGACCTGGAGATCCTTTCCCTGCTGCTGGCCGGGATGACCGACGCGAGCGCGGCCAAGCAGCTCGACCTCGGGCTGCGGACCGTACAGCGCCGGGTGAAGGGGCTGATGGAGCTGACGGGAGTGACCACCCGGCTGCAACTGGGCTGGCACGCGTACGAACGCGGCTGGGTGGCCCGCGCGCACTGACCGTAGGGGGTATCGGTCCGAGGTCGTACGTCTTGACCTGCGCGTTCTCCCCGACTCGGGCACCCTGGGCAGATGGGAGTGTCGCAACTCCTGCTGGTCGGACTGGTCATTCTGCTCGGCCTGTGCGGAGTGCTGGTGCCCGGCGTGCCGGGGTCGTGGCTGGTGTGGGCCGCGGTCCTGTGGTGGGCGCTGGAGGATCCCCAGCCGGTCGCCTGGGTCGTGTTGGTCGGTGCCACGGTGACGCTGTTCCTGTCGCAGGTGGTGCGCTGGACGCTGCCGCCCCGTCGGCTGCGGGAGAGCGGCGCGACACCCCGGATGGCGGTGTACGCGGGGCTCGGCGCGTTCCTCGGCTTCTTCCTGCTTCCCGTGATCGGCGCGATCCCCGGCTTCATGGGCGGCATCTATCTCTCCGAGCGTCTCCGCCTGGGCCGCCCCGGCGAAGCCCGGGCGGCCCTGCGCACGGCGATGCGCTCGGGCGGCTCCAGCGTCCTCACGGAGCTGTTCACCTGCCTGTTGATCATGGGGGCGTGGCTGGGGACGGTTCTGTGGGGATGACGCGTTCTGTGGGGATGACACGCCCCGAGGGCGGCCCCTCGATCAGGCGAAGGCCCGGAACCGCTCCTGGAGCGAGCCCTCCAGCGTGAGCAGCCGCACCTTGCGCTCCAGCCCGCCCGCGTATCCCGTCAGTGAGCCGTCGGCGCCGATCACCCGGTGACAGGGCCGCACGATCAGCAGCGGATTCGCCCCGATCGCCCCTCCGACGGCCCGTACGGCCATCCGCGAGGCGCCGACGCGGGCGGCGATCTCACCGTAGGTCGTGGTCGCCCCGTAGGGCACGGAGTCGAGGGCGGCCCACACACGCTCGCGGAACTCGGTGCCGTGGCTGCGCAGCGGCAGCCGGAACTCCTTCAGCTCCGCGGCGAAGTAGGCGGCGAGCTGCTCCGTGGCGGAGCGGAAGGGCCCGGGGTCGGGCAGCCAGTCGTCCTGGACGGTCCGCCCGCCCTTCTGTCCGGGCACGGAGACAGAGGTCAGCGTGGCGTCGGCGTCGGCGGTGAGCAGCAGGGGGCCGAGCGGGCTCGCCACGCTGGTCCAGTACGTCAGGTCGGTCATCGTTCCTCCGCGGCGCGCAGATGGTGCAGGGCGTAGGTGCGCCAGGGGCGCCAGGTGTCGGGGACGTCCGGGCCGGGCGGCACGACGTCGGGGTCGCCGAGGGCACGGGCACGGATCTCCGCGATGGTACGGGCGTCCAGCCCGGGCACCGCGAGCAGCGCCTCCTGGGCGTCGTCCCGGTCGACGCCCGGGTCCAGCCGTACGGTGCCGTCGGCGAGGGCGGTGGCCAGGACGCCCAGCGGCCCGTCGAACGCGGACCCGGGTTCGGACCGGCACCGGGACCGCGACCCGGACCCGGATTCGGACCCGGACCCGGATTCGGATTCGGATTCGGATTCGGACTCGGCCCCGGCCCCGGCCCCGGCCCCGGACGCGGCCTGCGCCAGGACGGCCGGCTCGGGGAAGAGGTGGGTGAGGGTCCCGCAGGGCGCGTCGAGGGCCTTGCCGTAGGCGCGAACGAGCCGTTCCGCCGCCGCCCGCCCCACGACCGCCCGCACCGCGTACTCCTCCGGATCGGCGGCCCCCGGCGCACGCAGTCCGGGCCGGGCGGCGACCAGCGGGGCGAGCCGCGGATCGGCGCCGAGCCGCTCGTCGACGGCGTACGGGTCGGAGTCGAGGTCGAACAGCCTCCGCAGCCGCTGGACGGCGGTGGTGAGGTCGCGCGGGTCGGTCAGATGCAGCCGCGCGTCGAGCCAGCCGCCGGGATGGACGGCCGACCCCCGCCCCGGGTCACCCGCCCGCTCGTCCACGGCGACGATCCCGGTGCCGTACGGCAGCCGCAGCGTACGGCGGTAGGTGCGCCCGCCGGGCGGCCCGCTCACCTCCTCCACCCCGGCCACGGCCTCCCGTCGCAGCAGGTCGAACACGGCACCCGCGTGGTACGGGCCCCGATGGGCGAGCCGCAGCGGGATCCCGGCGGACGGGGTGGCGGTGCGGCGGGTCGCGCGTACCGCGGCCCGCAGTTCGGTCGGGGTCGTCGCGTACACGGTCCGGACGGTGTCGTTGAACTGGCGCACGCTGGCGAATCCGGCCGCGAAGGCGATCTCCGTGACCGGCAGGCCCGTCGTCTGGAGCAGGACCCGCGCGGTGTGCGCGCGTTGTGCCCGGGCGAGGGCGACCGGGCCCGCGCCGAGCTCGGCGGTGAGCTGCCGCTGCACCTGGCGGGCGCTGTAGCCGAGCCGTACGGCGAGCCCGGTGACACCCTCCCGGTCGACGATGCCGTCGCCGATCAGCCGCATGGCCCGGCCGACGACGTCAGCACGCGCGTTCCAGTCGGCCGATCCCGGCACGGCGTCCGGGCGGCACCGCCGGCAGGCCCGGAAGCCCGAGCCCTGCGCGGCGGCGGCCGTCGCGAAGAAACGCACGTTGTGGCGTTTCGGCGTCACGGCGGGGCAGCTGGGCCGGCAGTAGATACCGGTGGTCTCGACGGCGAAGAAGAACTCGCCGTCGAACCGGGCGTCCCTGCTGCGGACCGCCTCGTAACGCGTGTCCTGGTCCGTCATGGCTCCAGTCTTCGCGCCCGAGAGAAACCGTGCTAGCGGAAATCGGACGTGACGCTGGACCGGAAACGACTTGCCGGACCGACAAGCGTCACCGGACCGGCAAGCCGTTCCGAGTCACGCACTCGGCACCGGAACCGGCAAGCGTTACCGGAACAGGCACGTGTTACCGGGACCGGGCAGCCGTTTCCGAGTCACGCACGCGTTACCGGGACATGCGCGTGAAACTGGGACCGGGAAGCGGTTTCCGGAACAGACACGGGTTACCGGAACCGGGAAGCGGTTTCCGAAACATGTACGCCTCCCGCCGGACCGACAAGCGTTACCGAAACCGGCACGCATCGCCGGACCCCGCACGCGTTACCGAAACAGGGACGCGTTGACCGGGTCCGGCAAGCGTTACCGGAACAGGTAAGCGTCACCGCGGAGGAGCGGGTCGCCACGGCCCGCGCCCCCGCTTCGCCTCCCCGGCGGCCCGGCCGGCGGCCTGCTTGCGCTTCCAGTCATGGCGGATGTCGGCGCGCATGCGGGCGTCGGACTTGGCGACGATCCACTGGTTCTCCCGGACGAGCTTGTGGTAGCTCTCCAGCCGGCGCGGCGGCAGTTCCCCGTCCTCGACGGCCGCCCGCACCGCGCACCCCGGCTCGGACTCGTGCGCGCAGTCGTGGAACCGGCAGTCCCGGGCGAACTCCTCGATCTCCGAGAAGACCTGTCCGACCCCGGCGCCGGCGTCCCAGAGGCCGACGCCGCGCAGTCCGGGCGTGTCGATCAGGACGCCCCCGCCGGGCAGCGGCAGCAGATTGCGGGTGGTGGTGGTGTGCCGTCCCTTGCCGTCCATGTCGCGGGTGGCCTGGACGCCCATCACGTCCTCCCCGGCGAGCGCGTTCGCGAGCGTCGACTTGCCCGCGCCGGACGCCCCGAGCAGTACGGAGGTGCCCCGCCCGAGGAGCGCGGCGAGCTCCTCGACGCCGTCTCCGTCGCGCGCGCAGACGGTGAGCACGGGCACGCCGGGCGCGCTCGCCTCGACGTCGTCGACGAGGTACGACAGCGCGACCGGGTCGGGCACCAGGTCGGCCTTGGTGAGCACGACGACGGGCTGGGCGCCGGACTCCCAGGAGAGTGCCGACCTGTGCAGCAGGGCCTCACCACTCGAACAGGACATGGCCAGCGCCAGGTACCGCTCGATCCGCCCCAGATCAAGCTCGACCGCGAGCGACACACAGATGACGACGTGATCGATGTTGGTGGCCAGTACCTGGCCCTCGGAACGCTTCGACGAGGTCGATCGGACGAAGGCGGTACGGCGCGGCAGGAGCGTCCGCACGTATCGCGGATTGTTGCCCTCGGGGTCGACGGCGACCCAGTCCCCCGTGCACACGACCTTCATCGGGTCGCGGGGAACGACGAACTCGGTGTCGGCGCGAACGGTGCCGACCGGGGTGACGACGTCGCACAGGCCACGGTCGACCCGTACGACACGGCCGGGCAGGAGTCCCTGCTCGGCGTAGGGAGCGAACTCGGCTTCCCAGCCCTCGTCCCAGCCGTAGACGGCCAGAGGGTGCGACGAAAGCGGAGTGGAGGAGAAAGACAAGGGATGACCCTTCACAAGGGAGGCCCCGGCACCGCGCTCACGGGCGCGGGAGAAGAGTGAGGTCAGCCGGAGGCCGGGGAGGTGGACTTGATGTACTTCCGGATGCGGGCGGCGCCCATCTCGACGACAGCCATCGGTCACACCTCCCAAACAAGCCAAGTCACCCACGGCACCACAAGGTTGCCGCTCGAACACCACCGACCCTAGGGGGACACGAGCCGCGACGCCACCGAATTCCGGCGCACCGTGATCCGTGGTGGGCCCGCAGGAGAGCCGCGCCGGGCCCCGGGAGCAAATCGGCGCCTCCGGCACCGCCGCCCTCCCCGCCGTCAGGACGTGGATCTGCCGCGCCTCGGCGAGGCAGCGGGCCACCTGTCGGCGAGATCACCGACTTTCGCGCTTCCCAAGAACCGGGGCGCCTCGCACACGACGGCGCCGTGCTGACGCTGCATGCGATTGTGCAGATATCCGTATGTCTGAGCACGGGGCGGGGCGGACGTGCCACCGCTTCAAGCCGGCCGGTCACCCGTCCGTGCTGTCGTCACCGCTCCGCCCGGCCTCCGGCTCCCTGATGAGCCGGGTCGCCAGGTGGTAGGCGACGGTAACGTCCTGGTATTCCTGACCGGCGATGACCGTGTCCGGTAGGTGGGTGCGGTCGCTGTGGCTCGTCGACTCTCGCCTCCCGGTGCCGGGGAAGCGGACGGTCGTCCGGGGTTCCTGCGTGAAGCGGAGCCGTTCGGCGTGGACCGTCGACCGGAACAGGATGTCCCCCACCGGGCTCCCGGCTTCCGCGCCTCGCGTTCAGGGCGGCTCCCCCGGCTCCCTGACGGTACGGGCGCGACCGGACCTCGGCGGCAGCTTCCCGTCCTCTCCACGCACCCGGCGCGTGCGGGTGCCGCCTTGGCTCCGGCCGGCTCGGCCCCGCTCTCTCTCCGCGCCCTCGCGCGCCGCACGCGGCTCGGCCGGCTCGGTCCGTTCCGCGGTGGCGTTCGCCGTCTCCGCGGCTTCCGCAACGGCGTCGCCGCCGTCCCGTACCGTGTCGCCCGACGCTTCCGTCACACTCGCAGCCTGCCCGGCCACGCTCCCGGCGGTGCCGCCCACCGCCTCGCCGGCGCTTCCGACGGCCCGGCTCGTCTCATGGCCGACGTCCTCCACCGCGCGCCCGGCACCACCCCCCACGTCCTGAACGGCCCTCCCGGCTCCCTGACCGACATCGCGCGCCACGGAGCCGGCTCCCCGGCCCACGTCCTGTACGGCAGCCCCGGCACCCTGGCCCACATCCTGTACGGCAGCCCCGGCACCCTGGCCCACATCCTGTACGGCAGCCCCGGCACCCTGGCCCACATCCTGTACGGCAGCCCCGGCTCCCCGGCCCACATCCTGTACGGCAGCCCCGGCACCCTGGCCCACGTCCCGGACGGCGGTCCCCGCACCCCGGCCGACCTCCTGGACTGCCCTTCCGGCACCCGTACCCAGCTCCCCCACGGCCTGACGCGCTCCGCCGCCGACATCCTGCACGGCGGACCCGACTCCACGCGCCAGCTCGTGCAGGATCTCCGGGTTGCGGTCGAGCGTGGTGAGCACTCGGTCGATGATCTGCGCGACGTGGTGGAGACGCACCTTGAGCTGTGCCTGTGCCTCGACGCCCGAGATGCCCAGGTGCACCCGGCCGAGCGAGACGTCGGCGCCCACATTCAGTTTGAGCAGATCCAGCACCTCGGCCTGCAGCGAGACATGCGCCCGCAGGTCCTCGACGTCCAGGTCGATCTCGTCGACCTTCAGGAGCGGAACGTCGAGGAAGACGTCAGGGCTCGCACCGGCTGCGTCCTCCTCGTCGTAGGACACCGGCTCGTCTTCGTACGATGCCGGCTCCTCGTCGTAAGCGTCGGGATCGGTGTACTCGTCACTGTCCTCGGTGTCGAGTTCGTCACTGTGCTCGTCGTCGTACTCCTCGACGGAGCCTTCGTCGTTCTCGGCCTTGCCGCGCATCGCCACGCCTCCGCGGTTTTGGCGTATGTTTCGACCATTTTCATCGATTATGCGCATCGATGCGCGGTCAGTACCGACCGTCCGGGCGAGGGTGGTGGCCGTCAGGCGTGCGTGGATGGGTTCGTCGAACTGCGCAGAGTTGGGTTGACGCGCAGGTCAGAGTGGGGTTGGACCACTAAGCCGACAGGCACGCGGAGCGGCGAACGAGCGGCACGCCCGGGATGCGGCGATTTCTCCGGGCAGCTGTCCGGACAGGACGCGGAGTTCCGGCAGCACAGGCAACCCACCACGTCGGCACTGAACGTCGGCACGAAAATCCTCGGCCAATCGGTGTCCGGTGACCCTTTCTCGACCGGGACATCCTTACCGCCGGCACCGTGAACTCGGTGCCGGCGCGGACGATGCCGACCGGGGTGACGATGTCGCACTGGCCGCGGTCGACAGGTACGACAGATGCTCGCCGTACTCGAGTCGGCCGTCGGAGGCGGGGCGGGGCCGGGGCCGGGGCCCGGGATGGTGTGCTGCTCGTCCCCGCACACATCGAGGCGGGGCGGATCACCGTCGACTCGTACCACTGGATGCGGACGGCGGACCGCTGCCGGCCGGCGAAAACGGCCTCGCACGCCACGCGACGTTCGGTCACCGCAGCTCCGCGCTTCCCGAGTGGGTCGAGGAGACGGCCGGCGGGCGGGCCGCCGCAGCCGACGTGCTGCGGAGGTCTGCTCCGTCCGCCGCAGGGCGACATCGCCCGAAGTCGCGGCCCGTGCTTCGCCCTTGACGGTGGAGGGGCGCAGGTGGGCCGCCGGGTAGGTGGTGTCGGTCAGGTCGATTCCGCTCGCCATGGGATGCACGACGGCCGACGGCGCTGCCAGAAGCAGCGCCGCCAGGACCGCCGCCGCCACCCCGACGTCACGCGCAAGCTGTGGACAGCGGGATCGGCAAGCGGTTCATCAGAACGAGAACTCTCCCCCGTAGTCGGTGTCGTGGTCCCGGAACACCGTGTGGTAATGGACCTGGTTCTGGTAGACCAGACCGTTCTGGCAGACGAACTCGATCCAGACGCCCGGTCCGTCGATGCGCACGTAGTCGCCCGTGGCGTCCAGGCCGGTGCCGCCGGAGTACGAGATGTAGGTCTCGTCGAGTTCCGACTTGTAGGCGCTCAGGACGGAAGCCGCGGTCGTGTCCTCCGCGACCTCGACCCACGGTTCGATGGCGTTGAGCACCAGTTCCTGCTGGTCGTCGGTGAGTTCGCCGACCGCTAACCCCTCCTTGGTCTCCGGGAAGTCGCCGTCCTCACCCGGGCCGAGCAGCACATCGCTGTAGGACGCGGAGAGCTTGGCCTGCGACAGCTGGGAGGAGTTCAGGCTGTCGAGCATGTCCAGCATTCCGTCGCGCATCCCGGCCAGGGGTGCGTACGAGGTGCCGTCGTCGCCGGTCCAGCTGGTCGGCTCCACCCCGATGAAGAACGGTGTGATGCCCTCGACCTCGCCGTCCTTGTAGGTGAGGTTCACCGCGAGGTGGTGACCGCCGAAGTGCAGTTGCCAGGTGCCGTCCGTGCTCGGGGTGCCGAGGAACGCCAGGTAGTAGTTGCCGCTGCTGTATCCGCCGGCGGTCTCGCCGAGGACGTCGTCGGCTGCCAGGATCTGCGAGACCTGGTCGTACCCGGTACCGCTGCCGGTGCCCGTCCCCGCCTCGACCACGGCCTCGGCTGCGGTGAGCTGGTCGTCGCTGAGCGAGCCCAGCTCGATGCCGACCCGGCAGGTCGAACCGCACGGAAGGTTCGACCAGGCGGTGGCGTTGGCCTCGGTGAAGTCGAGGAGCGCCTCGGCCTGCTGGTCCTCGTCCAGGGTGTCCAGGAAGGCGTTGGCTGCGTCCACCACATCCGGGACGGCGGTGGTCGACGCGGTCGAGGTCGACGACTCGGTGGACGAGGAGTTGCTGTCGGCGGACGCGGCGTTCGCCGTAGCGGCGTACACCGCTCCGCCGAGAAGGGCCGACGTGACGGAAAGGGCCAGGCCGGCTCGCTTCCAGCGTCCCGTCGACCTGCGGTGCACGTTATTTTTCTGCAATTTACTGCCTCCTTCAGAGAAAAACTCCGGAGGACTTCCAGAAACTCCTACATTCCACACTCAGGCGAAACGTGGGCTTCACGGCGTCCTGCCCGTTGTCGGGACGGGATAAATTGCACCGCGCGGCACTGTGTTTTACGCCCAGGGAGGCTTTGATTTACCCGTGCATTGCGGTCGGGCTTCACAGATTTGACCGTCAAACGATCAATACGAAGTCCATGGAGCACACACCGTGTGAGGGCCAGGAGGAATCCTGGCCCTCACATGGTCGAGAACTCACACGGTCGAGAACTCACACGGTCGATAACTCACGCGGTCGAGAATCTCGTCCCGTCAACTTGGCGGCCCAGGTGATGAAAACGGCCGCGTCGCTGTTCGCGCCGTGACCCTCGTCCCAGCGCATCCGGTGATTGCCGTCGCCCCCGAGACTGCCCAGTGCGGCCGTGTCAGTGGACGACACCGTGGAAGTGACGGGCTTTCGTCCTGTCCTTGCCGAACTGACTGTTCTCGCCGGACGACAGGTCGAAGGCGTCGAAGGCGTCAAAGGCCGGGACGCCTTTTCTGCGGGCACCGGTGTGAGTGAGGAAGTCCTCCTCCGTGAAGGCGCCTGGTTGTTCTTCCAGGTGGTGAACGTGTTCTTGGCCAGGTAGGTCGCGCGGTCGCATTCCGAGGGAGCTCCGAGATATTCGGTTTGCGGACGGCTGGAGATTCTGCCTGACCAAGTGCGCTGCGTAGGTGCGGGCGGTGAGGGTGTCGAAGCCGTCGAGCCCGCGCGGTTTCAGTCCGTCCTGGTACGCGGTGAACCGGTCCTTCAGCTCCTCGTGGGACGGTCAGCTCTTGCCCGGGCGGGTGACCCACTGGCCGTTCACCCAGCCGCTGACGGTCTCGTAGCCGGAGCGGAACGAGCCGCGGTAGTCCACCCGCAGGTTCTGCTCGGCGGTGGACAACTGGGCCGTGTAGCTGTCGGGGTCGTCGGCCGAGCCGCCCGTGGTGTTGACCGCCACGTAAGGGTAGGGATAGACGGGCCGGGCTGCGGTGACGTCGCCGCTGTTGTCGACGTCCTGGCTGAGCAGGCTGTCGGGAGCCTGGCCCGCCGTGACCCAGGCGATGACCGCGGACAACACGTCGATGCTGTCCGGGCCCTGGCCGCCGCCGCAGTGCGCGACCCCGGGGAGCAGGAACAGCCGGGCGAATTCCTTGGCCGTGCTCACGTCGCCCGTCTTCTTCTCGACCGCCTGGTAGTAGGCCATGGCGGCGACGGAGGAGATGTTCGGGTCGGCCAGGCCCTGCCAGATGATCAGCTTTCCGCCGGCCGCCCTGAACGCGGACAGGTCGGGGTCGGTGGCGTCCATCGTCCCTTCGTTCAGCTTCATCAGCTTCCGGTAGGCGGCTGCGGTGAACTTCACGTCTTTCCAGGTCAGTTCGGGGTGGGCCTCGGGGTAGAGCGTGTAGCGCACCCGTTCGTTGACGTTGGTCTGGTTCGTCGTCGGGCCGGTAGCCGTGGCCGGGACGATGACACCGGCCCAGTTCAGCTCGTTGCCGCGCAACTGCCATCCGGGATAGAGCAGTTTGCCGGTCTCGTCGAGGGGGCCCGTGTACAGGTCGCGGACT
This sequence comes from Streptomyces sp. NPDC060002, assembly GCF_042737245.1. Taxonomy (NCBI): domain Bacteria; kingdom Bacillati; phylum Actinomycetota; class Actinomycetes; order Kitasatosporales; family Streptomycetaceae; genus Streptomyces; species Streptomyces sp. NPDC060002. The sequence continues at coordinate 18,013 of NZ_JBHWUW010000057.1, forward strand.
GTGGTGACCTGTGCGGAGGTCAGGCAGAAGTCGTCATCTGCGGAGGTCTGTCCGCTCGCGCACTGGATGCTGCCCGGATCCCAGGTGCAGGCGAGCGGGTCCTCGATGATGCCGTCGCCGGTGGCGTCGCACCCTTCGAGTACGGCGGCGTGCAGTGGTGACAGGTCGGCCGTGGTCAGCGTCGCCGTGCCGTTGTCGCCTGCGAAGACGGCGTGGGCGTTCCAGGCGTGCTGGAAGGTGTGCGCGGTCCAGTTGTTGGCGGGAGCGCCGGCGACGATGCCGTCGAAGTCGGTCGGGTAGCGCTGGGCCTCGGTGAGGGCTTCGTGGCCACCCTGCGAGCAGCCGTCGTAGTAGGACCGGGAGGCGGACTGGCCATAGAACCGCCCGATGATGTCCTTGGCCACGACGGCGAGCTGATGCTCGGACTTGTACCCGAAGTCGACCTTGAGCGTCGGGTCGGTGCCGAACAGGCCGGAGCTCATGCTGGTTCCGTAGTGGCCCTGGTTGTCCGTGGCCACGGCGAGGGCGCCGTCGGTCAACGGGACGCAGCCGGTGGCGGCCGGGGCGCTGCCCGAGCCGACCACCCCGCAGTTGCCGCCGCAGCCGACCTGGAGGTAGCTCCCCTGCCAGGCCGTCATCGGCAGGCGCAGGTCGAACTGGATCTGCGGGGCGATGAGACCCTTGACCTCGCAAGCGGCCCAGTTGCCCAGGGTGTTGTCCTCAGCAGCCAGTTCGGCCGCCGAGGCGATCTGTGTCGGCGCGCCCTGGATGCCGCCGAGGTCGAGTTTCGCGATGCCGGCGCAGGTCATGGCGGGTGCGGTGCTGGTCGCGGTCGCGGTGCTGGTCGCGGTCGCGGTGCCGGCTTCGGCGGAAGCCGTCGTCAGTACGCAGGCCGTGCCGATGATCAGCGCCAGGACGGCCGCGAGGGTCGTGGTGACGTGCCGGACTCGCGGGCGTGGGGTTCGTGGTGTCACAGAAGATCTCCAGAGGGTCCGTGGGTCACTCGCTCTGGGCGACGGTGAGGGCGAGGGACCCGGAGCAGGTGGTGCCCCGGGTGAGGCCGGCGGGGGTGCCGTTCACGGTGAGGGTGGGGGACTTGCCGGGCGGGGCCTGCAGCGACGGCTTCGCGACCAGGTCCGGACGCGTCAGGTACGACGTATGGGTGACCGCCCACTGGGATGCGGCGGTCAGCACGATCACGCCCATGTCGGAGCACCGTCGGCGACGAAGAACCCGAGGAACGCCTCGCCGGTGGAGGTGAGGGAGACGCTCTTCGGGCATGCGTCGGTGAGGCGGTCGCCCCGTACGCTCGACGGTGCCGAGTTCCCGCCGGCGATGCCGTCGGCGCCTGCGTACACGCCCTGCCGCGGGTGGAAGGGGGCGCCGCGAAGGGCTCCGGGTGCTCGACGGCCGGGGTGAGGACCATGGCGCCGCGGTAGGTGCCGACGGTGATCACGGTCGTCCAGCCGTAGGTGCCGTCCAGGACGGAGCCCGTCTCCACACCGTCCACGGTCAGGGTCAGGCGGTCCCCCTGTGGGGCGGTGAGTGCAGCGCCGTGCTCCACGAGGAGTTCGTCGAGCCGGGTGATCGCGGCGGCCTCCCAGGTCTCGCCGCAGGCAAGGGTCTTCCTGCGGCCGGGCGCCACGGCCGGTGTCGCCGCGACGCCGCTCCCGACGGCGAGCAGCGCGCGCACCCGCGACCTCAACGGCACTCCGCGTTCCGCGAAGGTCTGCTCCGTGGTCTCCGTGGTCTCCGTCGTCTGGGTGATGACTTCGCACATACTCAACTCCCTTGCTCTCAAGGCAGTTCATGGGAGGACCGGTTCGAGGGTGGGTGGCAGGGCGTGGACCAGCGACCAGGGAGCCGCAGAAGTGCGCGTCCTGTGATTCGGTCGGCAGATCACGGCCGGCCGGAATACGAGCCGTTCCGCATCCCGGCGCATGGCCTACCCCGTGAGCCCGCCCACCCCGTTGACCGCGATGGTCAGGCCGAGAACCGTCACCACACCGGCGGAGATTGCCGGCAGCCACCGCATCACCGAGCTGGGCGGCCCAGGACACCGGAAGCGCTCCAGACCCGCGCGGGCGTGCACCAGGATCAGACCCAGTCCGACGAGCACACCGGCGAGGCCGGCACTGAAAGCGACGATCATGGCAAGGCCCAGGGCTGTGCGGCCCAGCCCGATGGCCAGCAGAAGAACGGTGAGCGCCTCGGGGCAGGGCACGATTCCACCGGAGACGCCCATGGTGGCGATGGACCGGAAGGTCGTGGGCATGACGGGCGGGTGATCGTGATGACGGTGTCCGCCGTGGCCGTGGCCGTGGCCGCCGCGTGTGTTCGCGTGGGCGGGCGCATGCTCGTGCGCACGGGCGGGCGCGTGCCGGTGGGCGTGGTCGTGCGCGTGCTCGACCTCGTCCGCCCGCGGCCACCGACCCCGCAGCAGTCGGACCCCCAGGACCAGCACCACCACCCCGCTGGCCACCTCGAGCACCGGCACCAGTACGCCCGGCACGATGAACTGCCCCGCGACCAGCACCGCCGTACCGAGCGCGATCACGGAGGCGGTGTGCGTGACAGTGATGACACCGCCGAGAATCACCGCCTGACGAGCTGTGCTGTGGGTTCCCACCAGGTAGGAGGCGAGCAGGGCCTTGCCATGGCCGGGCGTGAGGGCGTGGAAGGCGCCGAGCAGTGCGCAGGTGGCGATCAGCGCCAGCAGGGCCCAGGGCGAGGACAGCGGGGTGCGCAGAGCACTGAGCATGGCGCCGCCGCTCGATGTGTCCTGCTGCGCGGAGCCGGTTGAAGTCGTCGTCCCTCCGGGGGTGCTGGAGAGGTCGACGGTGATCGTGCGCCCCTCGTCGGCGCGTTCGACATCCGCCGGTCCCGCCGGCTTTCCTGCCGGCACCAGCACGTTCGCCTGCACGGTCGTACCGAAACCGCCGGGTGGGTCGTACGTGTTGGTGAAGGTGATGCTACGGCTGCCGGACGGCAGGGCGGCCGTGAGGTCGAGGGTGACCGCACCGCCTGCGGAGGCGAGCAGCGCGTAGTCCGCGTACGTGCTCCTGGTCAACTCCAGTTTGACGACCCTCCCCTCGGATTTCAGCCCGAGTGCCGAGGTCACGCGCCGGGCGTGCGCGGCCGTCTCGTCGGCTCCGAGTTTCCCGTCGCCGTCGGTGTCGAGGGCTTCGATGAATGCGGGCGCCACCAACACGCCGGGTGTGAGCACGAGTTGGATGTCGAGCCGGGAGCCGTCGGGGGTGAGGTACGCCTGCTGGACGATCTCGTCGGTGGGGTGGGCCCAGGCCGGGGCGGCCGCGAGGCCTGACCCGGCGGCGGCCAGCACGAGGCCGGCCGTCCAGCGGGCCAGGCGGCGTTCGATGGCGCTCACGGATCAGTCTCCCACGCCGTAGTCGTTGCCGGTCTCGCGGTAGATGGCGTGGATGTGGCTCGCACCCCCCATGTTCCGCTGGTGGGCGAACTCGATGGTGAAGTCGGGGCTCTGGACGCGGTAGTAGACTGGCTGACCGCTCGACGTGGAGCCCGACCAGGCGAAGTACGTGGAGTCGAGGTTCTCTTCTGCCGACTCCAGCTTGGCCGCGGCCTGTCCGTCGTTGAGCGGGCTGATCCACTCGGTGACGAGATCGAGCAGCAGGGTCTTCTGCGCGGTGGTGAAGGTGGAGGCCTGGACGCCCTCGTAGGCCAGGGTCTTCCCGTCCTGTCCGGCGCCCAGGATGATCTCCGTGACGGCCGTGTCCAGGACGGCGGCGGCGAGTTGCGTGCTGTTGAGCGACTGGACGACCGCGAACGCCTTGTCGGTCTCGCCGGCCAGCGGCTCGTAGCTCACGCCGTTCAGGGTGTAAGTGGCCGGCTGGACGCCGAAGAGGGTCGGGGCCAGGGTCATGGTGTCCCCGGTCAGCGTGATGTTGACGGCCAGGTGGTGGCCGCCGTACTGGACGGTCCACCGGCCCGTCGAGGACGGGGTGCCGAGGATGCGGATCCAGTAGTGGTCCGAGCCGTAGTCGTCGCTGCCGGTCGAGGTGTGCAGGACGCCGTCGGCGGTGGTGATGCCGGTGACCTGCTCGTAGCCCTCGTCACTGAGCGCCGTCTGCAGGATGGCGAGCACCGCCGTCTGCTGTGTGGAGGTCAGGGTGTCCATGCGCAGGCCCGCGCGGGTGAACAGGCCATCGGGCAGGTTCGACCACTGGGAGAGGTTGGACTGGGTGCGGGACGCCTGGACGGTCGACTTCTGCGTGCTGCTGAGAGTGGCCAGGAGCGCGTTGACCGCGGTGAGGGTCTCGGAGGCAGCCGCGGCCTCGGCGGAGTAGGCGACGGCGGTGGTATCGCCGCGGGTGACGGTCGCGACTCCGACGTCACTCGTTGCGAGCACCGAGGCGGCCAGGGCCGCGGTAGCTACGGTGAGGGCGACACGGCGGGTGCGACGGGCGGGGCGCCCGGCCGGGTCTCTCTGGGGCAGTAACACGTGGCCTCCTGATCGGAAGACGGCATGACCGTTCGTGTGGGAACGCCAAGGATTTTGAACCGGCCACGTCAATTCCGGTTCAAGAGAGCATCAAATTCGTCAACGATTCCGTTAACAACGGGGCTGCCGTGATTCATGTGAGATTCACAGCCGTGCCCCGCGTACCGGACCGGGGCCGTGCGCGTCGCACCAGCCGCTCGGGCAGACCGGTTTCGAGGAGTGCGCGCACGAGGGCGGTCACGCACAGTGGGGTCTGCCCGGCAGGCTTGAGCATCACCGCGTTGCCGGCCGCGAGGGCGGGTGCGATCTTGTGCGCGAAGGTGCTGAGCGGTGTGTCGAAGTGAGGGCCGGCGGGCGCCGTGGCGGTCGTCCAGGCGGACGCGACCAGTGAGTGACTGACCGTCAGACCTGCCGAGTGGTCGTCCCCCGGCCCCTCCCCCACCCCGCACAGGTCGCGCCGGAGTTCATCGAAGGGGTAGGGACCGGTGGTGAACTCGTCATGGTGCCGCGTGCGCACCCGATGTTGCGGGTGTGCCGGCTGTTGCCGCCGCGGAAGTGCACGGGTGCGCGTTCCAGCACCCGTGCTCCGGCGTCGGCGGCGGTCAGCGCGCTCACGAACGCCGCGTCGCCGCCGCCGATGACCACGATGTCCGCGTCGTCCGCGTTCACGTCTCGCGCAGGTTCGCCGGGACGAGCTGGTCGTAGTCGGGACCCTTCGTGATGAGGCCCGCGGCCTTGTGGAACGCGACCGCGGCGTCGAAGGAGGAACGCGGGAAGCCGTTCGTCGTCCGGATCTCCCCCTTGAGCAGCGGAAGCAGTGCCTGCAGTGCGGAGTCGGGCATGCCGCTGCGGTATGCGGCGAGCAGCCTCCTGATCTCCGCGGAATCGCCTCCGTGGATGTCCTTCCTCGCCCGTACGAGGGCTCTTTGGAAGGCGGCTATCTCCTTCGCCTTCTTCTTCAGGACGCTCTGGGTGGTGAACATGACGCCGTGGGACACGTGCTGCAGGCCGGGGACATCGCCGCGACACGGGGAGATGTACGTGGTGCCGGCGCCGGCCCCCTCCGCCTGCTGGGCCAGCGGCTGGGCGAAGGAGAGGACGTCGACCTGGCCGCCCTTCAGGGCGCCGAGCGCGGCGGTGGGCTCACTGCCGAGGTTGACCAGTTCGGCGTCCTTCCTCGGGTCCAGTCCGGCCTTCCTGAACAGGTAGACGACCAGTGCCTCGGTGCCGCTGCCCGGGCCGGTGATGCCGATCTTCCTGCCCTTCAGGGACATGATCCGCTCGTCCAGCGAAGCGCTGTCCGCTGCTCCCTCGAACTTCGTGCCGGTGATGATGTCGATGTAGTAGGTGTCGACCATGTCCGCGACGAGGCCGAGGGCGCTGCCGGTCTCGGACAGTTTGAGGACGTCGGTCATCACCCCGCCGCCGAGCTCGATGCTGCCGGACTTCAGCGCGGCGGCCACCTTGGAGCCGTTGCCGAGCACCACGGGCTCCTCGAAGGTGACGCCCTCCTCGTCGAAGTAACCCTTCTCGGTCGCGACGAACATCGCAAAGAAGGCGATCGACGTGCTGACCTGCCCTATCGACAGCTTGCCGGTCTCGGTCGCGCCGCCGGAGTCGGTGCAGCCCGCGCCGGCCAGCGTGACCACTCCGGTGGCAAGCACGCTTCTGACGAGTTGACGACGGTTCATGTGCGGCCCTCCAGAGGCTTCCAGCGGTTGGCCCGGCGATCGAGTACGCCGACCATCAGGTTGAGCACCGTGGCGATCGTCCCGAGCACGACGAGCGTCGCGAAGACGCCCGCCGTGTCGTAGTTGGCCGCCGCGTCGCTGATGAGGTAGCCCAACCCCCGGTTCGAAGCGACCAGTTCACCGATCACCGCACCGATCAGGGAGTAGGGCACGGCAACCTTGAGACCGGTCAGCAGCCCCGTCATCGAAGCGGGAAGTACCACCTTCCACACGACGTCACGGCGGCGGCCGCCCATCAGCCGCACCGCGTCGATCAGTCCGCGGTCGACCTCGCGCACGCCGACGGCGGTGTTGAGGAAGACCAGGAAGAACACGGTGACCGCGGCGAGCACCACCTTCATCTGGAGGCCGATGCCGAACCAGACGATGAACAGGGGCGCGAGCGCGACCTTCGGCAGCGAGTACAGCGCCACGATGAACGGGTCGACCACACGGTAGAAGGTCGGCAGGGAGGCGAGGACGAATCCCGTGAGCGCGCCGGAACCGGCACCGAAGGCGAACCCGAGCATGACCTCCTGGAGGGTGACCCAGGTGTTGGACCACAGCAGACCGTCCCGCTGCCAGTCGGCCAACCGGTGCACGACGTCGAGCGGCCGACTGGTGAACGTGACGTCGAACAGGCGGCCCGCGGACAACTGCCAGGCGACCAGCAGCACCACGACGAAGACCAGCCGACCGCCCCAGATGATCACCGCGCCACCGTGCTTGTCCCACCAGCTGCGGTTCAACGGCACAGTGACCGACTGGCCGATGTTCTTCTCGGTGCTCATCGTCGTGTTCGTCGTCTCGCTCTCCTCCACCGTGCTCACTGCGCCTCCCGGAGTGCCACTGTCGTCTCCTTGTGCAGGCTCACGAAGTGCGGGTCCACTCGCAGTTCGTCCGCGTCACGCGGCCTCGGCAGGTCGATCTCCTTGTCCAGGACCACCCGGCCGATCCGGCCGAGCACCACGACCCGGTCACCCAGCAGCAGCGCCTCCTCGATGTCGTGGGTCACGAACACCACGGTCTGTCCGCTGCCCTGCCACAGCCGCAGCAGCTCGGCCTGGAGCACGGAACGCAGTTGTGCGTCGAGTGCGCCGAAGGGCTCGTCGAGCAACAGCACTTCGGGGTCGCCGGCCAGCATCCGGGCCAGGCTCGCCCGGCGCCGCATGCCGCCGGACAGTTCACGCGGGTAGTGACGTTCGAAGCCGGTCAGGCCGACCCGCTCGACGAGGTCCATGGCGCGCCTGCGGCGCTCCTTCGCGTCGACTCCCCTGATCTCCATGGGCATCTCGACGTTGCGGACGACGTCACGCCAGGGCATCAGCGTGTCGGACTGCGTCATGTAGCCGACCTCGGTACGCGGACCGGACACCGGCTTGTCGCGGTAGGTCACCACGCCCGACGTGGGGTGCATGAGCCCGGACATCATGTTCAGCATGGTCGACTTGCCGCAGCCGCTGCGCCCGAGGACCGTGACGAAGCAGCCCTCCTCGATCCCGAGGCTCAGCTCGCGCAGCGCCACGATCCCCAGGTCGCCCTTGACGAACTGTTTGGTCAGCCGCCGGACTTCCACGACGCTGCTCACCGCTGCCGCCGATCCTTCGTCGCGCCGGCGAGCCAGCGGGTGTTGCCCACGGCCATGGTGTGAATCTCCGCCTCGGTGAAGCCCGCGTCGAGCAACCGGTCGGCGAGGAGCGGCAGGCCGTCCTCGACCGGAGGGTTGAAGGGCTGCCCCAGATCGCTGGAGAGCACGGAGTGCTCCGGGCCGACCGCCCGGATGTTCTCCAGCCACAGCTCCCAGGAGACCTTGCCGGTGTACGGAGTAGCGAAGCACCGTTCCAACAGGGCTCCTCGGGCGGCGAGTTCACGCTGAAGCCGCACTCCCACCCGCTGGGAGGTGAACTCGGGATGGGTGACCACGATGCGCCGTACACCCTCCTCGGTCGCGGCGTCCACGACGGCGGCGATCTCGTCGGAGTGGAGATGGCCGGTGGCGAGCGTCATGTCGTGCGCGGCGATCACCCGGAGCACCTGACGGGTGATCTCCAGGACTGCGCCGTCCGCCCCGACCACGTCCACCGGGTCGGCCGCCATGCCGGCGGCGCGCAGTTCGTTCTGGAGCCGAACCCACATGGGCGGCGTGGCGCCCTCGGGACTGCCTGCCGCGCAGGCCCGTTCATTGGCGCTGTCCACGGTCGGCAGCCAGACGAACCGCGCCCCGCCGCGACCGGCGATCTCCACGGCGACCGGGTTCATCCCACCCACCGAGCCGTTCAGCGTGATCGCCCCGACCGCACCGAAGCCTGGCACGGCGGTCCGGACCACCTCGGCCCGTTCCGCTGTCGGAACGTAGTGCGATTTGAGCACGAATCCGTCGAGGCCGACCTCGGCGAAGCGGGACGCGAGAGTCAGATCGTCGACCCGGCGCTTCATCAGGTCGGGTGCGATGTGGACATGGATGTCGTAGGCCCCCGCGACGAGCGCGCGGGACCGGTCCGAAGGTGTCGGATGCGTGGCTGATCGGTGGGCCATGTACGGCTCCTGTCGCCAATTTGGTGACCCAGATTGTTGACAATCATCCGGGAGTCGTCAATGGTCCGCGCAGAAAGTGGTGCCTGATCCCCGACCGAGCACCTCCCCCACCAGGGCCGACGCGTCTAACTCACAGAAAAAGGAGGCGAGTTGTTCGTCCCGCGCAGGGCGTCGATCACGCTCCCGACGTGGTGCCGGACGGCCTTCTCCGCCGCATCGGGATCACGACTGCAGAGGGCGTCGATGATCGCGAGATGCTCCGGCAGCGAGACGGACGGCCGCCCCGGCTGCATGGCCAGCCGGAACTGGTGGCGAACCGCCTGACCTCGCAGCCGCTCGATCACACCCTCGGCGATGCCCTGTCCGCTCATCTCCAGGACGCGGCGGTGCAGCCGGTTGTTCAGCTCCGAGTAGGCCATCACCGCACCGGCGTCGACCGCAGCCGCCATCTGCCGGCGTATCTCGCGCAGTTCGGCCATCTCCTCCTCGGTCACCCGCTGCGCGGCCTTGGCCGCACAGAGACCCTCGACCACCATCCGGACCTCGGTGATCTCAATCGCCTCGGCCAGCGAGACGGCCCGCACCCGGGCGCCCCGGTTGGGGATGCGCTCCACCAGCCCTTCGTTGCCCAACTGGAGCAGCGCGGAGCGCACGGCTCCGCGGCTGGCCGCGAACCGCTCCGACAGATCGGCCTCCACAAGCCGTTGGTCCGGGGCGTAATCCCCGCTCACGATCGCCCTACGGATCGCCTCGACGACCGGGTCGGGCCCGGACGGGACGTTGCGCGCAGCCGGCACGTGACCTCCTTTCCAGGTCTCCCCCGCTCAGAGGGCAGACTGACAACGATATTGTTGCCAATTCTGGGGAGTGTCGATGAATTCCACCAGCGTCGAGGAACTGTGCGTCGCCGTACTCGGCCTGGGACACGCGGGCGGCGCCATCGCGGGAGACCTCGTCGGCGCGGGCGTGCACGTGAGAGGGGGGCGGGAACCCCGCCCCCCTCTCCGTCCTGCGCTCAGCTTCCGCCGGCGCCCGGTTCAGCCGCCGTGCGTCAAGAGCTCGTGCACGTCTGTCCGTTGAGGGTGAACGCGTACGGCGCGCTGTTCCTGCTCTGCCAGGAGGCGAGGAAACCGAAGGTGAGCGTGCCGTTCGCCGAGACGGACCTGTTGTAGTCGGCGGCGGTCGCGGTGACGCGCGAGCCGTTCTGGGAGAGGCTCGCGTCCCACATCTGGTCGACCTTCTGGCCGTCGCGGAAGGACCAGGCCACACGCCAGGAGTCGAGCGTCACGGCGGTGGTGACGGTGACGGTGGCCTGGAAGCCGTCGGGCCACTGGTTGACGAGGTCGTACGTGACCTCGCAGACCGCCGCGTCCTCGCTCCCCCCGGCGCCGGCGGTGGCCGAGGAGGTGCCCTGGGGCTCGGGGTCGGGCTTCCCGGCGCCGTCGCCGCCCGTCGCCGAGGGCGTACCGCTCGCGGACGCGGCCGGGCCGGACGAGGACGGCGCGGCGGAGGTGGCGGGATCCGCGGACGGCAGGACGGAACCGGGGCCGGCCACCGGGCTGCTGTCCGCGGGGTTGCCCTGGGCGACGTTCTCGCCGCCGGTGCCGCCGCCCGTGCCGCCGGGCATCATCGACACGGCGAGTGCCACCACGGAGACCAGGATGGCGGCGGCGAGCATTCCGCCCCGCAGCACGCGCGCCCTGCCGGCGGCGGCCTGCGCCGCCGCGCCCTCGGCGTCCGGCGCGTCGGGGCGTCCGGCGCCGAGGCGCACCTCGGCGGCCCGCCGGCGGCGCTCCAGGTAGGCGAGGCCGCCCCAGCCGATGACGCCCTGGGCGAGGGCGGCGGGCAGCCCGCCCCCGTGCAGCCGCAGACAGGCGGCGGCCTCCGCGCACTCCACGCAGGTGGCGAGATGGCGGGAGAGGTCGGGGGGCGTGTCGGCGGCGGGCGAGCGGGTGACGGCGTCCAGGAGCCGGACGTAGCTGCGGCACTCCGCGTCCATCGGCGTGTCGAGATGGTTGCGGTGGCAGCGGTCCCGGAACAGTCCGCGAACCTGGTTCAGCTCCTCCACCGCGGTGGTCGGGTCGAGGCCCTGCCTGCGGACCACGGCGTGCAGCGGCAGTGCCTCCACCTCCGCCAGCCACAGCAGAGCGGCGTCCGGTTCCTGCATGTCACGCAGTCCGCGCAGGGCGATGGGACGGCTCAGGGGCGGTCCGACGTACCGTGCGGCCTTGTCGGAGTTCAGCCACAGGCGCAGATCGGGGTCGAGTCTGTGGCCCTGTCCTCGGGCCTCCCAGGCGGCGGCCGTGGTGCGCACGGCGGTCAGCAGCAGCGGGATCCGGGGCAACCGGGACGAGCGACGGCCGGCACCGCGTGCGGTACCGTCCTCGGCGGCGCGGGCCTCGCGTATGCCGAGTGCGAACGCCTCACGGGCCAGTTGGTTCGCCGCGGTCGAGCCGGACGTGCACAGGTCGGCGTACGACAGGACGGCGTCCCAGCACTCGGAGAACAGCGCGGCCTCGGCGGCGTCCTTCGGGGTCGGCAGGTCGGGCATGAGTCTCCTGCATCCACAAGCGAGGTCAACTCACCATGACGGCAATGGAGTTGGGGGGAACCTCGCGGCAGGGGCAGAGCTTTTCACGTTTCCAACACAACTGACAAGCGCCCTGTTCAGATGTCATGTCAGGACACCAGGACAGGCAGCGGAACAGAGGGCGAGAAGGCGGCCGCGCCCGGTACTCCGGCCTGTAGTACGGACGCGGACCGCCCTGTGCTCAACACCGAGGCCAAGTTTCGACACCGGTTTCGGGGACTGTTTCACGGACCGTGGAGACCGTTGCGGGGACTATACGGTCGCCGGGTCCTCTGCCGGAAGGCTGTCCATGAAGGAGCTCACGGAGAACACCGCGCGGCCGGGTCCGGGCTGTCCGTAGCCGGGCGGCGAGGCGAGACCGAACTCGTCCATCGTGGCGCGGTAGGCCTCCAGCAGCCGGATGTGGTACTCCAGCGGCGCACCCTGCGGGTTGGCCTTGCCCAGCGGGGTGGTGGGCTCCGGGCACCAGGTGGTGAAGCGCGGCGTGATGCCCTGCGACATGAAGAAACGCAGGCCCTCCGTGGTGGAGGCGATGGCCTCGTCGACGGTGGTGAAACCGAACGGCTCGGCCATCTCCACGCCCGCGACGAAGTTGGGGATCACGTTGCGCGCGCCGAAGATCTCCGCCGAGTCGAGGATCCGCTTGTGCCACTCGTCGCGGCCGACGTAGCGCTCCTTGCCCGGGCAGTACAGCTCGAACAGGCGGCGGTCCCACACCTCGTAGTTGGGGTGGTAGATCTGCACTCCGTAGTCCTTGAAGCGCTGCACGTCGTCGCGGGGCAGTGCCTGGGCGACGACCTTGCCGATCCAGCGGCCCGGGAAACGCTCCTCGATGGCCTTGGCGTAGTGCCCGTAGAAGTCGGCCTCGTCCCGCCCGGCGACGGTCTTGGTGATCGCGCCGCCGGTGAGGGTGTAGGCGGTGGACGCCTTCTGGGTGTCGTACCGGTCGATGATCTCCAGGGCTTCGAGGACCTCCTCGACGTCCTTCACCCCCGTGTACGGGCGGCCGGCCGCCTTGTGCTGGCGCCAGTTGTGGTTGATGTCGCAGTACTGGCACTCCTCCTTGGCGCCGAAGTACTGGCAGACCCGGAAAACGGTCAGGTAGATCAGGTAACCCCACTGGATGGTCGGGGCGACCTCCATGACGGACTTCCCGTTGGAGAGCTTGTGCCGGTAGTACTCCGGCATCGGCGGCACGCCGACGTCGGCGATGCGCTTTCCGTCGAGGTAGAGCCCGAGAAGACCCTCGTCGTCCGCCGCGACGCGGTACGGGGAGGAGGGATTCACCCGGACCGAGACGACCGTCCGCCGCAGGTCGTACGGGCCTCCCGTGAGGATGATCTCCTCCGGCGGGCGCCGCAGCGCGGCCTCGCCCAGCTCGGGCAGGGTGCCGTGGTCGAAGGAGAAGATGAAGTAGGACTTCGGTTTGACCTCGCCAGACTCGTTGTCGCTCAGCGCGGAGGGGTCGAAGGCCACACCTCCGCGCAGCAGGTCCTCCTTGAAGACCGCCTCCCGCGGAACATGCGGAAACCGCTCCATCAGATCCTCGACCAGCGCGGTACGGCTGCCCATCCCTCTGTCCTCCCGGCTCAGGCGTACGACTCCTCACGGTATGCCCCCGGCGGCGCGGAGGTGGGGGCGGGGTCTCGTGTTGCGGGCAGGGTAGGTTCCACCTGGGAATTCCGGGTTCTCGATCTCCTCGGAAAGGGCGAGCAATCGCATGACCGAAACCGTTACCAACTGGGCCGGCAACATCACCTTCGCCGCCGGGGAGCTGCACCGTCCGCGCTCCCTCGACGCGCTCCGCTCGCTCGTGGCGGGAAGCGGGCGGGTGCGGGTGCTCGGCAGCGGGCACTCGTTCAACGAGATCGCCGAGCCCGGCGGCGACGGGGTACTGCTGTCGCTGAGCGCGCTGAACGGTGAGGTCGACGTCGACACCGCGGCCCGGACCGTACGGGTCGCAGGCGGGGTCCGGTACGCCGAGCTGGCGCGCCGCGTGCACGAGCGCGGGCTCGCGCTGCCGAACATGGCCTCCTTGCCGCACATCTCGGTCGCCGGGTCGGTGGCGACCGGGACGCACGGGTCGGGGGTCGGCAACGGCTCGCTCGCCTCGGCCGTGCGGGAGGTGGAGATCGTCACCGCCGACGGTTCGACCGTCGTCATCGGGCGCGGCGACCGGCGGTTCGGCGGGGCCGTGACCTCGCTCGGCGCTCTCGGGGTGGTCACCGCGCTCGTCCTCGATCTCCAGCCCGGCTACGAGGTCGAGCAGCACCTGTTCACCGAACTTCCCCTGAACGGGCTGGACTTCGAGACCGTCGCGGCGGCCGCGTACAGCGTGAGCCTGTTCACCGACTGGGGCGCGCCGGGCTTCCGGCAGGTGTGGCTGAAACGACGCACGGACGAGCCCCTCGCCGACTTCCCGTGGGCCACGCCGGCCGTGGAGGCGTTGCATCCGGTGCCGGGGATGCCGGCGGTCAACTGCACCGAGCAGTTCGGGGTGGCGGGGCCGTGGCACGAGCGGCTGCCGCATTTCCGGGCGGAGTTCACCCCGAGCAGCGGGAACGAGCTGCAGAGCGAGTACCTGCTGGCGCGCCCGCATGCCACCGAGGCGCTGTATGCGATCGACGGTATCCGGCAGACAGTCGCCCCCGTGCTCCAGGTCTGCGAGGTGCGTACGGTGGCCGCCGACGAGCAGTGGCTGAGCCCCGCCCACGGGCGGGACACCGTGGCGCTGCACTTCACCTGGATCGAGGACACGGCGGCCGTGCTCCCGGTGGTGCGGGCGGTGGAAGCGGCGCTGGAGCCCTTCGAGCCGCGGCCGCACTGGGGCAAGGTGTTCGAGGTACCGGCCGACGTGGTGCGCGGGCGGTACCCCCGGATCGACGACTTCACGGCTCTCGCACGGGTGCTGGATCCGGCCGGGAAGTTCACCAACGCCTTCGTCCGGGACGTCCTGGCGGGCTGAGCGCGCGCGACCATCGGGCGACTTCATAAAGCCCCTTTCCTAACCCCTTGTCGAACGGTTCGGCAGCCCATAACCTGGCGCGGCGCCGGTGCCGTCGCAGTGCGGGCCCGCCCGGCACGCAAGGGCACGGAAGGGATGAGGGGGCACGCTCCATGAAGCGCGGCACATCACGTGACATCCGCACCGCGAACCGCTACGAGGTTCTGCGTCAGATCATCGCCGCCTCGCCCACCTCCCGGCAGGAGCTCGCGGCCGCGACCGGTCTCTCGCTCGCCACCGTCGCCACCCTCGTCGGCGAACTGCTCGATCTCCGCATGATCACCGAGGTCGGGTTCGAGGACTCGGCGGGTGGCCGCCCCCGGGGCCTCGTGGCCGTCAACGCGTCGGGGGGCGCGTTGATCGGCGTGGACATCGCGGAAACCTACGTCCATGTCGAGCTCTTCGACCTCGCGCTGAACGTGCTGGCCCGCGCCGAGGAGAACATGCGGCCCGGTGAGAGCCGCCCCGAGCAGGTGGTCGGCCACGTCGCCGCGGCCGCCGGTTCGGTGGTCGCCCAGGCCGGGGTCGAGGCCGCCCGGGTGCTCGGCGTCGGGGTGAGCGTGCCGGGGCAGGTGGACCGCGCCACCGGCATCTCCGAGTACGCGCCCAACTGGGACTGGCACGACGTGCCGTTGCTCGACCTGCTCTCCGAACACATCGCGTATCCGCTGTACTTGGACAACCCGCTGCGTGCCGGCGCGGTCGCCGAGCTGTGGTTCGGGGCGGCGCGCGGGCACGGGGACGCCGTGGTGGTAAACCTGGGCACGGGAGTCGGGGCCGGCCTGGTCCTCGGCGGCGGGCTGCACCGGGGCGTCAGCAACAGCGCGGGCGAGTGGGGGCACACCACGCTCGTGCTCGACGGGCGACTGTGCCGCTGTGGCAACCACGGCTGCGTGGAGACGTACGTCGGCGCGCCCGGCATCATGCAGAACCTGCGTGAACTCAGCCCGCGAAGCCCGCTGTTGCATCCCGATGACCAGACCGCCACCATCGACGCCCTGGCCGCCGGGGTCGCCGCGAACGACCCGGTCGCCGTCAAGGTCGTCCGCGGCACCGCCCGCTACCTCGGCGCGGGCATCGCCAACCTGGTCAACGTGCTCAACCCCGAGGTGGTCGTCCTGAGCAGCTGGGTCGCCGCCCGGCTCGGCGAACCCCTTCTCGACGAGGTGCGGGAGGCCGTCGCCCGGCACGCGCTGAAACGACCGCTGGCCGCCAGCCGGATCGTCCTCTCCCCGATCCCCACCGACCCGGCGTGTCTGGGCGCGGCCACGTTCGCCCTCGAAGGGGCGTTGCAGTCGGTCGGGCAGAGAAACGCCAAGCGGGCCGCTTTCGCCGCCGTGAGGAGCCGTACCGCACCGCCCGCATGAACCATGCGGAACCGCACCACCTTCACGACGCCGGAAGGGACGCAGTGTTACGCGCACCGACAACGCCGTACGTCCTCTGCCCGGCGAAAACCGGGCAACCCGAGAAAGCCGAAGAAACGCGACGATTCGCTTGCCGTGACGGAGCGCCTGGCGGAAAACGCTCTCGCAAACCGCTGCCCGCCGACGCGGCTGATTCCTGCACCGGCACCCGCACCGGCACCCGCACCCGCACCGGCACCGGCACCCGGACGGGCCCCCGCACCGGCCCCGACACCCCCGCTCGGACGGCGGTGAGCAGTCCTGCCGTACGCCGCCGAGGGGGTGCCCAACGACGCCGCCGAACATCCACCGGCCGGCCGTCGGAGGCCGGAACAGTCATCACGCTCGCCGGTGACGACACCCCGGGCCGGTCGCCGAAGACCGGCGGACAGCGCGCCGGCCGGGCGGACGGCGAGTACCCCGCCGTCGGCGTCCGGACGGTCGTCGACGGCTCGGAAGTGATCCTCCACGGCGAGGCCTACGAGGCCCTGGCCAGGCGATAGCCGTCCGGAGATCACCCCACTGACCGAGGGCCGCCGGCCCTGACACCGGCGGCCCTCAACCCTCCTTCGACGCGCCCGCGTTACCCCTGCGGCAGCCGCTCCACACTCTTTGCTGCGGCCCCTCTCGTTCGCCATGCCGAACCGATCACAACGCTTCGAACAGACTTCGCCCAACCCCTTGCCGAAGGCTTAGCCGAAGGTTAACGTCCCGCTCCGCGACAGGAATTGAGCCACCTGCGCCGCGCCACAGAGCCGTAGCCGCACTTCGAGACAAGGACGTCGCCATGTCGGCAATGAGCAACAGCAACTGGTCCCGCAGGTCCCTCTTCCGAGCCGCCGCGGGCATGGCCGCCGCCGGCACGCTCGCCGCCTGCGGCGGCAACAACGGCCGCGGTGGCGGGTCCGGTTCGGGTGTCGGCCTCACGCAGTACTTCCACGCCTACGGCGAGGCGGGCACCGAGCAGGCCATCAAGAAGTACGCGAAGGCCTACGACAAGGCCGACGTGACCACGCAGTGGATCACCAGTGCCGACTTCGAGAGCAAGCTCTTCGCGACCCTGCTCACCAAGAACGCGCCCGACCTCTTCGAGTTCCACCCGCAGATCCAGATGATCAAGAGCGGTCAGGTGGCGGACCTGACCGACCTCATCGATCCGGTCAAGAGCGACTTCAATCCGGCCGACATCCAGTCGCACACGGTCGACGGCAAGATCTACGGCGTCCGCATGATCGACGACCCGCAGTTCTTCTTCTACCGCAAGTCGATGCTGGAGAAGGCCAAGGTCGAGGTGCCGACCACGCTCGACGAGCTGATGGAGGCCGCCGCCAAACTCACCACCGGCAAGGTCAAGGGCCTGTACATGGGCGACGACCTGCACAGTGTCATCAACCCGATGATCTGGTCGGCCGGCGCCGACACCCTCGATGAGAAGAACGAGATCGCCTACCACACGGACGGCGTCGTCGAAGGCATCAAGAAGATGCGCAAGCTGTTCACCAGCGGCGACCTCCTCCTCGGCGCACCGACCGCGTCCTGGGACCCCTCCTCCCTCAACCAGGGCCTGTGCGCCATCCAGTTCTGCGGCATGTGGGCGATGCCGGGGATCCAGACCGCGCTCGGCGACGACTGGGGGGTCTTCCCCTTCCCGAAGACCATCGACTCCGGCAAGCAGTCGGTCTACAACGGCGGCTGGTCGATGTTCGTCAACGCCAAGGGCAAGAACGTCGAGGCCGCCAAGGAGTACGTCAAGTGGCTCTGGATCGACCAGAAGAAGTACCAGGAGGAGTGGGCTACCGACTTCGGCTTCCACATTCCGCCGCGCACCTCGATCGCGCAGGCCGCCACCAAGCTCAAGTCGGGCAACGCCGCTGAAGGCGTCCGGCTCTTCAACGAGTTCGGGCACTTCGACAACATCGGCTGGACCCAGGCCATGATCACCTCCCTCGAGGACGTCTTCGCCAACAGCGTCCGCAAGGACATGGACCCGGAGGCCGCGCTCGACAAGGCCGACGCGGCCGTCAACCGCGAGCTCAAGAAGCTGTTCGGATAGGCCGCGGGACGGATCACGACATGTCGACGACCAAGACGCGCGACCGCGCGCGCCCCGCCCCGGCCAAGGCCTCACCGGCCAAGCCGCGGCGGGGTCTGCGGGGCAGCCCCACCTTCAACTTCTGGCTCTTCACGGGGCCGTTCCTCATCGGTCTGGCGGTCTTCGTCTACGCGCCGATCCTCTGGAGCCTCTGGCTCAGCTTCTTCGAGGCCCGCTTCACCGTCACGCCCGACAAGTTCGTCGGCTTCGAGAACTACACCTACATGCTGACGAACGACGACTTCGTCGGCTCGCTCGGCACCTTCACCGCCTTCGCCGCGTTCATCGTGCCCACCACCTGGGCGCTCTCGCTGGGGCTGGCCCTGCTGGTGAACCGGATGCGCCTCATGCGGGCGTTCTTCCGGTCGGTCTTCTTCCTGCCGACCGCGTGCAGTTACGTCGCCGCCTCGCTGATCTGGAAGATGTCCATCTTCAGCGGGGTCAGGTTCGGCCTGATGAACACGGTCCTCGGCTGGTTCGGGATCGAGAACATCGCCTGGCTGGCCGACCCCAGTCCGCCCTGGTACTGGGTGGTCATCGTCAGCGCACGCCTGTGGCTGCAGTCCGGCTTCTACATGATCCTGTTCATCGCGGCGCTGCAGAACATCCCGGACGAGCTGTACGAGGCCGCCGCCATCGACGGCGCCAAGCCCGGCTGGCAGACCTTCCGGTACATCACCCTGCCCCAACTGCGCGCCACGTCCACCGCGGTGATCCTGCTGCTGCTGATCGCCGCGTACCAGGCCTTCGACGAGTTCTTCAACCTCCTGTCGAAGACCACCTGGGGTCGCCCACCCCTGGTCGAGCTGTACTACAAGGCTTTGGGCGAGAGCCAGGACTACGGTGCCGGCAGCGCGGGCGCGGTGATCCTGACCGTGCTGATCTGTGCAGTGACCCTGCTCCAGGGCAAGTTCCTGGGCTTCGGAAGGGGGGAGGAGTCCAAGTGACCACCACATCGCCCGCAGTACGGGAATCCGCACCGCCGTCGGACAGGCCCCGCCGCGGCCGTCGCGGCGGCGGCGTGATGAGCTCCACCGGCCTCTACATCGCCACCGGCGTCGCCGCCTTCTTCTTCCTGGTCCCGTTCTACCTGCTGATCCGCAACGCCCTCTCCACGGACGCCGAGATCACCGGCGAGAACTGGAAGTTCTTTCCCACGGACATCCAGTGGGGCAACGTCAGCGAACTGTTCACCGACGAGACGGTCCCCTTCGCCCAGTCGTTGTGGAACTCCGCGGTCGTGGCAACCCTGCACACCGTCGGCGTCCTGCTGGTGTGCTCCCTCGCGGGGTACGGTCTCGCCCGCATCCCCTACCGGCACGCCAACAAGGTCTTCTACGCCGTCCTGGGCACCCTGATGGTCCCGACGGCGGTCACCTTCGTCCCGAGCTTCGTCCTGGTCTCGTCGCTCGGCTGGGTGGACACCTACCGGGGTCTCATCATTCCGGGCCTGTTCAGTGGTTTCACCTGCTTTCTGTTCCGGCAGTACTTCCTGGGGTTCCCCAGGGAGCTGGAGGAGGCGGCGCGGGTGGACGGACTCGGCTACTGGGGTGCGTACTGGCGCATCGTGGTGCCCAACTCGCTGAACTTCTTCGCGGCGATGGCGACCATCACCTTCATCAACGGCTGGAACTCCTTCCTGTGGCCGCTGGTCATCGGCCAGGACCCGGGGTCGTGGACCGTCCAGGTCGCGCTCTCCAACTACATGACCAACCAGACCGTCGTCTTCCATCTGATCTTCATGGCCACCGCCTTTTCCATCCTGCCCCTGGTGTTCGTGTTCCTCTTCCTCCAGCGCTGGCTGGTCCAGGGAATCGCACAGACCGGCATCAAGGGCTGACCTAGGAGACCGATGACTTTCCGCACCACGGCCGCCGACTACGTCGAGAACGTCTCTCCGGGCAGCGGGGCCCTTCCGCCCCGCGCCTGGTATGCCTCGTCGGACGCGAAGTCCTTCTCGCTGAACGGACGCTGGCGACTGCGCGTGTCGGCGACGGCCGACGCCGAGGACGACTCGTTCGCCGAAGACGGTTTCGACGCCGCGGGCTGGGCCGAGGTCGCGGTGCCGGGCCACTGGGTGCTTCAGGGCGACGGGGCCTTCGGCTCGCCCGTCTACACCAACCATCTCTATCCCTTCCCGGTCGACCCGCCCCGGGTGCCGACCGAGAACCCGACCGGCGACCACCTGAGGGTCTTCGACCTGCCGGCGGGATGGCCCGACGTTTGTGAAGGCGGTTTCCTTCTCCGTTTCGACGGTGTGGAGTCCTGCGCCCGCGTCTGGCTGAACGGAAGGGACATCGGCGAGTTCAAGGGCTCGCGGGTGTCGCACGAGTTCGTGGTGGGGCATCTGCTCAGGCCGACGGGCAACGTCCTCGCGGTCCGGGTCCACCAGTGGTCGGCGGGCTCGTACCTGGAGGACCAGGACCAGTGGTGGCTGCCGGGCATCTTCCGTGACGTCACCCTGCTGCACCGCCCCGCGGGCAGCGTGCTCGACTTCTTCGTGCACGCCTCCTACGACCATGTCACCGGTGAGGGCACCCTGCGCGTCGACTCCGATGTCGACGGGCGGGTGTCCGTGCCGGCTCTGGACATCGATGTCGAGACCGGGGAAGCGGTTACGGTACCGGTTCGGCCGTGGACGGCGGAGACGCCCGCGCTGTACGACGGTGAGCTGGTGACGGAGGGCGAGCGGGTGCCCCTGCGCATCGGTTTCCGTACCGTCGAGCTCGCGGACGGCCTGATCAAGGCCAACGGCCGGCCGATCCTCTTCAAAGGCGTCAACCGGCACGAGTGGCACCCCGGGACGGGCCGGGCCCTCGACCTGGCGACGATGCGCGCGGACGTACTGCTCATGAAGCGGCACAACATCAACGCCGTCCGCACCTCGCACTACCCGCCACACCCGGCCTTCCTCGACCTGTGCGACGAGTACGGGCTGTGGGTGATCGACGAGTGCGACCTGGAGACCCACGGCTTCGTCGAGCAGGACTGGCGGGACAACCCCGTCGACGACGACCGCTGGACCCCCGCGCTCCTCGACCGTGCCGCACGCATGGCCGAACGGGACAAGAACCATCCGTCGGTCGTCATCTGGTCCCTCGGCAACGAGGCCGGCACCGGGCGCGGTCTGACCGCGATGGCCGAGTGGATCCGCGACCGTGACGACTCGCGCCTCCTGCACTACGAAGGCGACATCGACTGCCGTGACACGGACGTCTATTCGCGCATGTACGCCTTCCACGACGAGGTGGAGCGGATAGGGAAGGGACTGGACGGCGGTACCCGCAAGCGACGCCGACTGCCCTTCATTCTCTGCGAGTACGCCCACGCCATGGGCAACGGGCCGGGCGGACTGGCCGACTACCAGCGGCTGTTCGAGGCGCACGAACGTCTCCAGGGCGCCTTCGTCTGGGAGTGGATCGACCACGGCATCAAGCACCCCGAGCTGGGCTACGCCTACGGCGGCGACTTCGGCGAGGAACTGCACGACGGGAACTTCGTCTGCGACGGTCTGCTCTTCCCGGACCGGAAGCCGTCGCCGGGCCTGGTCGAGTACAAGAAGGTGATCGAGCCGGTCCGTATCGCGGGCGACGGCACGGGCGGGACCGTGCGGGTCACCAACGCGTACGACTTCTCGGACCTCTCCCATCTGGAGTTCGAGTTCTCCCACCAGGTGGACGGGCTTCCCACCGGTGCGAGGGAACTCGACGTCGGGCCCCTCGCACCTGGGGAGTCGGCCGAGATCGAGCTCCCGGCGGGCCCCGACGGCCAGGGCGCAGAGGTCCGGTGGACGGTCCGCGCGCTGCTCGCCGAGGACACCCCGTGGGCGCCCAAGGGTCATGCGGTGGCATGGGGCCAGGAGACGATCGCCCCCCGCGCACCCGTGACCGTCGCCGCCTCGGAGGGTCCCGTCCCCGGTGAGCGGCTGATCACGCTCGGCCCCGGCGCCTTCGACGCCCGTACCGGCGAGCTGAGGACGATCGGCGGCGTCGAGGTGACCGGACTGCGCCTGGACGTGTGGCGGGCGCCGACCGACAACGACGACGGCGCCCCCTGGCAGGACGACACGCGCTACGGCGTGCTGTGGCGCTCGTACGGTCTGCATCGCATGCGGCACCGCCTGGACGGCGTCGAGCCGGGTGCCGACGCGCTGACCGTGCGGACCCGGGTGGCGCCGGCCGCCCGGGAGGCGGGCCTGCGCACCGTGTACCGCTGGACGTCCGACGGGACAAGGCTGAAGCTGACCGTGTCCGTGGGACCCGAGGGCGACTGGAAGGTGCCGCTGCCCAGGATCGGCATCCGCTTCGGGCTGGCGTCCTCCGCGGGGCACGCGCTGTGGTTCGGCGGTGGTCCCGGCGAGGCCTACCCGGACACCAGGGCCGCGGCCATGCTCGGCCAGTGGGACGGGAGCATCGAGGAGCTGCAGACCCCGTACGTGCGCCCGCAGGAGAACGGCGCCCGGGCCGACGTCCGCTGGGCGGAGCTCGGCGGACTGCGGATCGAGGGCGACCCGGAGTTCTGGTTCTCCGCGCGGCGCTGGACGACCGAGCAACTGGACGCGGCGCGGCACCTGACGGACCTCACACCCGGCGACACGGTCTGGGTCAACCTCGACCACGGCCAGCACGGCATCGGTTCCCAGTCGTGCGGCCCGGGCCCGCTCCCGCGGTACCTCCTGAACGCCGAACCCGTCGAGTTCTCCTTCGTGTTCTCGGAGATCGATTGACCGATCGACCATTTGATCGACATTCCGACTGATGGCGTCTCCCGCGGCCGGCCCCCAGCCGGCCGGCCGCGCTGCACTGGAGGTTGAACGAGTGATCGGCAGCATCGAGGTGCGCGACCTCTCCCGCACCTTCCACACCACCGTCCGACGGCCGGGCCTCGCCGGCGGCCTGCGCTCCCTGGTCAACCCCGAACGGGTCGCCAAGCACGCCGTCTGCGACATCACCTTCGACGTGGCCGCGGGCGAACTCCTCGCCCTGCTCGGCCCGAACGGCGCCGGGAAGTCCACCACCATCAAGATGCTCACCGGCATCCTCACCCCCACCTCCGGCGAGGCGCGCGTCGCGGGCGTGGTGCCGTACCGGGAACGGGAACGCAACGCCCGCAACATAGGCGCCGTGTTCGGGCAGCGCACGCAGCTGTGGTGGGACCTGCCGGTGCGCGAGTCGTTCGCGATCCTGAGGGACATCTACGAGGTGCCGAAGACCGAACACGCCGCCCACCTACGGGAGTTCGACGCCCTGCTGGACCTGTCCTCCTTCTGGGACACCCGCGTACGCCACCTCTCCCTCGGCCAGCGCGTGCGCTGCGACCTCGCGGCGGCACTGCTGCACGACCCGCCCGTCGTCTTCCTCGACGAACCGACGATCGGGATGGACGTGGTGGTGAAGGAACAGGTCCGCGAGTTCCTGCGCCATCAGGTCGAACAACGGGGCCGGACCGTCCTGTTGACCACCCATGACATGACGGAGGTCGAGCGGCTCGCCGAGCGCGTGGTGCTGATCAACCACGGACGGCTGGTCCTGGACGGCACCCTCGACGAGATCCGTCGCAAGTTCGGCTCGACCTGGCAGGTGCGGGCCACTCTCGCCGACCCGCGCACCGAGGTCGTGGCACTGCCGGGCATCGCGGTACTGCGACACGACGGCTTCCGCGTGGTGTTCGGACCGGACGGACCCGGCGCGCCGACGGTGCACCAGGCGCTGAAGTCGGTCATCGAACGGTACGAGGTCACCGACATCGCCCTGGACGAGGCCGAGTTGGAGGACGTTATGCGCGCCGCGTACGTACAGGCCCAGGACGCGTGATGGCGGTCCCGCACGCCTGGCGCACGGCCCGGGTCACCCCGCTCGGCGAGTTGCACACCCCGCCCCGGATGACCGCCGCCCTGCTGCGACTGGCCGTCCAGGTGGTGCTGGTCGCGTCCCTGTGGCACGGCCTCTACGCCCACACGGGCACCACCGCCGGAATGACCCGTGACCAAGCGGTCACCTACGCCGTGCTGGCCGTACTCGCCTCTCGCCTGCGGGAGTTGGACCAGTACGCGGCCCGGGACACCGTGATCCAGCACATGCACTTCGGCACCATCGTCTACTGGTACCTGCGCCCGCTCTCGCCCCAGCGCTACTACGCACTACGGGCACTGGGCGAGCAACTGTACGGTCTGGCCTGGGCCTTGACCGGCTACACCGTCTGCCTCGCTGCCGGAGTGGTGGATCCGCCCGGGTCGGCCGCCGTGGCGGGGGTGTTCGCACTGAGCCTCCTGCTCGGCCAGTGGATCCTGTACTACGTCATGCTGGCCATCGACCAGCTGTGTTTCTTCACCCTGCGCAACAACGCGGCGATGCTCATCCTGATCTTCGCGCAGAACCTGCTGTCCGGGGTGTACGCACCGCTGTGGTTCTTCCCCGACTGGTTCGTCACGCTGAGCGGTTTCCTTCCGTTCCAGGCCACGCTGAGCGTTCCGCTGTCGCTCTACGTCGGCCGCATCCCGCTGTCGGACGCCGTCCCCGCCCTGCTGGTGCAGGCCGCCTGGGTGGCGCTGCTGGCCCTGTTCACCCGGCTGGTGTGGCGACTCGCCGCGCGGCGGGTCATCTCCCAAGGGGGCTGATGCTCTTGAAAGCCGTACGCCTCGCCTGGCGCATCACCCGTCTCAACTTCCGCGCCCAGCTGGAATACCGTTCCGAGTTCCTGATGATGGTCGCGATCGGCGCCGTCTGGCAGGTCTCGGTGATCGTGTTCGCGACCGTGCTGCTGACCCGTTTCAGCGGGATGGGCGGCTGGGACAGCTCGGACGTGCTGCTCATCCCGGCGACCCGGATGCTCGCCCACGGCCTGTTCGTCCTCTTCCTGGGACGCATGCACGGAATCGGTTACTTCATCCAGGAAGGCCAGATCGACGTCTGCCTGGTGCGGCCCATGCCGGTGCATCTCCAGGTCCAGCTGCGCGTGTTTCCCACCAACGCCATCGGCGATCTGACCGTCGCGGTGGGGCTGATGGTGGCGGCGCTCGGCCGCAGTCACCTCGACTGGACCGCGGGCCGGATCTCCTACCTGGTCGCGGCCGTGCTCGGCGGCATGCTGCTGGAGGCCGCCCTGTTCACGGCGGTCGCCTCCGCCGCTCTGCGTTTCCCGACCGCCGACTACTGGGGCCGCTGGCTGGAGGAACTCCTCGGCACGTTCGGCAGCTACCCGCTCAACGTGCTGCCCAAGGCGGTGGGCGGCCTTCTGACATACGGCCTCCCCCTCGCGTTCGTCGCGTACTTCCCGGCCGCCGTCCTGACCGGCCACGGCCACGAAACCGGTGTTCCCTACTGGCTGGCGGCGGTCTCCCCGCTGCTGGGCCTGCTGGCGTACCTCGGCTCGCGGCTGCTGTGGCGGTGGAGTCTGGGGCACTACACGGGGGTGAACGGCTGACCGGACACCCCCGGATGAGGGCCGGCCGCTGCCGCGTGGGCCGGCCGCTGCCGCTTGGGGGCCGGACACCGCCGGGCGGGAGCGGAACACCGCAGGGTGGGGACTCGGGAGTAGCGCCTCGGGGCGGTGGTGTGGCCGCGCCGGCGCCTACCCGCCGTCCCCAAGTCCTCGGCAACCTTGTGTGCGTCACCGGCGACAAGGGGGTGAGCACCCGCATCCCCCACTCCCCCGAGGAGCAGCCGTGCCCCACACACCGGGATCCCACCGTCGCCGCCACCGCGCCCTGCGCCCCGTCCCGCTCGCCCTCGCCGGCGCGCTCGTCGCCACGGCCGCCGTCGCGCTGCCGCAGCTCACGCCAAAGGCCTCGGCCGCCACCACCCTGCGCGGATACGCCGACGGGCGGGGTGTGAAGGTCGGCGCGGCGGTCGGCGACACCCCGCTGACCTCCGACGCGTCGTACACCGCGGTCCTGGACCGGGAGTTCAACTCGGTGACGGCGGAGAACGCGATGAAGTGGGACGCCGTAGAGCCGAGCCGGGGCAGCTTCAACTGGGCCGCCGCCGACCGGCTGGTGGCCCATGCGGTCTCCCACGACCAGGGCGTACGTGGTCACACCCTGGCCTGGTACGCCCAGTTGCCGTCCTGGCTGAAGAACGGAAACTTCTCCGCCACCGAGCTGAACACCATCCTCAAGAGTCACATCGACACCGAGGTCGGCCGCTACAAGGGCAAGGTGTACGCCTGGGACGTGATCAACGAGGCGTTCAACGAGGACGGCTCGCTGCGAAGCTCGCTGTGGCAGGACAAGCTCGGAACCGGTTACATCGCCAACGCACTGCGTTGGGCGCACACCGCCGACCCCGCCGCGAAGCTGTACATCAACGACTACAACATCGAGGCGGACAACGCCAAGAGTGACGCCCTGTTCGCGCTCGCACAGCAACTTCTGGCACAGGGAGTGCCGTTGCACGGCATCGGCTTCCAGTCGCACTTCGAGGTCGGCAAGCTTCCGACGTCGATGAAGGCCAACCTGAAACGGTTCTCCGACCTCGGCCTGGAGGTGTCGATCACCGAGCTGGACATCCGTATCCCGTTGCCCGTCTCCTCCGCCGAACTCGCCCAGCAGTCCACGGACTACAAGACGGCGAGCGAGAACTGTCTGGGCGTGCCACGCTGCGCCGGCGTCACGCTCTGGGGCGTCAGCGACAAGTACTCGTGGGTGCCGGGAACGTTCAGCGGGTACGGGGCGGCCCTCCCGTACAACGAGAGCTACGCGGCGAAGCCCGCGTACACCGGACTGTCGAACGGGCTCGATCCGAACGCCTGAGGGGACCTCCTGCAGATCCTGAGGGGCGACGCTCACCTTATGGAAGTGCCGTCGAGGTGGCGCCTGATACAGGATGACCTCATGTACGACCCCTTCGGCACGCCCCGTGCCCGCATGGTCGAGCCCGGCGAGTACCCGGTGTGGGACGAGGTGCTGGCCCTCGTCAACCATGACCTGAACGCCCATCTGCCGGGCCGGGGCCCGCTGCGTCTGGTGGCGCTGCCCGCCTGGCCGGAGGAGCCGGCCGATGACGAGCACGCGGCCGAGCACGTGTATGTCGCCCTGCCCGACGGCCGCTGGCACGGCAACGACCTGCCCCCGGAGGCGGGCACCGGGCCCGGCACCGCCCTCGCCACTGTCGCCGAGGCCGCACAGGACACGGTGCTCGAGTGCCTGTGGCAGGTGTGGCCCGTCTGCGCCGAGCACCGGCTCGGGATGCACCCGGGTCAGGAGAACGGGCTGGCGGTGTGGAGGTGCGCCGGCGGAAACGACGAGCGGGACCTGGGACACGTACAGGCGCCGGTCGGGAAGCTGGAGGAGGAGTACCGGTCGCGGAGGGAGCGCCGCAAGCGACGCAAACAGAACAAGCGGAGCAAGCAGAACCAGCAGCGGTAAGCGTTTTCCCTTCCGCGCTCACTGTTTCCTCAACAGCCCTTGTGCGTCACTCCGGACGGCCCCAATCTGAGCTTTGTTCAGCTCCTCCGCCGCTCTTTCCCCCACCGGAGACACCCTCACATGAGACGACTCATCGGCACCCTGGCGGCCGGCGTCCTGGCCCTGACCGGCCTCACCGCGACCGCCGCAGCCCCGGCCCAGGCGGCCACCGCCGCCACGTCCGGCACCTTCAACGTCCTGACGTACAACGTCGCGGGCCTGCCCGAGGGCCTCAGCTCCGGCCACCCGGCAACCAACACCCCCCTGATCTCACCGCGGTTGGCGGCATACGACATCGTCAACGTCCAGGAGGACTTCAACTACCACGCGGCGCTCTACGCGGGCGACAACCACGCCTACCGCACCGCGACCAGCGGCGGAGCAGGCATAGGCGACGGCCTCAACACCCTCTCGGACTACGCCTTCGACGACTTCGAGCGGGTGCGCTGGAATGACTGCACCGGAACCAACTGCCTGACACCGAAAGGTTTCACGCTGTCCCGGGTGCGGTTGGCCGAGGGCGTCTTCGTGGACCTCTACAACGTGCACACCAACGCGGACGACTCGGACGACGCACTGGCCGCCCGCCGCGCCAACATCGAGCAGCTGTCGGACTTCGTCCAGGCGAACTCGTCCGGCAACGCGGTGCTCGTGATGGGTGACACCAACACGCGCTACACCCGCGCCGGAGACAACATCCGCACCCTCGCCGACGAGAACGGCCTCACGGACGCGTGGGTACAGCGGGTGAAGGGCGGCACGCGGCCCGCCCAGGGCACGGACGCGCTGCTGTGCCCGACGACCGCGCCGACCAACGACTGCGAGGTCGTGGACAAGGTCTTCTACCGGGGCAGCAAGCTCCTGACCCTGAACGCAACCCGTTACAACAACGAGTGGGCGTCGTTCCTGGACTCCGCCGGCGGCAACCTGTCGGACCACTTCCCGCACACGGTCGACTTTTCCTACACCCTCAACTCGACGTTGCGGGCCAGTGACTTCTTCGGGGGCCCGCACGGTACCGCGTTCAACGACGCGGACGACCTGCCGGCCGCTCCGGCCCCGCGCACGCTGACCCTGCGGGGCGGCGCCCGCCTCGACGCGGTGACGCTGACCCACGACGGCGGTACGACGGTCACCCACGGAGGCACGGGCGGCACGGCGACATCACTGACGCTGGCGACGGGCGAACACCTCACCTCGGTGAAGCTGACCCAGGGCCAGAAGGACGGCCGTACCAGGATCTTCTCGGCCGCGTTCACGACCGACAAGAGCCGCACACTGGCCTCCGGCACGGCGACGACCGACGCCGCCACCTTCACGGCCCCGTCCGGCTGGCAGATCGTCGGGTTCACGGGCCGCGCGGCCGACGAGGTGGACAAGCTGGGCGTGCTGTACGCGCCGATCGGCTGATCCTCGTCCGCGTCCGCGAGTATGCCGCCGCCGGGGTCCTGCGGCAGAACCGCCGCCCAGGCGCCCGGCGGGCTAGGCGGGCCCTCGCGTGGAAGCCTCCGGGGAAACGGTCTCCGGGGCAGCCGTGCGCGGGGCTGCGGAACCCGGCGCGGCGGCTTCGAGGTCGTCGACGCTGCCGGACATGATCGTCCGCACGTGGTCGATGATGTGCTCGGCGGCCAGTCCCACCAGGCGACAGCCAGCAGCCGGGCGACGTCCGCTTCGCTGTAGGGTGCGGATGAGACGGGCCGGGTCGCCGCCGACGATCCCGTAGTCGGGTACGTCGGCGGTGACCACGGACCCGGCACCGACGATCGCGCCGTGCCCGATCCGGACGCCGGGCATCACCGTCGTGCCGTAACCGAACCAGACGTCGTTGCCGACCACGGTATCCCCGCGGTTCGGCAGGCCGGTGAGCAGGTCGAAGTGCTCGGACCAGGAACCGCCCCGAACTGCCGGAGCGACCACCCGCGTTGAGCGGGACAGCCAGGACAGGCGGGACCGGTCAGCCGTTGCGGTCTCCGGAGTCGGCACGTGGTCCGGAGATCTGGATCGGTACCGGTACCGGTACCGGTACACGGACCGGGCGACGGGAGTTGGATCGAGGCAGGAAAGCCGTTACAGAGTGTTCCAGGGCCCCGGGCTCGGCCCCACGGTGGAGTCTCCACCCGCCGTCCGCCGTCCCACCTGCGAAACCCTTAGGCGCTGTTTCTCGGTTCTCCTGACGTGAGTGGGGTGTTGGGATCAGGCTGGTTGTATGGGTCGTGGGGATCTGACGAATGCGGAGTGGGATCGGCTGGAGTCGTTCTTGC
>NZ_JBHWUW010000058.1:0-46914 GCF_042737245.1 Streptomyces sp. NPDC060002
GGCGTGTCGCTGCGGGCCCTCAGGCGTTGTCGTAGCACTGTCGTGCGGCTTGCTGTGCCGTTACGCCTCGTCCCGGCGCAGAGACGGCTTGAGCTCCTTGAACCGGCCGAGCAGGCCGTTGACGAACGACGGCGACTCGTCCGTGGAGAACTCCTTCGCCAGCTGCACCATCTCGTCGAGGACGACCGCGTCCGGGGTCTCGTCGGCCCAGATCAGCTCGTAGGCGCCGAGACGCAGGATGTTCCGGTCGACGACCGGCATCCGGTCCAGCGTCCAGCCGACCGAGTACTGCGAGATCAGGTCGTCGATGCGCCGCGCGTAACCGGCGTAGCCCTCGACCAGCTGCATGGTGTACTCGCTCACGGGCGGCTGCCGGGTGTCGGCCCGGGAGAGCCGGATCCAGTCCGCGAGGACCGTCAGGACGTCGACTTCGCGCTGGTCGCCCTCGAAGAGGATCTGGAAGGCGCGCTTGCGGGCCGTGTTGCGAGCAGCCACGGTTAGCTGTTCACCCGGCCGAGGTAGTCGCTGGTGCGGGTGTCGACCTTGATCTTCTCACCGGTGGTGATGAAGAGCGGGACCTGGATCTGGTGACCGGTCTCCAGGGTGGCGGGCTTGGTGCCACCGGTGGAGCGGTCCCCCTGGAGGCCCGGCTCGGTCTCCTGCACGACGAGCTCGACGGCGGCCGGCAGCTCGACGAAGAGCACCTCGCCCTCGTGCTGCGCGACGGTGGCCGTGAAGCCCTCGATCAGGAAGTTGGCGGCGTCGCCGACGGCCTTGCGGTCGACCAGCAGCTGGTCGTAGGTCTGCATGTCCATGAAGACGAAGTACTCGCCGTCCATGTACGAGAACTGCATGTCGCGCTTGTCGACAGTGGCCGTCTCGACCTTGACGCCGGCATTGAACGTCTTGTCGACGACCTTGCCGGAAAGCACGTTCTTCAGCTTGGTGCGCACGAAGGCCGGGCCCTTGCCGGGCTTGACGTGCTGGAACTCGACGACGGACCAGAGCTGGCCGCCTTCGAGCTTGAGCACCAGGCCGTTCTTGAGGTCGTTCGTGGAAGCCACGGTTGCGGAATCTCCTGGACTGACGTGGACGACCCCGGTGCACGCACCTGTCTAAAGGGCGAGCAGCTCCTTGGTCGTGATGGTGAGTAGCTCGGGTCCGCCGTCCGCCTCGGGGCGCACGACGAGCGTGTCATCGATCCGGACACCGCCCCGGCCCGGGAGGTGGACCCCCGGTTCGACGGTGACAGGCACGCAAGCGTCCAGTTTACCCATGGCCGCGGGAGACAACTGCGGGTCCTCTTCGATTTCGAGCCCGACACCGTGTCCGGTGAGCGCCGGAAGGCCCTCGGAGTGCCCCGCGGAGTCCAGGATATGGCGGGCCGCTCGGTCCACGTCCCGGAAGGCGGCGCCGGGTGCCAGGGCCTCGCGTGCGGCCCGCTGGGCAGCGAAGACGAGGTCGTACAGCTCGATCTGCCAGTCGGCGGGGGACGTGCCGATCACGAAGGTACGGCCGATCTCGCAGCGGTAGCCGCGGTAGCTCGCCCCCAGGCAGACGGAGAGGAAGTCGCCCTCCTCGACGCGTCGGTCGGTGGGCCGATGCCCGCGCCGGCCGGAGTTCGGGCCGGTGGCGACCGAAGTGGGGAAGGCGGGGCCGTCGGCGCCGTGATCGACGAGGCGCCGTTCCAGTTCGAGGGCGAGGTGCCGTTCCGTACGGCCCACCAGGATGGACTCCAGCAGCTCCCCCAGGGCCTGGTCGGCGATCTCGGCGCCGATCCGCAGACAGGAGATCTCCTCCTCGTCCTTCACCACCCTCAGCTGCTCGACCGCGCCGCCCAGGTCCGCGAGGCGCAGCTGGGGCGCGACGGAGCGCAGCTCGCGGTGGCGGGCCACCGTGAGGTGATGCTCCTCCACCGCGAGGGAGTCGCCGCCCTCACCCACGAGGAGATCGGCGGCGGCGACCGCCGGATCGCCTCCGGGGCGGTGGAGGCAGTGGACACGCAGGGCCTCGTCCGGCCGGCCCTCGCTCGGGCGGTCCTCGGGCGGGTCCGTGCAGACGAGGAGATCCTCACGTCTGCCCAGCAGCAGGACGGCGCCGGCCGGGGCCGCGCCCGCGAGGTATCTCACGTTGGCGGGGCGGGAGATCAGCGCGGTGGCGCTGCCGCTCGCGTTGCAGCGTTCTCTCAGCCGGGTGCGGCGGGACGCGTAGACCTCTGACATGACACGAGCGTAGGAGGAATGGCTGGATTGTGCCGGTTGGGAGGGCGTTCGGGGGAACCGGCCGGTTCGGACCGGAGCGCTCGAGAGCGCTCTACCACTTCGGGGGGCTCGCGATCGCCCTCGCCAGTACGTCGTCCAGGACCCTCGCCGTCGTCGGGACGTCCAGCTGGGAGTTGTCGATGATGGGGAGGCCGGAGCCGTACCAGCCGGCCATACGGCCGTGGATACGGGCCACCTCCTCGTCGGTGAGGCGGCGGTTGCCGGAGCGTTCGGCGTTGCGTTCCAGGACGACTTCCAGGCCGGGCAGCAGGACGACGGGCAGCAGGCCCGGACCCACATGCCGTTTCCAGCCACCCAGGCCCACGGCCGGGCGGTCGGGGAAGATCGCGTCGTCCAGGATGCACGAGATGCCGTTGGCCAGGAAGTTGCGCGCGGCGAAGCCGCAGGTGCGGCGGGCCAGGCGGTACTGGGCCTCGGAATGGTCGTTCCACCCGGACTGCGGGTCGGCGAAGCCCGAGCGGACCCATTCCCGTACGTCGTCGAGGCTGACGTGGGCCGTGGGGACCCGGCGGTGGTCGGCCCAGAACTTGGCGACGCTCGTCTTCCCGGCACCCGCCGGGCCGATCAGCAGCACCGCCAGCGTCGTGGCCGCCGGGTCGGGGACGATCAGGGCGGGTGGCGCGCTGGGCATGGGAACGGGGCCGCCCGGCGGCAGCGGGACATGCCCGGTGGTGTCGGCGCCCTGAGCGACCGGGGCATGCTGCGGGACCGGTGCGTGCTGCGGGGCGGGCGGCGGCGCGGGCGGGACCGGCGGCTGGGGCGCGGACTGCACCGGGCCCGAGGGGGCGCCGAGGTACCCCGGCTGCTGCTGGGGGGCGCCGCCCGGCTGGTGGGGCGGCGGCAGCGGAGAACCCACTGCGTGCTGCATCCGGTGCCACTCCGTCTCGTACAGGCAATGGGCGCTGGTTGTGCGGGGTGCGGATCCCCTTTTCGCTCCTGAACGGTACCGCCCCCGGCTGTCGTTTGGTGAACGGCCGGGGGCGGTCCGAAGTGCCCGGTGTGGAAAGCGAATCGGGCGGAAGGGAAGCGGGCGGACCTACTCGCCCGTCCCGCGCTCCTACTCGCTCACCTCCCCGTACGCGGCCAGCAGCACGGCCGGGTCGGGACCCTCGAGGACGTTCGGCTTGGCCAGGCCGTCCAGGACGATGAACCGCAGCAGGTCGCCGCGGGACTTCTTGTCGACCTTCATGTTCTCCAGCAGCTTGGGCCACTGGTCGGAGCGGTAGTGCAGCGGCAGTCCCACCGACTCCAGCACCGTGCGGTGGCGGTCGGCCGTCGCGTCGTCCAGCCGGCCCGCCAGGCGGCCCAGTTCGGCGGCGAAGTGCATGCCCACGGACACGGCCGCGCCGTGCCGCCACTTGTAGCGCTCGTTCTTCTCGATGGCGTGCGCCAGCGTGTGACCGTAGTTGAGGATCTCCCGCAGGCCGGACTCCTTCAGGTCGGACGACACCACGTCCGCCTTGACCCTGATGGAGCGCTCGATGAGCTCGGCGGTGTGCGGGCCCGCCGGGGTGCGGGCGGCCTCGGGGTCGGACTCGACCAGCTCGAGGATCGCCGGGTCGGCGATGAAGCCGGCCTTGATGATCTCGGCGAGCCCGGAGACGTAGTCGTTGACCGGCAGGGAGTCCAGCGCGGCCAGGTCGCACAGCACACCGGCCGGCGGGTGGAAGGAGCCGACGAGGTTCTTGCCCTCGGCGGTGTTGATGCCGGTCTTGCCGCCGACGGCCGCGTCGACCATGGCCAGCACGGTCGTCGGGACGGCGATCCAGCGCACCCCGCGCAGCCAGGTCGCGGCGACGAATCCGGCCAGGTCCGTGGTGGAGCCCCCGCCGACGCCCACGACGACGTCGGTGCGGGTGAACCCGGACTGGCCGAGCGCCTTCCAGCAGTAGGCGGCGACCTCGGCGGTCTTGGCCTCCTCCGCGTTGGGCACCTGGATGGCGACGGCCTCGTAGCCCTGTTCGGCCAGGTCCGCGCGGAGCGCCTCCCCGGTGCCGGCGAGCGCCTCGGGGTGGATCACGGCGACCCGCTTGACCCTCCCCCAGCCTACGGCCGGGGGGACCCCCGTCTCGCTTCGCCCGCCGATCAGCCCGCCGAGCTCGCCCAGCAGCCGGCGGCCGACCAGGACCTCGTACGGCTCCGAGCCCGAGCTGCCGCCGATTTGGATCCGCGTTACGGACTCGCTGCTCATGCTTCCTTCAACTCCAAAGCGTCCAAGGCCACTTGGCTGACCTCTTCGGGCGTACGGCCGTCCGTGGTCACGACGGCGGTGGCGACGCCCTCGTAGAGATGGCGACGGGCGTCCATCAGCTCGCGCCACTGCTTGCGCGGATTGACGGCGAGCAGCGGGCGCGCCGTGTTAAGGCCGGTGCGCTTCACGGCTTCCTCGACGTCCATGGCCAGGTAGACCACGCGCTGCCCGGCCAGCAGCGCGCGCGTGTCCGCGTCCAGGATCGAGCCGCCGCCGAGCGCCAGCACACCCTCGTGGCCGGCGAGCGCGTCCCGCACGGCCCGCTTCTCGATC
Organism: Streptomyces sp. NPDC060002; assembly: GCF_042737245.1. NCBI lineage: Bacteria > Bacillati > Actinomycetota > Actinomycetes > Kitasatosporales > Streptomycetaceae > Streptomyces > Streptomyces sp. NPDC060002. Next base: position 4,807 of record NZ_JBHWUW010000058.1, read on the forward strand.
GCGCGGAAGGTCTCCTCGCCCTCGTCGACGAAGATCTCCGCGATGCTGCGGCCCGCCTCGGCGACGATGTCGTCGTCGGTGTCCCGGTAGGAGACGCCGAGCCGCTCGGCGAGCAGCTGCCCGACGGTGGACTTGCCGACGCCCATCGGGCCGACGAGGACGACCAGTGGCCCGCTCATCGGATGTGCAGGCTGTCGAGGTACGACCGCACGTTGCGGCGGGTCTCGGGGACGCTGTCGCCGCCGAACTTCTCCGCCACCGCGTCCGCGAGCACCAGGGCGACCATCGCCTCGGCGACGATCCCGGCGGCCGGGACCGCGCACACGTCGGAGCGCTGGTGGTGCGCCTGGGTGGCCTCGCCCGTGGCGACGTCCACCGTCCGCAGGGCCCGCGGCACGGTCGCGATCGGCTTCATCGCCGCGCGCACGCGCAGCAGCTCGCCGGTGGTGAGGCCGCCCTCGGTGCCGCCGGAACGGCCGCTGGCACGCCCGATGCCCTCGGACGTGGTGACGATCTCGTCGTGCGCCTTCGAACCCGGCACGCGCGCGAGGTCGAAGCCGTCGCCGACCTCGACGCCCTTGATCGCCTGGATGCCCATCAGGGCGGCGGCGAGGCGGGCGTCCAGCCGGCGGTCCCAGTGCACGTGCGAGCCCAGGCCGACCGGGACGTCGTACGCGAGCACCTCGACGACGCCGCCGAGGGTGTCGCCGTCCTTGTGGGCCTGGTCGATCTCCGCGACCATCGCCTTCGACGCGTCCGCGTCCAGGCAGCGGACCGGGTCCGCGTCCAGCTTCTCGACGTCCGCGGGGGTCGGCAGGACGCCGTACGGCGCCTTCGCGGCGGCCAGCTCGACGACGTGCGAGACGATCTCGATGCCGGCCGTCTCCTTCAGGTACGACCGGGCCACCGCGCCCAGCGCGACCCGGGCGGCCGTCTCACGCGCGGAGGCGCGCTCCAGGATCGGCCGGGCCTCGTCGAAGCCGTACTTCTGCATTCCGGCGAGGTCTGCGTGGCCGGGGCGTGGGCGGGTGAGCGGTGCGTTGCGGGCGAGGCCCGCGAGGATCTCCGGGTCGACCGGGTCGGCCGACATGACCTGCTCCCACTTCGGCCACTCCGTGTTGCCCACCATGACGGCGACCGGTGAGCCCATGGTCAGGCCGTGCCGGACACCGCCGAGGAAGGTGACCTCGTCGCGCTCGAACTTCATGCGCGCACCACGCCCATAGCCGAGCCGTCGCCGCGCGAGGTGGTCGGCGACCATCTCCGTGGTGATCGGCACGCCGGCGGGAAGGCCCTCCAGCGTCGCCACAAGTGCGGGACCGTGGGATTCCCCCGCGGTCAGCCAACGCAGCCTGCTCAACGATGCTCCTCAGTGCTCGCGCCCTGATACGGCTCTGCGCACGCGCGTCCGTCGCGTACGTCGGTGGCGTGACCGGGTGCGCGGCCCTGGCCCGCCACCTCCGATCCTCCCACGTCCCGGCCCTGGAACCGGTCGCCGGTCCAGCAAGCGGACGGAGGGGCCGGGCGGGGACGGGCTCACGGGTGGTGCGAGGCCCCGCGGGTGGCGAGGGCGTGCTCGCCCGCCTTGCGCATGGCTTCCACCGGCGCCGGGACTCGGCCGGTCATCTGCTCGACCTGGAGGACCGCCTGGTGCACGAGCAGGTCGAGGCCGCTGACGACGGCGCCGCCGAACATGGACCAGCGGGCGGCCAGCTCGGTCGGCCACGGGTCGTAGAGCACGTCGAAGAGTGTGGCGGGACGCTCCGGCACCGAGGCGGCGAGGGCGTCCGTGGCCCCGGCCGGGGTGGTCGCGACGACCAGCGGGAAACGGAGCGCGTCGGCGGCGTCCGCCCAGTCGGCGATCCGGACCTCGACGTCGAGCCGCTCGCCCCACTGGCGCATCTCTGCGGCGCGGGCCGCACTGCGGCCATAGGCGACGATCTCGCCGGTGCAGACCCTGGCCAGGGCGGCCAGGGCGGAGGACGCGGTGGCGCCGGCGCCGAGGATCGCGGCCGAGTCGACCTGTTCGACACCGCGCTCGCGCAGGGCGGCGACCATGCCGGGGATGTCCGTGTTGTCGCCGAACCGACGGCCGTCCTCGGTGAACACGAGGGTGTTGACCGCCTCGACGGAGGCCGCCGTCTCGCTGACCTCGTCGAGCAGCGGGATGACCGCGCGCTTCAGCGGCATCGTCAGCGAGAGACCGGCCCACTCGGCGCCGAGTCCGGCGACGAAGGAGGGCAGGGCCTCCTCGTCGACGTCGAAGCGGTCGTACGTCCAGCCGGTGAATTCCAGTGCCTCGTACGCGGCGCGGTGCAGCACCGGGGAGAGGGAGTGGGCGATGGGGCTGCCGAGCACCGCGGCCCGGCGGGCGTCAGTTGCCCGAGCTGGCATCGAACTTGTCCTTGAGCTTCTGGAATTGTGCGTAGGTCTTGGCGAATTCGGTGTTGCTCTCACCGTCGGTCGCCACGAAATAGATCCAGCCGTCGGTGGTCGGATTCATCGTGGCCTTCAGCGCGTCCTCACCGGGGTTGCCGATCGGACCGGGCGGCAGGCCCTTGTTGGTGTAGGTGTTGTACGGGTCCTTGTTGCTGTTGATCTCGGACTCGCTGATGTTGATTTTACTCTCGCCCTTCAGGTAGTTGAAGGTCGAGTCGAACTGGAGCAACTGGTTGGTCTGGTCGTTCGTCGGCTTGAGCCGGTTGTAGACGACCTCCGCCATCTTGCGGTAGTCGTCGTGCGTCTTGCCCTCGGCCTGGACGAGACTGGCGACCGTGATGACCTGCAACGGGCTCTCGAGCTTGAGCGTCTTGGCCTTGGCCTCGAGGTCGTACTCGCCGTACACCTCGTTGGCGTGGGCGACCATCGACTTCAGGACCGCCTCGGGCTTCATGCCCTTGGCCGCGCCGTACGTCCCCGGGAAGAGGAAGCCCTCCAGCGGGTCCTTGATGTCCTCGTTGTCGTTCGCCCAGGCGGGCAGACCGAGCGTCTTGTACCCGCTCTCCGCCACTTTCCTGGTGGTACCGGAGGCAAGTCCGAGTTTCGTGTCGATGGCCTTGTAGACGGCCACGTTCCGCTGGCCCGGGGGGACCAGCACGTTGGCCTGGCTGGCCGGGTCGAGCATCATCTCCACGGCGCTCTTCGCGGACATCTCCTTCTTCAGGATGTACGCGCCTGCCTGGATGCCGCCCGCTTGGGGATTGTTCGTGACCGCGGAGACGAACGCGTCCACGCTCTTGACGACGCCGGCCTCCTTGAGCAGTCTGCCGATGGCGGCGCCGCCGGAGCCCTTGGGCACCTGGATGCTCACGGTCTGCTTCGTGCCGTCGCCCGTGTAGTCCGGAGCCGCGGCGTAACGATTCTTGTAGTAGTCGTAGCCGAAGTAGCCGACGCCCGCGACACCGCCGCCGAACACCAGCACGACGACCAGACAGGCGCAGCCGCTGCGGCTCTTCTTGCTCTTCGCGCCCTTGCCGCCCCGGCCCCGCCGGTCCCCGCGGCCCTCCGGCTCGTCGCCGTCCTCGTCGTCCTCGGCCCCGCCACCCGCGAAAAAGGCGTGCTCACCCTGATCGGGTCCCGGGTCCCAGTCGGTTTTCTGCTCGGACTCGGCTTCCGGCACCGGCACCGGCTCAGGTTCGGGTTCGGGTTCGGCACGCCGCCGGGCGGGCGGCTCCGGCGGCGGGTAGGCCTCCGGGGTGCCGTAGAAGTCGGGCTGTTCGGCGCCGTAGGCCGCGGCCTGCTGACCGTAGGGGTCACCCGGGTCGGCCGCGTAGGGGACGTGGGCATGGGTGCCCGTGCCGTCCCAGCCGCCCTCCTGATACCCCTCGTGGTAGGCCTGCTGGTTCTGCTGCGCGTACTGCTGGCCCTGAGCGGCGTACTGCTGCTGGTCGTAGCCCTGGTACTGCGGGTCGTACTGCTGCTGACCGTACTGCTGCTGGTCGTACTGCTGCGCCTGTCCCTGGCCCCAGTCGCCGTACCCCTGCTGCTGGTCCGGGTGCTGCTCCTGCTGCTGCGGGTAGGGGTGGTGCTGTGGCTGGCCGCCGTAGGCAGGCTGATGGCCCGTGGGGGCCTGCTGCCCTTCCCATCCGCCGTCCCCGTACAACGGGTCCTCCGGATGCCACGGTTCGGAGCCAGAGCCCCGGCCATACTCAGTCATCGATCCCCTAGAGCCGCGAGGCGGCGATCACGCGGCTTGTTCAGGCCCGTCACCGTGCCGTCTCTCTCTGTGCGGTCGCTGTTCGAACACCGCCGCATCGCGCGGAACGTTACCGTACCGCGATCAGATGACCACTTCGACGCCCTCGCCCGGTGCTTTACCTGACACCCGTTCGGATTCCAGCGCCTGCTGAAGGATGATCACAGCGGCTGCCTGGTCGATCACCGAGCGGCCCTTCTTCGACTTCACGCCCGAGGCGCGCAGGCCCTGACTGGCCGTCACGGTCGTCATCCGCTCGTCCACCAGCCTGACCGGGATCGGCGCGATGCCCTTGGCGAGCTGCTGGGCGAAGCCCCGGACCTTGACCGCGGCCGGGCCCTCGCCCCCCTTGAGGGAGCGAGGCAGACCCACCACGACCTCGATCGGCTCGTACTCCTCGACCAGTTGTCCGAGCCGGCGGTGCGCCGCGGGGAGGTCCCGGCCGGGGACCGTCTCCACCGGAGTGGCGAGGATCCCGTCGGGGTCGCACGAGGCGACCCCGATGCGGGCGTCCCCGACGTCGATCGCGAGTCGACGGCCCTTCCTCGTCAGCCCGCTCATTTGGCCGTTTCCGCCACGAGCCGCTCGACGGCGTCGACGGCGTCGCCGACCGCGGCCGGGTTCTGGCCGCCGCCCTGGGCGACGTCCGGCTTGCCGCCACCGCCGCCGCCGAGGGTCTTGGCAGCCGTACGGACCAGGTCGCCGGCCTTGAGACCGCGCTCGCGGGCGGCCTCGTTGGTGGCGATGACCGTCAGCGGTTTGCCGTTGTTCACCGTGAACAGGGCGACCACGGCGGCCCGGCCGCCCTGGATGCGGCCTCGCACATCGAGGACGAGCCTGCGCAGGTCGTCGGAGGTCGTGCCGTCCGGGACCTGGCCGGTGACGAGGGCCACACCGCTGACGTCCTTGGCGGACTCCACGAGACCGGCGGCGGCCTGCAGGACCTTCTCCGCGCGGAACTTCTCGATCTCCTTCTCGGCGTCCTTCAGCTTGCCGAGCATGGCGGAGACCTTCTCCGGGAGTTCCTCCGGACGGCCCTTGATCAGCTCCTGGAGCTGGGCGACGACCGTGTGCTCACGGGCCAGGAAGTTGTAGGCGTCGACGCCGACGAGGGCCTCGATGCGGCGGACGCCCGAGCCGATCGACGACTCGCCGAGCAGCTTCACCAGGCCCAGCTGGGAGGTGTTGTGCACATGGGTGCCACCGCACAGCTCCTTGGAGAAGTCGCCGATGGTCACGACCCGGACCCGCTCGCCGTACTTCTCGCCGAACTCGGCGATGGCGCCCTGCTTCTTGGCCTCGTCGATGCCCATGACCTCGGCCTGGACGTCCAGGTCGCGGGCGAGGATCTCGTTGATCTTCTGCTCGACGTCGGTCATCACGGCCGTCGGGACGGCGGACGGGGAGCCGAAGTCGAAACGGAAGCGGCCGGGCTGGTTCTCGGAACCGGCCTGGGCGGCCGTCGGGCCGAGGGCGTCGCGCAGCGCCTGGTGCGTGAGGTGCGTGGCCGAGTGGGCGCGGGCGATGGCCGTGCGGCGGCGCTGGTCGATCGAGGCGTGGGCCTTGGCGCCGAGCGTGACCTCGCCGACCTGGACGACGCCCTTGTGGACGTACACGCCGGGGACCGGCTTCTGGGTGTCGCGGATCTCGATGACGGCGCCGGTGTCCACCTTGATACGGCCGGTGTCACCGATCTGGCCGCCGCCCTCGGCGTAGAACGGGGTGCGGTCGAGGACGATCTCGACCTCGTCGCCCTCGGTGGCGGCCGGCGAGGAGGCGCCGTCGACGAGGATGCCGACGATCGTCGACTCGCCCTCGGTGTCGGCGTAGCCGATGAAGTCGGTGGCACCGGCCCGGTCGGCGATCTCGCGGTAGGCGCCCACGCCGGCGTGCCCGGTCTTCTTGGCCTGGGCGTCGGCCTTGGCGCGTTCCCGCTGTTCCTTCATCAGGCGGCGGAAGCCGTCCTCGTCCACGGACAGCCCCTGCTCGGCGGCCATCTCGAGGGTGAGGTCGATCGGGAAGCCCCAGGTGTCGTGGAGCAGGAAGGCCTTGTCGCCGGCGAGGACCGCGCCACCGGACTGCTTGGTCTCGGTGACGGCGGTGTCGAGGATGTTGGTGCCGGCCTTCAGCGTCTTGAGGAAGGCGTTCTCCTCGGCGAGGGCGACCTTCTCGATCCGCTCGCGGTCGGTGACCAGCTCGGGGTACTGCTGGCCCATCATCTCGATGACGGTGTCGATGAGGTCCTTGACGACCGGGCCGGTGGCGCCGAGGAGGCGCATGTTGCGGATGGCGCGGCGCATGATGCGGCGCAGGACGTAACCGCGGCCCTCGTTGCCGGGGGTGACGCCGTCGCCGATGAGCATCACGGAGGTGCGCATGTGGTCGGTGACCACGCGCAGCGAGACGTCCGACTCGTGGGCCCGGCCGTACTCGACACCGGTCAGCTCGGTGGCCTTCCTGATGACGGCCATCGAGGTGTCGATCTCGTACATGTTCTGCACGCCCTGCAGAATCATGGCGAGGCGCTCCAGGCCGAGGCCCGTGTCGATGTTCTTGCTCGGCAGGTCGCCCAGGATCTCGAAGTTGTCCTTGCCGATGCCCTCGCCACGCTCGAACTGCATGAAGACGAGGTTCCAGATCTCCACGTACCGCTCGTCGTTGACGGCGGGGCCGCCCTCGACCCCGAACTCGGGACCGCGGTCATAGTTGATCTCGGAACAGGGGCCGCAGGGGCCGGGGACGCCCATGGACCAGTAGTTGTCCTTCATGCCGAGGCGCTGGATGCGCTCCCTGGGCACGCCGACGACCTCGTGCCAGATGCGCTCGGCCTCGTCGTCGTCCTTGTAGACCGTGATCCAGAGCTTCTCCGGGACCAGGCCGTAACCACCCTTGTCCTGGGGCGCGGTGAGCAGCTCCCAGGCGTACTTGATGGCGCCTTCCTTGAAGTAGTCGCCGAAGGAGAAGTTGCCGCACATCTGGAAGAACGTGCCGTGGCGGGTGGTCTTGCCGACCTCTTCGATGTCGGGCGTGCGCACGCACTTCTGCACGCTGGTGGCGCGCGACCACGGCGGCTTGACGTCGCCGAGGAAGTACGGCTTGAAGGGGACCATGCCGGCGGGGACCAGGAGCAGAGTCGGGTCGTCCGCGATGAGCGACGCCGAAGGGACGACGGTGTGACCGCGCTCCTCGTAGAAGCTCAGCCAGCGGCGGCGGATCTCGGCCGACTCCATCAGTGGTCCTCATTCCGGTTGTGCGAGTACGTCGTGTGCTCGGGGTGCTCGGGGGTACTGCGGTGGTTCTCGATGGCGGTGTACCGCCGGGGCGCGGGGAGTTCGGGATCGTCGCGGATCCCCAGCGCCTCCCCCAGCTCGGCCTCCCGCTGGGCCATGTTGTCGCGGACGTCGAGCGCGAAACCCACCGCGCGGTCCTTGAGGCGTGCTCCCGTCTCGAGCGCCTTGTTGGCCGCGGACGCGGCGAGGCTCTCGGGGGTCAGCTGCTTCAGCTTGCGATTGACCTTGGTGGTGGCCCAGACACCGGCGGCGACGCCCGTGGTGAACCAGAAGGTACGGCGGAACATCGCTGGTCTCAGTCCCTCTTTCCACGGGGCTTGCGCTTCTCCCGCCGGGAGACCGTTCGGCCCACGATCACGGTCCGCCGGGGCTCCCTGGCGGGCACGTCGTCCTTGCGGCCGCCGAGGGCCCGGCGCACGCCGTAGCCGAAGGCGGCGACCTTCACCAGGGGGCCGCCGAAGGTGGAGGCGACCGTGGTGGACAGCGCCGAGGCGTTCGACGTGACCTCCTGGACGTCGGTGGCGATCGCGTCGACCCGGTCGATCTGGGTCTGCGCGGAACGCACCGCCGCGGAGGCGTCGGCCAGCAGCGGGACGGCCTGCTCGGTCACGTCGGCGACGAGTCTGGTGGTCGCCCTGAGCGTCTGGGCCAGCCTCGCCAGCGCGACGGCCAGGAAGGAGACCAGGATCGCCCAGAACACGGCCACCAGGATGCCGGCCACCTCTCCACCGGACACTGCGCACCCGCTCCCTGTCTGACGAACAGCTATCTCTGGAGGCGAGCCTATCGCGCCGACGCCGGCGTTCCGTACCGGATTAGGCGTGCGAAAGCCCGCCGTCCCACCTGCCCCGAAGGGCAGCGGGACGACGGGCCTTGGCGCGGAAGTCCTACGACGGCCGCAGACCGATCCGGAAGGGGATCAGCGGGCGTAGTACTCGACGACGAGCTGCTCGTCGCAGATCACCGGGATCTCCTTGCGGTTCGGCTCGCGGTCCAGGCGGAACGCCAGGGCGCCGAGGTTCACCTGGAGGTAGCGCGGGGTCTCGCCGTCGGGGGCGAAGCCACCGGCGCGGGAGACCTCGAACAGCGTCTTGCTGCGGCTGCGCTCGCGGACCATGACGACGTCGTCGGGCTTGACGCGGAAGGACGGCTTGTCGACCTTCTGGCCGTTGACCTCGATGTGGCCGTGGACGACCATCTGACGGGCCTGGTAGATCGTGCGGGCGATGCCCGAACGCAGGACCAGCGCGTCGAGACGGCGCTCGAGCTCGATGATCAGGGCCTCACCGGTCTTGCCCTGGACCTTGGAGGCACGCTCGTAGGCGCGGACGAGCTGGCGCTCGGACACGTCGTACTGCGCGCGCAGACGCTGCTTCTCGAGCAGACGGACCTTGTAGTCCGAGTTCTGCTTGCGGCCACGGCCGTGCTCGCCCGGCGGGTAGGGGCGGGCCTCGAAGTACTTGACGGCCTTCGGGGTCAGCGCGATGCCGAGGGCACGCGACTTCTTGACCTTGGGACGGGGCTGGTTCGCCACGATCTCTCACTTTCCAGAATTTCCGGCTTGTCAGGGTTAAGGGAGGTCGCATCCGCAGCCGGGGAAACCCGTCGGGTCCGCGTGGAACCTGTCGGGCAGCCGCTCCCCTGGTCTGGGCACATACGTGCAGCACGCGAGTTGCCCATCGACCGTTCTCGGAATTCCGAGTGGTGATGGGCTGCCCGCGACACCTTCGACGGTGCGCGACGCTCCTGGAGCGAGGTCCGAGGACCGGTGCTCCGGCCGACCGTCCTGTTCTGACTGCACGGGACGCGGCACTTCGGGCGAGTCTACAGGGTGCTCAGGACCCGTCGCGACCGAGGTGCTGCCGGGTCCACTCCACCGCGTCCGCGTAGCGGGCCTCGGCGCCGTGCCGGGTGGGCTCGTAGTACTCGCGGTCCTTGATGGCGTCCGGGGCGTACTGCTGGGCGGCGATGCCCTCGGGCAGGTCGTGCGGATACACGTACCCCTGCGCGTGCCCCAGCTTGGCGGCGCCCTTGTAGTGCCCGTCGCGCAGATGCGGCGGCACCGGACCGGCCAGTCCCTTGCGTACGTCGTCCAGGGCGGCGCCGATCGCGGTCGTCGCGGCGTTCGACTTGGGTGCCAGGGCGAGGGCGATGGTGACGTGGCTGAGGGTGAGCGCGGCCTCGGGGAAGCCGATCATGGCGACGGCCTGGGCGGCGGCGACCGCGATCGGCAGGGCGTTCGGGTCCGCCAGGCCGATGTCCTCGCTGGCGGAGATCATCAGGCGGCGGGCGATGAAGCGCGGGTCCTCGCCGGCCTCGACCATGCGGGCCAGGTAGTGCAGGGCCGCGTCGACGTCCGAACCGCGGATGGACTTGATGAGGGCGCTGGCGACGTCGTAGTGCTGGTCGCCGTCACGGTCGTACTTCACCGCCGCGCGGTCGACCGTCTGCTCCAGGGTCTGGAGGCTGATCCCGGTCTCCTCCTGGTCCAGGGCGGCCCCGGCGGCGGCCTCCAGGGCGGTGAGGGCCCGGCGGGCGTCGCCGCCGGCGATGCGCAGCAGATGGGCCTCGGTGTCCTCGGGGAGGGTGACGGCGCCCTTGAGGCCGCGTTCGTCGGCCACGGCGCGCCTGACCAGGTCGCGCAGACCGTCGTCCGTGAGGGGCTCGAGGGTCAGCAGGAGGGAGCGGGAGAGCAGGGGCGAGATCACGGAGAAGTACGGGTTCTCGGTGGTCGCCGCGATCAGCGTCACCCAGCGGTTCTCGACGGCCGGCAGGAGGGAGTCCTGCTGGGCCTTGCTGAAGCGGTGGATCTCGTCGAGGAAGAGGACGGTCTCCTTGCCGTAGCCGCCGATGGCGCGGCGGGCGCCGTCGATGACCGCGCGGACCTCCTTGACGCCCGCGGTGATCGCCGACAGTTCGACGAACCGCTTGTTGGTGGCCTTGGAGACGACGTACGCCAGAGTCGTCTTCCCGGTGCCGGGCGGTCCCCAGAGGATCACCGAGGAGGGGCCCGCCGGGCCCGTGGCACCCTCGCCGACCAGGCGGCGCAGGGGTGAGCCCGGCTTCAGCAGGTGCTGCTGGCCCACCACCTCGTCGAGGGTGCGCGGGCGCATCCGGACCGCCAGGGGGCTCCCGGCGGGGTCCTTCTCCTGGCGGTCTTCGGCTGCGGCGGTGAACAGGTCGGGCTCCACACGTCGGAGCCTACGTCAGAGGTCTGACAGTGACGTCCGACGCCTGTCCGGTACGCGGCTCAGGCCCACAGGTCCGCGCCCCAGCGGGTCAGGACCAGCATGGCGATGATGCCGACGTGGGTGACCGGCAGGACCCAGGTGAACTCGCCGAGGAAGCGCTTCAGCCAGCCCGGGGCGGGCAGCAGGCCGTTGCGCACGTTGAACGAGGTGACGTACCAGAACATGGTGATCGTCGCGACCCAGGCAAGCGAGCACCACAGGCACAGGGCGTTGATCTCGTACAGGGACTGGTACTGGAGCCAGGTGCAGAAGGCCACGCCGAAGAGGGTGCCGAAGTTGAAGGTGAGCCAGTACCAGCGCGGGAAGGCGACCCGGGTCAGCAGGCTCATGCCCACGCAGATCACGATGCCGTAGGCGACGAGGCCGAGCATCGGGTTGGGGAAACCGAAGGCGGCGGCCTGCTTGCTCTCCATGACGCTGCCGCAGCTGATGATCGGGCTGATGCTGCAACTGGGCGTGAAGGTCGTGCCGGCGACCTTGGCCTCGAGGATCTTGAACTTGTCGAGCGTGATGACCCAGGCGGCGAGCAGACCGGCGGCACCGGTGATCAGCAGCAGGATCGCGAACGCACGGCTGCCGCCCACGGTCCGGGGCTCGGTCGCGGTGACGCGCTCGGGCTCGGACTCCGTGGAGACGTCTTTGACTGTCGTCTTGCTCATCACGCCGATCCGTCGCTTGAGAGTTGGACCATCCTCGGGCAGGGGCCATTGTGCCGCACCGGACCGGGTGCGCACCGTTCGGTGCGCATAAGGAAGTACGTAAGGACGCCCCCCGGCGTTCGGTTCCGGCCAAGGCCAGGCGCACACCGGCACGCACGCGTGCCGCTCGGACGAAGGCGCCCCTCCGGAGGACGAACGGGTGCCCGCCAGGTTGACGCCCCGGCCCATGACGAAGGCGCCGGGTCGTCCGACCCGGCGCCTTCCTCGGGCTTGCGCGCCCGCTAGCCCAGCTTCGACTCCAGTTCCGCCACGATCTCGTTGACGCCGATCGCCGTCTGCTCGCCGGACGCCATGTCCTTGAGCTGGACGACGCCCTCTGCGAGGTCGCGTTCGCCGGCGACGATCGTGTAGCGGGCCCCGCTGCGGTTGGCGCTCTTCATGGCGCCCTTGAGCCCCCTGGCGCCGTAGGAGAAGTCGGCCGCGACGCCGAGCTTGCGCAGTTCGGTGACCTTCGCGAAGAGGACCCGGCGGGCCTCCTCGCCGAGCGGGACGGCGAACACGGAGGTCGCGGCGGGCAGTTCCAGCTCCACGCCCTCCGCCTCCAGCGCCAGCACCGTGCGGTCGACGCCCAGCGCCCAGCCCACCGACGGCAGCGCGGGGCCGCCGATCATCTCGGAGAGACCGTCGTAGCGGCCGCCGCCGCCCACCGCGGACTGGGAGCCCAGTCCGTCGTGGACGAACTCGAAGGTCGTGCGGGTGTAGTAGTCGAGGCCGCGGACCAGCTTCGGGTCGTCCTCGAAGACCACGCCCGCCGCCGTGATCAGCTCACGGACCTCCTCGTGGTACGCCTTGCACGCGTCGCAGAGGTAGTCGCGCAGGAGCGGCGCGTCCCCGAGCTGCTTCTGGACCGCCTCGCGCTTGTCGTCCAGGACCCGCAGCGGGTTGATCTCCGCGCGGCTCAGCGTCTCCTCGTCGAGGTCCAGGCCCCGCAGGAAGTTCTGGAGCGCCTCCCGGTACACCGGGCGGCACTCCTTGTCGCCGAGGCTGTTGAGGAGGATGCGGAAGTCGCGCAGCCCCAGCGACCGGTACGCCTGGTCGGCCAGGATGATCAGCTCGGCGTCCAGCGCCGGGTCCTCCGCGCCGATCGCCTCGGCGCCGACCTGGGAGAAGTGCCGGTACCGGCCCGCCTGCGGCTTCTCGTACCGGTAGTACGAGCCCGAGTACCAGAGCTTGACCGGCAGGTTGCCCTGCTTGTGGAGGTTCGCCTCCAGGGCGGCGCGCAGCACGGACGCCGTGCCCTCCGGGCGCAGGGCCAGCCGGTCGCCTCCCTTGGTCTCGAAGGCGTACATCTCCTTGCTGACGATGTCGGTGGACTCGCCCACACCGCGGGCGAACAGGTTGACGTCCTCGAAGCCGGGCGTCTCGACGTAGCCGTAGCCGGAGTTGCGCAGCGGGGCGGCGATCGCCTCGCGTACCGCGAGGAACTTCGCGGAGCGCGGCGGAATCAGGTCGTACGTGCCCTTGGGGGCCTGAAAGGTACTCACGGAAGGTCTCTCGTCACATTCCTCGTCGGGGAGGGGTGTGCGAACCCGCTCCCTGGCCGCCGGCCGCCACCTGCCGCAGATGCGGGTTGGTGGCGCGCTCCTGGCCGATGGTCGTCTGGGGGCCGTGTCCGGACAGCACCACGGTCGAGTCCTCGAGCGGCAGGCACACGCGGGCCAGCGAGTCGAGCATCTCGGCCATGTCACCGCCGGGCAGGTCGGTGCGTCCGATGGAGCCGGCGAACAGCAGATCCCCGGAGAAGAAGACCGACGGGACGTCGGCCGTCTCGGGCATCCGGAAGGTCACCGACCCCTTGGTATGGCCCGGCGCATGGGCGACGGAGAACTGCAGACCCGCCAGGTCCAGCCCGGCGCCGTCGGTCAGCTCACGGACGTCGTCCGGCTCCCCCACGGTCAGCTCGCCCATCAGCGGCATCCCGATGGACCGGCCGAGCGCCTTCTCGGGGTCGCTCATCATGTAGCGGTCCTCGGGGTGGATCCAGGCCGGTACGTCGTGCGCTCCGCACACCGGGACGACCGAGGCCACGTGGTCGATGTGGCCGTGGGTGAGGACGACGGCGACGGGCTTGAGCCGATGCTTCCTGATCGCTTCCTCGACTCCTGGGGCCGCCTGGTGGCCGGGGTCGATGATCACGCACTCCTCACCGGCGGCGGGGGCGACGAGATAACAGTTCGTCCCCCAGGCGCCGGCGGGGAACCCGGCAATGAGCACGATCGTCCTTCGTTTGTGTCGATACGCGTGGGCTTCTGGGCCGCTGCGCCAGTGGTCAGAGCCTACCGGCGCTGCCGTTTCCTCAGCGAACCCATATACGGTACGGGGCACACGCAGGCGGTCGGCTCACAAGACGCACGCGTCCCAGTCGACGTACGAGACGCACGAGGAGAGAACCCGGTGGTCACCCAGGAACAGCGGAAGCGTCAGCTCGCCCGGGAGAAGTTCTTGCGGCAACAGCAGCGGCGCACCTCCGCGCGACGCAAGGCGCGTGCGCGCAACTCGGTGATCGCGTCGGTCCTCGGCGTGATCATCATCGGCAGTGTGGCGCTGTACACGACCGGCGTCATGAAGGACGACGACAAGGCGAACGCGAGCTCGGAGACGACGCCGTCCGCGACGCCGAGCGCCGTCAAGGACCCGTGCGAGAAGGCGGCCGCGGGCTCGGTCAAGACGCAGACCTGGAAGAAGGAGCCGGCGGTCACGATCGACAAGTCGGCGAAGTACACGATGACGCTCGCGACGACGTGCGGGGACATCGGCATAGCGCTCAAGGCGAAGGCCGCGCCGCACACGGTGAACTCGTTCAGCTTCCTCGCCGGCAAGGGCTACTTCGACCACACCAAGTGCCACCGTCTCACCACGAGCGGCATCTACGTGTTGCAGTGCGGCGACCCGACGGGCAGCGGCAGCGGCGGCCCCGGCTACACCATTCCGGACGAGAACCTGAAGGACGCCACCCTCAAGAACAACATCTACCCGGCGGGCACCATCGCGATGGCCAACACCGGTCAGGCGCACACCGGCGGCAGCCAGTTCTTCCTCGTCTACCAGGACAGTCAGCTGCCGCCCAGCTACACGCCCTTCGGCACCGTGTCGGCCGACGGCATGAAGGTCCTGGCGAAGATCGCCGCCGCGGGCGAGAACACGGGAGCCGGTGACGGAGCCCCGAACGCGACGGTCGTGGTCAACAAGGCGACGGTCACGAAATCCTGACGGCGATCTGCCGACCAAGGGGCGGTCAACTGCGCAATTTCGGTCGCGCTGGATGCGGACAGGCGGCCCGCCGGTCGCCTATGTTGGCCGTGACGAAACTGTGGACGATGCCCAGGGGCGCTGAAGCCCCTCGGAGGCATCATGTGGAGGAGGCGCTGTGAGCAGCGACCCGTGGGGCCGCGTCGACGAGACGGGGACCGTGTACGTGCGTACGGCCGACGGCGAGCAGGTGGTCGGCTCCTGGCAGGCAGGCTCCCCCGAGGAGGCGCTGGCCTATTTCGAGCGCAAGTACGAGGGCCTGGTTGTCGAGATCGGCCTCCTCGAGAAGCGAGTGAAGACCACCGATCTGTCGACGAAGGACGCCCAGGTCGCGATCGACCACATCCGCGAGCAGGTCGACGCGCACCACGCGGTCGGTGATCTTCAGACGCTGCGGGACCGGCTGGACAAGCTGGTGGCGACCGTCGAGTCGCGGCGCGAGGAGCGCAAGCAGCAGCGGGCCAAGCAGTCCGACGAGGCCCGCAAGGCCAAGGAGGACCTGGTCACCGAGGCCGAGCAGCTGGCGCAGTCCGACCAGTGGCGGGCCGCCGGTGAGCGGCTGCGGTCGCTGGTGGACATCTGGAAGGGTCTGCCGCGTCTCGACCGCAAGTCGGACGACGAGCTGTGGCACCGGTTCTCGCACGCGCGCTCGGCGTTCTCCAAGCGCCGCAAGGCGCACTTCGCGCAGCTGGACGCGCAGCGCGAGGAGGCCCGGCGGACCAAGGAGCGGCTGGTCACCGAGGCCGAGGCGCTGTCCGGTTCCTCGGACTGGGGTCCGACGGCGGCTCGCTACCGCGAGCTGATGGCGGAGTGGAAGGCCGCCGGCCGCGCCCAGCGCGAGCACGAGGACGACCTGTGGAACCGCTTCCGCGGCGCCCAGGACGTCTTCTTCGCCGCCCGCAGCTCGGTGTTCGCCGAGCGGGACGCGGAGCAGACGGAGAACCTGAAGCTCAAGGAGGAGCTGGCCGAGGAGGCCGAGAAGCTTCTGCCGATCGGTGACCTGAAGACGGCGCGTGCCGCGTTCCGCTCGCTCAACGAGCGCTGGGAGGCCATCGGCCACGTCCCGCGCGACGCCCGCCCGAAGATCGAGGGCCGGATGCACGCCGTGGAGCGGGCGATGCAGGAGTCCGAGGAGACCGAGTGGCGACGGACGAACCCGGAGGCACGCGCGCGTGCCGCGGGTCTGACCGGTCAGCTCCAGGCCGCCGTGGACAAGCTGCGGACGCAGATCGACCAGGCGCGTGCGCAGGGCAACTCCGCGAGAGCCGACAAGCTGGAGCGTGAGCTGGAAGGCCGTCAGGCGCTGCTGGACCAGGCTCTGAAGGGCCTCCAGGAGTTCGGCGGCTGAAGATCCGACCGGCAGCCGCGACCGCGGCCCGGACATCGAAGCGGCCCCCGTACATCGCGTACGGGGGCCTCTCGTGTGCTCGCTTACGGCCTGCGCGCCGATGTCTCCCGGTACACGTCGTAGACGCCCTCCACGCCGCGTACGGCCTTCAGGACGTGTCCCAGGTGCTTGGGGTCGCCCATCTCGAAGGTGAAGCGGGAGGTGGCCACCCGGTCGCGGGAGGTCTGGACCGCCGCGGACAGGATGTTGACGTGCTGGTCGGACAGCACCCGTGTGACGTCCGAGAGGAGGCGGGAGCGGTCGAGGGCCTCGACCTGGATGGCGACCAGGAAGACCGAGGACTGGGTGGGCGCCCACTCGACCTCGAGGATGCGCTCCGGTTCGCGGGACAGTGACTCCACGTTGACGCAGTCGCTGCGATGAACCGATACGCCACTACCGCGCGTGACGAAGCCGATGATCGGATCGCCGGGCACGGGCGTACAACAGCGGGCCAGCTTGATCCAGACGTCGTCGACGCCCTTGACGACCACACCGGGGTCCTGGTTGCTGCGCCGCTTGCGACCGCGGGTGCGGGACGGGACCGTCTCGTCGATCTCCTCGGTGGCCGCCTCCTCGCCGCCGAGGGCCTGCACCAGCTTCTGCACGACGTTCTGCGCGGCCACATGGCCCTCGCCGATCGCCGCGTACAGCGAGGAGATGTCCGGGTAGCGCATCTCGTGCGCCAGCGTGACCAGCGAGTCACCGGTGAGGATGCGCTGGATCGGCAGGTTCTGCTTGCGCATCGCGCGGGCGATGGCGTCCTTGCCCTGCTCGATGGCCTCGTCGCGGCGCTCCTTGGAGAACCAGGCCCGGATCTTGTTGCGGGCGCGCGGCGACTTCACGAAGTTCAGCCAGTCCCGGGACGGCCCGGCCCCGGCCGCCTTGGAGGTGAAGACCTCCACCAGGTCGCCGTTGTCCAGGGTCGATTCCAGCGGGACGAGGCGTCCGTTGACGCGGGCTCCTATGGTGCGGTGGCCCACCTCGGTGTGCACCGCGTACGAGAAGTCCACGGGCGTGGCGCCGGCCGGCAGCGCTATCACGTCGCCCTTCGGCGTGAACACGAAGACCTCGTTGCGCGACAGGTCGAAGCGCAGGGACTCCAGGAACTCGCCGGGGTCCTCGGTCTCCTTCTGCCAGTCGAGGAGCTGCCGCAGCCACGCCATGTCGTTGAGGTGGTCGTCCTTGCCGGTGGTCCTCGGCTGGTCCGAGCGCACCTTGGAGGCGCCGGCGACGGCCTCCTGCTTGTACTTCCAGTGCGCGGCGATGCCGTACTCGGCGCGGCGGTGCATGTCGAAGGTGCGGATCTGGAGTTCGACCGGCTTGCCGTTGGGGCCGATGACCGTCGTGTGCAGCGACTGGTACATGTTGAACTTGGGCATCGCGATGTAGTCCTTGAACCGGCCGGGGACCGGGTTCCATCGCGCGTGCACCGTGCCGAGGGCCGCGTAGCAGTCCCTGACCGTGTCCACGAGGACGCGGATGCCCACCAGGTCGTAGATCTCCGCGAAGTCACGGCCGCGGACGATCATCTTCTGGTAGACGCTGTAGTAGTGCTTCGGGCGGCCGGTCACGGTCGCCTTGATGCGGGCGGCGCGCAGGTCGGCCTGGACCTCGTCGGTCACTATGGCCAGATACTCGTCACGCTTCGGTGCCCGCTCGGCCACCAGCCGTACGATCTCGTCGTACATCTTGGGGTAGAGGATCGCGAAGGCGAGGTCCTCCAGTTCCCACTTGATGGTGTTCATGCCGAGACGGTGGGCGAGCGGCGCGTAGATCTCGAGGGTCTCGCGCGCCTTCTTCTCCTGCTTCTCGCGCTTGAGGTAACGCATGGTGCGCATGTTGTGCAGCCGGTCGGCGAGCTTGATGACCAGGACGCGCGGGTCCTTGGCCATGGCGACGACCATCTTGCGCACGGTCTCGGCCTGCGCGGCCTCGCCGAACTTGACCTTGTCCAGCTTCGTGACGCCGTCGACCAGCAGGGCGACCTGGTCGCCGAAGTCGCGGCGCAGGTCCTCCAGGCCGTACTCGGTGTCCTCGACGGTGTCGTGCAGCAGGCCCGCCATGAGCGTGGCCGGATCCATGCCCAGCTCGGCGAGGATCGTGGTCACCGCGAGCGGATGCGTGATGTACGGGTCGCCGCTCTTGCGCTTCTGACCGCGGTGCCAGCGCTCGGCGACCTGGTAGGACTTCTCGATCTGACGCAGCGTCGCCGTCTCGATCTTGGGATCGTTGCTGCGCACTATCCGCAGCAGCGGTTCCAGGACCGGGTTGTACGGGTTCTGACGCTGGACGCCGAGCCGGGCGAGGCGGGCGCGGACGCGGTTGGAGGAGCCGGAGCGGGCCGGGGGCTGCGCGGCGGCCGGGCGGCCGGCGGGCGCGGCCGAGGAGCCCTCGGGCTGGGCCGGCTTGGGCCGGGGCTGCTCGGCGGGCTTGTCGACAGGCGCGGATCGGTCGTGCTCGACCGCCCCACGACTGTCGTCCTTCGCGTGCGACGCGGGCGACACGGGCGTGGCCGCGGAACCCGAGGCGGGCTCGGGCTTGGCGGCGGTCAGGTGCTGGGCCTCGTCTGGCAAGAGGACTCCTCGTGCGCGATCCGGGTCCCCGGTCAGGCTCCGGAACACCCATCGTAGCGATCCTGAGCTCCAGGATCGCCTTCAGGTTGATGTGAGGGCCGTCTACCGGAGAAACACAAGGGGCGGGCTCCGGATTCCTCCGGGCCCGCCCACTTGGCGTACGACGGTTCTGGGACCGCGCTCAGATCGTGAGCAGCGCCTCCAGAGGCGCTCCGCCGAGGGCCGCCTCCAGGCGGGGACGGCCGTCGAGGAAGCCCAGCTCCATCAGGACGGCGACGCCCGCGACCTGGGCGCCCGCCCGGTGGATGAGCTGGATCGACGCCTCGGCGGTGCCGCCGGTGGCGAGGACGTCGTCGACGATCAGCACCCGGTCGTCGGCGGACAGGTCCTCGGCGTGCACCTCGATCTCGGCCGAGCCGTACTCCAGGTCGTAGGCCTGGCCGAGGGTGGCGCCGGGGAGCTTGCCCGCCTTGCGCACGGGGATGAAGCCCAGGCCGGCCCGGACGGCGACCGGGGCGCCCAGGATGAAGCCCCGGGCCTCCAGGCCGACGACCTTGGTGGCGCCGGTGCGCTCGGCGATCCCTGCGAACGCGTCGGTGAGCGCGGTGAACGCCACCGGGTCCGCCAGGAGCGGGGTGATGTCCTTGAACATCACACCCGGCTCCGGGTAGTCGGCCACGTCACGGATGCGGCTGTGCAGCAGCGTCGTGATGTCGGTGAGCTCGGTCATCGGCGCTTGCCCGACGGACGGCCACGGCCCCGGCCCCGGGACGCGGGCTGGTTGCGCGGCCCGACGACCGCGGCTTCGGCGTCCTCCGGCTCGTCGCCGTAGGTGTCGTCGCCACGGGTCTGCGCGGGCGCCTCCTCGGCCGACGACTGGGCGCGCTTGGCCAGGACGCGCTTCTTCAGCGCCTTGATCTGCGGCTCGCGCTCCTTGAGGTCGGCGACGAGCGGCGTGGCGATGAAGATCGACGAGTACGCGCCGGCCGCGAGGCCGACGAACAGCGACAGCGAGATGTCGTTGAGCGTGCCCGCGCCCAGGAAGCCGCCGCCGATGAACAGCAGGCCCGCCACCGGCAGCAGCGCGACGACCGTGGTGTTGATGGAGCGGACCAGGGTGCCGTTGATCGACCGGTTGGCGATCTCGCTGTAGGTGAAGCGGGTCTGCTTCGTGAGGTCCTTCGTCTGTTCCTTGAGGGAGTCGAAGACCACGACGGTGTCGTACAGCGAGTAACCGAGGATCGTCAGCAGACCGATCACCGTGCCGGGCGTGACCTCGAAGCCGACGAGGGCGTAGATGCCGACCGTGATCGTGATGTCGTGGATCAGGGCGACGAGGGCCGCGATGGCCATGCGCCACTCGAAGGCGATCGCCAGGTAGATCACGACCAGCACCATGAAGATCGCCAGGCCCTGCCAGGCCTTGCTGGCGATCTGGTCGCCCCAGCTGGGACCGACCAGTTCGGCGGTAATGGTCTCCGGGTCGGCCTTGAAGTCCTTGGCCAGCTCGGTCTTGATCCCGTTGGACTGCTTGATGTCCATGCCGGCGATCTGGATGCGCATCGTGCCGTTGCCCAGCTTCTGCACGACCGCGTCATGGCCGGACGCCGACTTCGCGTACTCCTCGGCCTGGGAGACGGAGACGCTCGTCTTCTCGGTGGTGAAGACGGCGCCGCCCTGGAAGTCGATGCCCATGTTCAGGCCGCGCACCGCCAGGCCGACGATGGCCGTGATGGTGATCAGGATCGAGATGCTGTACCAGAGCTTGCGGTGGCCGATGAAGTCGTAGCTGATCTCGCCACGGTGCAGCCGGGCGCCGAGGTTACCGAGTTTCGACATCGCTCAGGCCTCCTTCGTCTCGACGGGGCCGGCGGCAGGACCACCGGGACGGCGGGTGCGGCGCAGCGGCGGCTGGGCACCCAGGCTCTTCGGGTCGAGGCCGGACCACTTGTGGCCGCTCGCGAAGAACTTCCGCCGAGCGATGAGCGTCATCAGCGGCTTGGTGAAGAAGAAGACCACGACCACGTCCAGGACGGTGGTCAGGCCCAGCGTGAACGCGAAGCCCTGGACCTTGCCGACCGTGACGATGAAGAGCACCGCGGCGGCGAGGAACGACACGAAGTCGGAGACCAGGATGGTGCGCCGGGCACGCGGCCAGGCCCGCTCGACGGCGGGGCGCAGGGTACGGCCCTCGCGGATCTCGTCCCGGACGCGTTCGAAGTACACGATGAACGAGTCCGCGGTGATGCCGATGGCGACGATGGCGCCACAGACGGCGGGCAGGTTCAGCGCGAAGCCGATGGCCGGGCCGAGCAGCGCCATGAGCACGTAGGTGAGGGCCGCCGAGACCAGCAGCGACGCGAGGGCGATCATCGCGAGGCCGCGGTAGTAGGCCACCAGGTAGATCACGACCAGCAGGAGGCCGATGGCGCCGGCCAGCAGACCGGCGTGCAGCTGGTCACCGCCGAGCGCCGCCGTCACCGTGGTCACGCTCTGCTCCTCGAAGGAGAGCGGGAGCGCACCGTAGGACAGCATGTTGGCGAGGCCCTGGGCCTCCTCCTGCGTGAAGCTGCCCGAGATCTGGGCCTGGCCGCCGGTGATGGAGGAGCTCACGTACGGGCTGGAGACGACGTTGCCGTCGAGCACGATGCCGAACTCGTTCTGCGGCTGGGTGTTCTGCGCGAGCTGGCCGGTGATCGTGGCGAACTTCTTGGCGCCGGACTTGTTGAAGTCCATGGTGACCTGCCAGCCGGCGGCGGTCTGCGTGTCGTAGACGGCCTGGGCCTTGTCGACCTCGGTGCCGTCGACGGCGGCCGGGCCGAGCAGGTACTTGTACCAGACCTTGTCGCTCTCACCGCAGGCCACGGTCGTGTCCTCGGGCTTGACGCCCTCGCCGGCCTTGATGCGGACCGACTCCTTGGAGCAGTCCAGGGCGGCGTACTTGGCCTGGAGCGCTGCGTCGTCCGCGGTGACGGCGGCGCCGCCGCTCGCGGAGGCCGACGGGCTGGCCGAGGAGCTCGCCTTGGCGCTGGCGGAGGCCGACGGGGTGGAGTCGGCCTTCAGCGCGTCGGTGACGGCGCGGCCCTGCGAGGTGGCGGAGGCCGACGGGGAGGACGAGGAGGTCGCCTTCTCACCGGTGCCGGAGGCGCTCGCCGAGGGGCTCGGAGAGGCGCTGGACGAGCCGCTCGGGGACGCGCTCGGCGAGGCGGCGGCGGAGCCGGTGGCCTCCTGGGCCAGAACCGGGCGGAAGTACAGCTTGGCGGTGGTGCCGACCTGCTCCCGGGCCTTCTCCGAGTTGGTGCCCTTGGGGATGTTCACGATGATGTTGTCGCGGCCCTGGGTCTGCACCTCCGCCTCGGAGACGCCCAGCCCGTTGACACGGCGGTTCATGATCTCGACCGCGGTGTCCATGTTGGCCTTGTTGATCGCGGATCCCTGGTCCGACTTCGCCTTCAGCGTGATGCTGGTACCGCCGGCAAGGTCGATGCCGAGACGCGGAGTGGTGTGACCGGAGGCGAACATGCCTGCGGTGAGCCCCACGATGGCGATCAGGATCAGGGCCAGCGAGCGCCCTGGCTTGCTCTGGGCACTCGCGCTCCGGCCCTTCTTAGGTGCTGCCACCTTCTCGTACTCCCTCTCGGGCCACCTCGCGCCGGGTCAGCGCGGCGGCGGCCATGACATGGTGTCGGGATCCCCTGGCGAGATGCGCGCGCCCCGGCGCGGACGGGTGGGACCCGTGCGCGGCGGGGACGTGGCTACTTCTTCGCGTCGGAGTCGCCGTCGGTCGTCTTCTTCGGCTCTTCGGCAGCCTCGGCCTGCTCGGCGTCGGCGGCCTTCTCCTTCTCCTGGACCTCGTCGGTCGCGTCCTTCTTGCCGAGGTCGACGGCCTTGTCGTCGGAGGCGGCGGCAGCTTCGTCGACGGAGTCGTCGGTCTCGGCGGCCTCGGCGGACCCGGTGAGGGAGGAGGCGTCGTCCGGGACGACGTCGGAGTCGGACTTCAGGTCGTGCTCGATGCCGTGGACGATGCGGTTGTACTCGTCGTCGGTCAGGACGGCACCGATGGAGTTCTTCGCGAAGAGCAGGTCGACGCCAGGACCGGCGTCGAGGAGGACCGTGTCCTCGTTGACCTCCTTCACCGTCGCGTACATGCCTCCGATGGTGCGGACACCACTGCCGGGCTGCATGTCGTTACGCATGCTGGCGGCCTGCTGCTGCTTCTTCTTGGCCGACCGGGTCATCAGGAACATGGCCCCGATGAGCACGATGAACGGGAGGAGGGTCACAGGACTCACGGGACGGACTTCCTTCGGACGACCGCGGTGGTGGAGCGGCCTGTTGGATGGGGGTTGTGTGCTGCCGACAACGGCGGCATCGGCGGAGTCTAAGCGAGTCCGCGCGCATGGAACAACGCTCAGCATGGCACCTGGGTTCCTGGCCCGGTCAACACCTCCGCCGCGGCCCTCCGTGTCACGCCCCGAACAGGTCCTGTTGTCCACTTCCCTGAGCCGGGGTGAGGCCGAGGTGCGCCCACGCGGCCGGTGTCGCCACCCTTCCTCGCGGGGTACGGGCGAGCAGGCCCTCCCTCACCAGGAAGGGTTCGGCGACCTCCTCCACGGTCTCACGTTCCTCCCCCACCGCCACGGCGAGTGTGGACAGGCCCACCGGACCGCCGCCGAACAGCTTCAGCAGGGCCTCCAGGACCCCGCGGTCGAGGCGGTCCAGGCCGCGGGCGTCCACCTCGTAGACCTTCAGCGCGGCTTCCGCGATCTCGCGGGTGATCCTCCCGTCGGCCTTGACCTGCGCATAGTCACGTACGCGGCGCAGCAGGCGGTTCGCGATCCGGGGGGTGCCGCGGGAGCGGCCGGCGATCTCGGCGGCGCCGACGGTGTCGATCTCCACGTCGAGGAGGTCCGCGGAACGGTGGATGACGCGCTGGAGCTCGGCGGGCTCGTAGAACTCCATGTGCGCCGTGAAGCCGAAGCGGTCGCGCAGCGGCGGCGGCAGCAGGCCCGCCCGCGTGGTGGCGCCGACCAGCGTGAACGGGGGCAGTTCGAGCGGGATGGCGGTGGCACCGGGGCCCTTGCCGACGATGACGTCGACGCGGAAGTCCTCCATCGCCATGTAGAGCATCTCCTCGGCGGGCCGCGACATGCGGTGGATCTCGTCGAGGAAGAGGACCTCGCCCTCCTGGAGGGAGGAGAGGATCGCCGCCAGGTCGCCCGCGTGCTGGATGGCGGGGCCGCTGGTGATGCGGATCGGGGCGCCCATCTCGGCGGCGATGATCATCGACAGGGTGGTCTTGCCGAGGCCGGGGGCGCCGGAGAGCAGCACATGGTCGGCGGTGGCGCCGCGCGCGCGTGCGGCGCGCAGGACGAGGTCGAGCTGTTCGCGGACCTTCTCCTGACCGATGAACTCGCCGAGGTCCTTGGGGCGCAGCGCGGCCTCGACGGCCTGGTCCTCACCATCGGCGACAGAGCCGACCAGCCGCTCCGGGGCGGTGTCCTCGGTCGTGTCGTCCCAGTTCACTGATGTCTCCTAGCGGGCGCGGTTCAGGGTCTGAAGGGCGGCCTTCAGGAGGTGGCCCACCTGGGGCGCGCCGGCCGCGGCCTCGGCCTGCGGGGTCACGGCGGCGACCGCCTCGTCGGCCTCGCGGGTCGCGTAGCCGAGACCGATCAGGGCGGCGTGCAGCTGGTCGCGCCAGCCGCTGGTGACCGGTGCGCCGGCCACGGGGGCGCCGAGCGGCTCGCCCAGGCGGTCCTTCAGTTCCAGCAACAGCTTCTGGGCGCCCTTCTTGCCGATGCCCGGCACCGCGATGAGGGCCTTCTCGTCGCCCGTGGCCACCGCGCGGCGCAGGGTGTCCGGCGCGTGGACCGCCAGCATGGCCTGGGCGAGCCGGGGGCCCACCCCGCTCGCCGTCTGGAGCAGCTCGAAGACCTGGCGCTCGTCGTCGTCCACGAAGCCGTACAGGGTCAGCGAGTCCTCGCGGACGACGAGGGAGGTGGCGAGCTTGGCCGGCCGGCCGAGCCGGAGCGTGGACAGCGTGTTCGGCGAGCACTGGATGGCCATGCCCACGCCACCCACCTCGAGCACGGCGGTGTCGGGAGCGAGTGCGGCGACGGTGCCGCTGACGAAGGCGATCATGCCGTACGGCCTTTCGGTGTCTTCTGTGCTGTGGCCGTGTGCAGGGCGACGGCCCGCTGGAGTCGGTTCTGCGCGGGGCCGCGCCAGATGTGGCAGATGGCAAGCGCGAGGGCGTCGGCCGCGTCGGCGGGCCTGGGCGGCGCGTCGAGCCGCAGCAGGCGGGTGACCATCGCGCCGATCTGGGCCTTGTCCGCGCGTCCGCTGCCGGTGACGGCGGCCTTGACCTCGCTCGGGGTGTGCAGGGCGACGGGGATGCCGCGGCGGGCGGCGCACAGCATGGCGACGGCGCTGGCCTGGGCGGTGCCCATGACCGTGCTGACGTTGTGCTGGCTGAACACCCGCTCCACGGCCACGTATTCGGGGCGGTACTCGTCGAGCCACCGCTCCACGCCCTGTTCGATGCCGACGAGGCGCTGCCCCAACTCGGCGTCCGCGGGCGTCCGTACGACACCCACACCGAGCATGGTGAGCGGCCGGCCCGCGACTCCCTCGACGACGCCGACACCGCATCGCGTCAGTCCGGGGTCCACCCCCAATACCCGCACGCGCCTTCCCCTCTTCGCGGCTGAACCGCCGCTGCGGTCCGTGGACGGTGATCTCTGACGTTCGCCAGGCTATCCGCTGCCACCGACAACGACGTCGGGCCGGTAGGACGTGTCCCACCGGCCCGACGGATCCGCTCAGCTCGCGACGGCGTTACGCGTCGACCTTCTCCATGACCTCGTCGCTGACGTCGAAGTTCGCGAAGACGTTCTGCACGTCGTCGCTGTCCTCGAGCGCGTCGATCAGCCTGAAGATCTTCCTCGCGCCGTCCTCGTCCAGCTCGACCTGCATGGTCGGGACGAAGTTGGCCTCGGCGGAGTCGTAGTCGATGCCGGCTTCCTGGAGGGCGGTGCGGACCGCGACCATGTCGGTGGCCTCGGACAGGACCTCGTAGGACTCACCGAGGTCGTTGACCTCCTCGGCACCCGCGTCGAGGACCGCGCCGAGCACGTCGTCCTCGGCCAGCTCACCCTTGGGGACGATGACGACGCCCTTGCGGTTGAAGAGGTACGACACCGAGCCCGGGTCGGCCATCGAGCCGCCGTTGCGGGTCATCGCGACGCGGACGTCGGAGGCGGCGCGGTTGCGGTTGTCGGTGAGGCACTCGATGAGGACCGCGACGCCGTTCGGACCGTAGCCCTCGTACATGATCGTCTCGTAGTCGGCGCCGCCGGCCTCGAGGCCGCCGCCGCGCTTGACCGCGGAGTCGATGTTCTTGTTCGGAACCGAGCTCTTCTTGGCCTTCTGGATGGCGTCGTAGAGGGTCGGGTTGCCCTCGATGTCGACGCCGCCCATCCGGGCCGCCACCTCGATGTTCTTGATCAGCTTCGCGAAGAGCTTGCCGCGCTTGGCGTCGATCACGGCCTTCTTGTGCTTCGTCGTAGCCCATTTAGAGTGGCCGGACATCTGCCTGTCTCCTTCGCGTAACCCATCTGGTCCGAACTCCCCGGGCCTTGGGAATCCGGGGACCCCCAGATCCTACAAGGAGTCCGCCACCCGGTTCGCGCGCACCATGTCGACGAACAGGGCGTGCACACGGTGGTCGCCGGTCAGTTCCGGATGGAAGGACGTGGCGAGCGCGTTGCCCTGGCGGACGGCGACGATGTGGCCCTCGTGCGCGGCGAGCACCTCGGTCTCGGCGCCGACGGACTCGACCCAGGGAGCGCGGATGAACACGCCCTCCACCGGATCGCCCGCGATGCCGGTCACGTCGAGGGCGGCCTCGAAGGACTCGTTCTGCCGCCCGAACGCGTTGCGGCGCACGATCATGTCGATGCCGCCGACGGTCTCCTGGCCCGAGCGCGGGTCGAGGATCTTGTCGGCGAGCAGGATCATGCCCGCGCAGGTTCCGTAGACGGGCATGCCGGCCCGCACGCGCGCGCGAAGGGGCTCCATCACTCCGAAGAGGACGGCCAGCTTGGAGATGGTGGTGGACTCGCCGCCGGGGATGACGAGACCGTCGACGTCGGCGAGTTCCTCGGGACGTCGCACCGGCCTGGCCACGGCGTCGGCCGCGGCCAGGGCGATGAGGTGCTCCCGGACGTCGCCCTGGAGTGCCAGGACGCCTATGACAGGGGCTTCGCGGCTCATGGGAGTGGTTACCAGCCGCGGTTGGCGTAGCGCTCGGCCTCGGGCAGGGTGTCGCAGTTGATGCCGACCATGGCCTCGCCCAGGTTGCGGGAGGCGTCCGCGATGATCTTCGGGTCGTCGTAGAAGGTGGTGGCCTTCACGATGGCGGCGGCGCGCTTGGCCGGGTCGCCGGACTTGAAGATGCCGGAGCCGACGAAGACGCCCTCGGCACCGAGCTGGCGCATCAGCGCGGCGTCGGCCGGGGTGGCGACACCACCGGCGGAGAAGAGGACGACCGGGAGCTTGCCGAGCTCGGCGACCTCCTTGACGATCTCGTACGGGGCGCGCAGCTCCTTGGCGGCGGCGTACAGCTCGTTGTTGTCGAAGCCGCGCAGCTTGGCGATCTCGTTCTTGATCTGGCGCAGGTGACGGACGGCCTCGACGACGTTGCCGGTGCCGGCCTCGCCCTTGGAGCGGATCATCGCGGCGCCCTCGGCGATGCGGCGCAGGGCCTCGCCCAGGTTGGTGGCACCACACACGAAGGGGGTGGTGAACGCCCACTTGTCGGAGTGGTTGACCTCGTCGGCCGGAGTGAGGACCTCGGACTCGTCGATGTAGTCGACACCGAGCGACTGGAGGACCTGGGCCTCGACGAAGTGGCCGATACGGGACTTCGCCATGACCGGGATCGAGACGGCTTCGATGATGCCCTCGATCATGTCCGGGTCGGACATCCGGGCCACACCGCCGTCCTTGCGGATGTCGGCCGGGACCCGCTCCAGCGCCATGACGGCCACGGCGCCCGCGTCCTCGGCGATCTTCGCCTGCTCGGCGTTGACCACGTCCATGATCACGCCGCCCTTGAGCTGCTCGGCCATACCGCGCTTCACGCGCGCGGTGCCGGTCTCGGGGGTCTGGTTTTCGGAGATCGTGCTGGACACGGGGTGACCTAACTCGTAGAAAAAGAGGGCTTCGGCAGCAATGAGGAAACGCGAGTGGACCAGTCCACAGCAAGGGCCAATGGAAAGCCCGTGGATCCTTTTGGTGGATCATGCGGGCCGCGCCGGGCCCCGCCGAGCAGGTCGCGCCGCTCACCCCGGCCGAGTTCTCCCGGACCAGCACGCCGGGCCCGTCGGGCGCCGGGACCTGCGGTTCAGGCCGCGCGGTCCGCGAGGGCGGGCGGCGGTTCGTCGTCCATCTCGAACGCCATCGGGAACGGGGCGTGGCCGGCCAGCCGGAACCAGCGGACCTTGCGGTGCTGGCGCAGTCTGCGGACCGCGCCCACGGCGTCGTTGTGGAAGCGGCGGGCCATGGGGACCCGGAGGACGGCCTCGGTGAGCTCACGGGCCGCCGCGTCTCCCCCGGGCGCCTCGCGTACGACGTCCAGTTGCCGCGCGTCCGCGAAGACGGCCCGCAGGGCCTGGCTGAGCTCGCTCTCGGCGACCTCCCGCTGCTCCTCCTCGGCCTGCCGCGCCGCGTGCGCGGCCTCGTACAGGACGATCGAGGCGGCAGGGTCGAGCACCTTGGAGGTGGCCAGCTCCTGGGCCACGGACGCCCGGCGCAGCAGCTGCGCGTCCAGCGCGGCGCGGGCGGCGTCGATACGGGAGTGCAGCCGGTCCAGCCGTCCCGCCGTCCAGCTCAGGTACAGGCCGATCGCCACGAGGACGACAAGGGTCCAGATCAGGGTTGCGGTCACGGGCGGCAAGGCTACCCGTGACCCTCACGGCGGCGGGCGGGTCAGTCCCGGGCCAGTCCGAGCCGGGCCCGCAGACCAACCGGTCCCCGGTCGTCGTCGGCCGCCGCCACCGCCGCCGCGCCGGCGGTCACCGTCTCGTACACCGACAGGATGTCCGCGCCGACGGTCGACCAGTCGAAGCGCCGTACGTGCGCGCTGCCCCGGTCCCGCAGCCCGGCTCTGCGCTCCGGCTCGCCCAGGAGCCGTACCGCCGCCTCGGCCAGCGCGTCCGCGTTCTCGTTGGCGAACAGCTCGCCGGCCGCTCCCTGGTCGAGGACCTGGGCGAAGGCGTCCAGGTCGGAGGCGAGTACCGGGGCCCCGGCCGACATGGCCTCGACGAGGATGATGCCGAAGCTCTCGCCGCCGGTGTTGGGGGCGACGTACAGGTCGACACTGCGCAGGAGGCGCGCCTTGTCCTCGTCGCTGATCATCCCGAGGAACTCCACGCGCGCGTGGAGTTCCTTCGGCAGGTTCTCCACCGCCTCCTTCTCGTCGCCGCGGCCGGCGACCAGCAGCCGGGCGTCCGGGCGCTCGGCGAAGATCTTCGGCAGGGCCCGCATCAGCACGGGCAGGCCCTTGCGGGGCTCGTCGATGCGCCCGACGAAGCCGATCGTGCCGCCCTGCCACTCGGGGTTGGGCTCGGCCCCGGCGAAGAAGTCGACGTCGACGCCGTTGGGGATGACCACCGCGTCCCCGCCGAGGTGCTCCACCAGCGTGCGCCGGGCGTACTCGCTCACCGCGATCCGCGCGCTGATCTTCTCCAGGGCGGCCTGGAGGATGGAGTACGCGGCGATCATGGCGCGCGAGCGCGGGTTGGACGTGTGGAAGGTGGCCACGATCGGGCCCGAGGCCGCCCAGCAGGCCAGCAGGCCGAGCGACGGCGAGGTCGGCTCGTGGATGTGGACGACGTCGAACGCCCCGTCGTGCAGCCAGCGGCGCACGCGCGCGGCGGACAGGAAGCCGAAGTTGAGGCGCGCCACCGAGCCGTTGTACGGCACCGGGACCGCGCGGCCGGCCGAGACGACGTACGGCGGCAGCGGGGTGTCGTCGTCGGCCGGGGCCAGGACGGACACCTCGTGGCCGAGCCGGATGAAGTACTCGGCGAGGTCGCGGATGTGGAACTGGACGCCGCCCGGCACATCCCAGGAGTACGGGCAGACGATGCCGATCCTCACGCGGGGTCCCCGTCCGACGGGCGGGGTTCCAGGTCCGCAAGCCACAACCGCTGCAACATGTGCCAGTCCTCCGGGTGGTCGGCGATGCCGGTGGCGAAGGCGTCTGCCAGCGACTGTGTCATGACAGACGTCTTATCGGCCCGCGTACCTGACTCGGGTACCTCGACCGGGGGATGCACCCGGCCCCGCATGACGGGCGAGTCGTCGTACCAGAGCGTGACGGGGAGCAGCAGCGCGCCGGTCTGCTGGGCGAGCAGGGCGGGTCCGGCGGGCATCGTGGCGGTGTCCCCGAAGAAGTCCACCTCGACCCCGGAGGCGGACAGGTCGCGCTCGGCGACCAGGCAGACCAGCCCGCCGTCGCGCAGCCGCCGGGCCAGGATGCCGAAGGCGGTGCCGCCGCTGTGCGGCAGCACCTCCATGCCGAGGCCCTCCCGGTAGGCGACGAACCGGTCGTAGAGCGTCTCCGGCTTGAGGCGCTCGGCGACGGTGGTGAAGGGCGTCCGGAGTTCGGTGGTGAGCCAGGCGCCGGCCAGGTCCCAGTTGGCCATGTGCGGCAGGGCCAGGATGACGCCCCGGCCGGAGGCGATCCCGTCGGTCAGATGGTGGAGGTCCTCGGCTTCGAAGGCCTTGCCGACGCGCTCGGCGCTCCAGGCCGGCAGCCGGAAGGACTCCATCCAGTAGCGCAGATAGGAGCGCATCCCCGCGCGCGAGAGCTCGGCCAGGCGCTCGGGGCTCGCGTCCGGCAGCACGCGCGCGTAGTTGCTCTCCAGCCGTCGCACACCCTTGCCGCGTCGCTTCCACGCGAGGTCGGCGACGGTGCGGCCGAGGCGTACGGCGACGGGCTCGGGGAGCTTCTTGACGGTGCTCCACCCGAGGCCGTACAGCGCGTCGGTCAGGCGCTCCTGGGCGCTCACTTCGCGGCCTCGCTCCCCTGCGCCTCGTGTCCCTGGGACTGCGGGTCCTCCTGGGCCGCGGCGGCCTCCGCCTCCGCCGACTCGCGCCGGACCGTGACGACCCGCTGGATCAGCGTGACGAGGCTGCCGACGGCGACGATCCACAGCGCGATCGGCAGCAGCACCTGGATGCCGGGCACACCGAACGTGTGCAGACCCGCCAGACCGGCCGCGACCAGGGAGATCACCAGGCGCTCGGCGCGCTCGACGAGCCCGTTGACGGCGACCGGCAGGCCGATCGACTCGCCCCGGGCCTTCGTGTACGACACCACCTGGCCGCTGGTGAGGCAGAAGATCGAGACGGCGCACAGGACGTTGTCGTCGCCGTTGCCGGCGTACCAGAGCGCGAAGCCGCCGAAGATCGCGCCGTCGGCGACCCGGTCGAGCGTGGAGTCGAGGAAGGCGCCCCAGCGGCTGGTCCGGCCGAGCTGGCGGGCCATGTTGCCGTCGACCAGGTCGGAGAAGACGAAGAGCGTGATCACGATCGTGCCCCAGAAGAGCTCGCCCCTGGGGTAGAAGACCAGCGCGCCCGCGATCACGCCGGCGGTGCCGAGGAGCGTGACCGTGTCGGGGCTCACACCCCGGCGGATGAGAAACGCGGCGAACGGTGTGAGGACACGCGTGAAGAATGCACGCGCGTACTTGTTCAGCATGGCCTTCCCGAGGGTCGGTGTCGCCGGGCGGCCCCTGCTGGCCGCCGGCTGGCCCATCGTAGCCACGCGCGCGTGTGTGCGACGGTCGGGCACCCTGACCCCCGTGTCACGTCGTGACGGAATCCGGGTCACGGCCGGGTCGCGTCCGCCGTATGGACGCGCCGTGACCGGAGTGGAAAGCTCGAAGGACCGCGGGCGTCGCCGGAGCCGCCATCGCACGCGGGGCCGCCGTGCCCGCGCCCCCAGTGACCTCACCGTGTTCGGGAGGCAAGGAAAATGGGCGACAAGGCACATCCCGGAGCCGCCGGCAGGGCTACAGCGGCCGACCACCCCGCGTCCGTACGGAATGTGGTGCTGGTCGGCCACTGCGGATCGGGCAAGACGACATTGGTGGAAGCTCTCGCGCTGACGGCGGGAGCGGTGAACCGGGCGGGCCGCGTGGAGGACGGCGGCACCGTCTCCGACTACGACGAGATCGAGCACCGGCAGCAGCGCTCGGTACAGCTCTCCCTGGTGCCCGTGGAATGGGACGGCATCAAGGTCAACGTCCTCGACACCCCCGGATACGCCGACTTCGTCGGGGAACTCAGGGCCGGTCTGCGCGCAGCGGACGCGGCCCTCTTCGTCGTCTCGGCGGCGGACGGCGTGGACGGCTCGACCCGGATGGTGTGGGAGGAGTGCGCGGCCGTCGGCATGCCCCGCGCGATCGTCGTCACCCACCTGGAGGCCGCCCGCGCGGACTTCGAGGAGATGACGCGGATCTGCGCGGAGGCCTTCGGCGGCGACGACCCGGACGCGGTCCTCCCGCTGTACCTGCCGCTGCACGGGCCCGAGGGACCCGACGGGCACGCGCCCGTGACCGGACTGACCGGGCTGCTGTCCCGGAAGCTGTTCGACTACTCCACCGGAGAACGCAAGGAGTCCGAGCCGGGCGAGGACCAGCTGCCGGACCTCGAGACGGCCCGCGACCGGCTGATCGAGGGGATCATCGCCGAGAGCGAGGACGAGACCCTCATGGACCGCTATCTCGGCGGCGAGCAGATCGACGTCAAGACGCTGATCCAGGACCTGGAGCGGGCCGTCGCCCGCGGCACGTTCTTCCCCGTCCTCGCGGCCGCCCCGGCCGCCGAGGGCGCCCGGCAGGGCCTCGGCACGGTCGAGCTGCTGGAACTGGTCACGAGGGGCTTCCCGACGCCCCTGGAGCGCCCGGCGCCCCGTGTGACGACGATCGACGGCGAGCCGCGCGAGCTGACGTCGTGCGATCCGGACGGGCCCCTGGTCGCGGAGGTCGTGAAGACCTCGTCCGACCCCTACGTGGGCCGTGTCTCGCTGGTCCGGGTCTTCTCCGGCACCCTGCACCCCGACGAGACCGTCCATGTCTCGGGGCACGGCCTCGCCGACCGCGGCCACGAGGACCACGACGTCGACGAACGCATCGGCGCCCTGTCCGCGCCGTTCGGCAAACAGCAGCGGAGCCTGACGCACTGCATCGCGGGCGACCTGGCGTGTGTGGCGAAGCTCGGCCACGCGGAGACCGGCGACACCCTGTCCGCCAAGGACGACCCGCTCCTCATGGAGCCCTGGCGGATGCCCGACCCGCTGCTGCCGCTCGCCATCCAGGCGCACAGCAAGGCCGACGAGGACAAGCTCTCGCAGGGGCTGGGCCGGCTGGTCGCCGAGGACCCGACGATGCGCCTGGAACAGAACCAGCACACCCACCAGGTGGTCCTGTGGTGTCTGGGCGAGGCCCACTCGGACGTCGCCCTGGAGCGGCTGCGCTCCCGCTACGGCGTCCAGGTCGACGTCGTCCCGCACAGGGTCCCCCTCCGGGAGACGTTCGCGACGAGGTCCGGCGGGCGCGGACGGCACGTCAAGCAGTCCGGCGGACACGGCCAGTACGCCGTCTGCGAGATCGAGGTGGAACCGCTGCCGGGCGGCACGGGCATCGAGTTCGTGGACAAGGTCGTCGGCGGCGCGGTGCCCCGGCAGTTCATCCCGTCCGTCGAGAAGGGCGTACGGGCGCAGGCGGCCAAGGGTGTGGAGGCCGGGCATCCGCTGGTCGACATCCGGGTCACCCTGCTCGACGGCAAGGCGCACTCGGTGGACTCCTCCGACGCCGCGTTCCAGACGGCCGGCGCGCTGGCGCTGCGGGAGGCGGCGGCCGAGGCGCGGATCCATCTGCTGGAGCCGGTGGCCGAGGTGACCGTTCTGGTCGGCGACGCGTACGTGGGCGCCGTGATGAGCGATCTGTCGGGTCGCCGCGGGCGGGTGCTGGGCACGGAGCAGACCAGCGGCGGGCGCACCGTCGTCAGGGCCGAGGTGCCCGAGATCGAGATCGGCCGGTACGCGGTCGACCTGCGCTCCCTCTCCCACGGCACGGCGCGCTTCCAGCGCGCGTACGCCCGGCACGAGCCGATGCCGGCACAGGTCGCCGAGAAGGTCCGCCAACAGGCGCAGAGCGGCTGACGGTTGATGCCCACCGGCCCTCAAGTGGCCGGTGGGACACCGTAGTGGAACATTTCCCTCCGATTCGGCGGGCGGCTTCGGCCGTCCGCCGACGGATGCCGCTGCCTGCGGATACGCTGATGACCTGATCAACAGGTGTGCGAAGTACGGAAGTCGGGAAAGCCGCAGAAGCGGGAGCGGCGGCGATCGGGGGCGGGAATGACCGTTGGCAGCGGTTACGCGGACATCTTCGGACCACAGGTGCCGCAGACGGGCGACGGAGGGCAGACACCGACCTTCGCGCTGGCCTCGGCGGCCTACCGGGACAACCCGGTCGAGGACATCAAGAAGGCCGACAACGAGTGGCACCAGACCGCGGTCAATCCCGGCCGCAGCTGGGCCAGGATCTTCCGGCCCAACCTCGGCGAGGCGTTCTCCCAGGCGGTGATCGACCGCATGCTGGGCGTCGGCCGTGCCCCGCTCATCCAGTCCTTCGGCAGTGAGCCGCAGGCCGTCGTCGAGCACTGTCTCGCGGCCAACCGCATCCGCCGGGAGCGCGACCAGAAGCTGACCGGCGTGATGCTGCTCTGCGGTGTGCTCTTCCTGCCCGGCCTGCTGGTGTGGCTGCTGGTCTTCCAACTGCGGGCGACCATGGGGAGGCTGGACAACAAGCGGGTCTCCGGCATCGGCACCGGCCTGCTCGTCGCCGTGGGCGCCCTCGCCGTGCTCTTCCTCATCAAGATGCCGTTCACCGGTGTCGTGGGGTGGTACGCGCGCGGGTGCGTCGTGGCGCCCGTGGCCGGCTGGTTCCTGGCCAAGCGGATCTGCGAGGGCACCGCGACGGACCTGCGCGGGCGCTGGGACAGCCTGCTGGCCGGCAGCAGCGTCGGCGCCAAGGTCCCCGAGGCCGTGCCGACCAGCCCGAACCAGACGGCGGCCGAGCAGCTGCGCCAGTCCCTGGCCCGGCTCAGCGCCGAACAGCAGTCCAACTCGGTCTTCTACGCCGGCCCCAAGGGCATACTCGGCATGGGCACGCGCTGGGGCGCCTGGCACCTCGCCGAGGAGCTGACACCGGTCGACCCCGTGAAGGGCGTCCACGAGTTCCGCAGCTGGACCGTCGTACGGGCCATCCACGACCAGCTGAACCTGCTGCCCCGGCAGAGTCTGAAGACCGGCGGCTTCCCGCCGCCCACGGTCCGGCACTGGATCGTCACGCCGGTCGGCGAGAACGCCAAGGCCGTCGCCCGGCCGGAGGGCACCGACGTCGAGGCGTACCAGGTCAAACCGCGGGCCATAGAGGACATCTGCAACAACCAGCAGTTCGGCGGCGGCGACCGGCACTACCTGGGCGTCCAGTGGCCGCTCTGGGACGGCCAGTTGATCATCACCATGCTGATCACGGTGACGGTGCTGCACGAGACGCTGCGCATCGAGGTCACCGGGCACGCCCTGGGCCCGGTGAACGGCCTGTTCACCACGAAGTCCGCGGCCCCCACCAAGGAGGTCGCCAAGAGCGTCCGGTTCTGGGAGACGCGGACGGTCAAGCTTCCGCTGGTCACCCCCGACGAGGTGGTCCGGCTGGCCGCGCGGGCGACGATCAGCTGGTACCCGCCGCTGCTGAAGTGGCTCGGCGGCTCCATCGGCCTGCCCGAGCCCTTCGGTCTGCGGCACGCCTGGGCCGACCAGCCCTGGCGGCACCGCTTCATGGCCGACGACGCGCTGCGCGCGGCCACGCCGGTACTGCGTGTGGTGCACACTGCCGCGCTCAAGGTGCTCAAGGAGCACGACGTGGACATCGACAAGTTCAGCTCGCGCTCGTCGGCCCTCAGCGGTGCCGTCCAGGACGTGTCACCGCGAAAGGCCGACAGCTACGACGCGTAGGCCTCCGGCGGTCGGCCGAAATCGTGCGGGTGTCTTGAGGTGACCGGCCCCGGGGGCTGCGCCCCCGGACCCCCTCTTCGGCCCTGAAGGGGCCTCGTCCTCAGACGCCGGACGGGCTGGTAGACCCGGCCGGCTGAGCCGCTAGGCCGCCGTCGGCCAGGCCTCTGCCAGCATTTTCCTCGTGTCTGCCAGGAGTTGCGGCAGTACGCGCGTGTGGCCCACCACCGGCATGAAGTTCGTGTCCCCGCCCCAGCGGGGCACGATGTGCTGGTGCAGGTGGGCGGCGATGCCGGCGCCCGCGACGGACCCCTGGTTCATGCCGATGTTGAAGCCCTGCGCGCCGGACGCGGTGCGCAGGGCCGTCATCGCCTGCTTGGTCAGCTCGGCGAGCTCGGCCGTCTCCGGCACCGTCAGGTCGGTGTAGTCGGCGACATGCCGGTAGGGGACGGTCATCAGGTGGCCGCCGTTGTACGGGTACAGGTTCAGCACCGCGTACACGTGCTCACCGCGTCGGACGACCAGCCCGTCCTCGTCCGATTTGGCCGGGATCGAGCAGAAGGGACAGCCGTCGTCGGCACCCGGACCGGTCGGCTTGTTCTCACCCTGGATGTAGGCCATCCGGTGGGGCGTCCACAGACGCTGGAACGCGTCCTGCGTGCCCACTCCGATCTGCTGTTCCGGCTCACTCGTCATGCAAGGCAGCATATTGCTTCGCCCATTCGCGGCGTGTCGGCGGGGCTGCGGGAAAAGCCTCGCGGGCCAAGCTGGGCCGATGGACGAAGACAGCCGTGTGGCCCGCTGGGAGCAGCGCACCGAGGTCCCCCTCGCGCTGGCCTCCCTGGCCTTCCTCATCGGGTACGCCATCCATGTCCTCGCCCGGCACATCACGGACGGCTGGCGCGACCTCTGCTTCGCCGTGATGCTGATCGCGTGGGCGATGTTCGCCGTGGACTTCGCGGTGCGCTGGAGGCTCAGCGGACAGCGGCTGCGCTTCGTGCGCGCCCACTGGCTCGACGCACTGGTCGTCCTGCTCCCCCTGCTGCGCCCGCTGCGGATCGTCAAGCTCTACGAGGCCGTGCAGCGCCGGCACGGACAGCCACGGTTCTCGCTGCACGCGCGCGTGATCACCTATGCCGGGCTGTCCACGGGACTGCTGGGCTTCGCCGGCGCGCTCGCCGTGTACGACCAGGAACGCGGGGCTCCGGGGGCGAACATGAAGACCTTCGGCGACGCCCTGTGGTGGACCTGCGAGACGCTCACCACCGTCGGCTACGGCGACATCACGCCCGTCACCCCGTGGGGCCGGCTGATCGCGGTCGGCATGATGGCGTGCGGGCTGGCCCTGCTGGGCGCGGTCACCGGGTCGTTCTCCTCCTGGCTGATCCAGGTGTTCTCCCAGGAGACCGACACCGGGAGCGCCCAGAGCCCCCCGGGCCCCCGGAACGGCGAAGGGCCCCCGCGGAGGTGAACTGGGTGAACTCCCCGGGGGCCCGCGCACGACAGGATCAGACCTGCGTCCGCTCCTCGACGACCTTCGCGATCTTCGCGATGGCCTCGTCGAACGGGATGCCGTTCTCCTGCGAGCCGTCGCGGTAGCGGAAGGAGACCGAGCCGCCCGACATGTCCTCGTCGCCCGCGATGACCATGAAGGGCACCTTCTGCTTCTGGGCGTTGCGGATCTTCTTCTGCATACGGTCCGAGGAGGAGTCCACCTCCACCCGCAGGCCCTGCTTCTTCGCGGCCGCGGCGAACTTCTCCAGGTACTCCACGTGTCCGTCGCCGATCGGGATGCCGATCGCCTGGACCGGGGCCAGCCACGCCGGGAAGGCGCCCGCGTAGTGCTCCAGGAGGACCGCGAAGAAACGCTCGATCGAGCCGAAGAGGGCACGGTGGATCATCACCGGGCGCTGCTTCGAGCCGTCGGGGCCGGTGTACTCGAGGTCGAAGCGCTCCGGCAG
This sequence comes from Streptomyces sp. NPDC060002, assembly GCF_042737245.1. Taxonomy (NCBI): domain Bacteria; kingdom Bacillati; phylum Actinomycetota; class Actinomycetes; order Kitasatosporales; family Streptomycetaceae; genus Streptomyces; species Streptomyces sp. NPDC060002. The sequence goes on from NZ_JBHWUW010000058.1 coordinate 42,527, forward strand.
GTTGAAGTCGAGCTGCACGGTCGACATCTGCCAGGTGCGGCCGATCGCGTCCTTGGTCTGGACGGAGATCTTCGGCCCGTAGAAGGCGGCGCCGCCCGGGTCCGGGACCAGCGGGAGGCCCTGCTTCTCGGCCACCTGCCGCAGCGTCTCGGTGGCCTCCTCCCACACCTCGTCGGAGCCGACGAACTTCTCCGGGTCCTTGGTGGACAGCTCCAGGTAGAAGTCGTCCAGACCGTAGTCGCGCAGCAGGTTCAGCACGAAGGTGAGCGTCCTGTCGAGCTCGTCGGCCATCTGCTCGCGGGTGCAGTAGATGTGCGCGTCGTCCTGGGTGAAACCGCGCGCGCGGGTCAGGCCGTGCACGACGCCCGACTTCTCGTACCGGTACACGGTCCCGAACTCGAAGAGGCGCAGCGGCAGTTCACGGTACGAGCGGCCGCGCGCGTCGAAGATCAGGTTGTGCATCGGGCAGTTCATGGGCTTGAGGTAGTAGTCCACGCCCTCGTCGAGCTGCATGGGCGGGTACATGCCGTCGGCGTACCAGTCCAGGTGGCCCGAGGTCTCGAAGAGCTTCCCCTTCGTCGCGTGCGGGGTGTAGACGAACTCGTAGCCCTCCTCCTCGTGGCGGCGGCGCGAGTAGTCCTCCATGACCCGGCGGATGACGCCGCCCTTGGGGTGGAAGACGGCGAGGCCGGAACCGATCTGCTCCGGGACGGAGAAGAGGTCCAGCTCGCTGCCCAGCTTGCGGTGGTCGCGCTTCTCGGCCTCGGTGAGGAAGTCGAGGTGGGCCTTCAGCTCCTCCTTGGAGGGCCAGGCGGTGCCGTAGATGCGCTGGAGCATGGGGTTCTTCTCGCTGCCGCGCCAGTAGGCGGCCGCGTTGCGCATCAGCTTGAACGCCGGGATGTTGCGGGTGGTGGGCAGGTGGGGACCCCGGCAGAGGTCCTTCCAGCACAGGTCACCGGTCTTGGCGTCCAGGTTGTCGTAGATCGTCAGCTCGCCGGCGCCGACCTCGACGTCCGCGCCGTCGTCGGTGGAGGCCGAGCCCTTGATGCCGATGAGCTCGAGCTTGTAGGGCTCGTCGGCGAGCTCCTCGCGGGCGGCCTCGTCGGTGACCACGCGACGGGCGAACCTCTGCCCCCGCTTCTGGATCTCCTGCATCTTCTTCTCGACGGCCTTGAGATCCTCGGGCGTGAACGGCTTCTCGACGTCGAAGTCGTAGTAGAAGCCGTCCTTGACCGGCGGGCCGATGCCCAGCTTGGCCTCGGGGAAGAGCTCCTGCACGGCCTGGGCCATGACGTGCGCGGTGGAGTGGCGCAGGATGTTCAGGCCGTCGGTCGAGGAGATCTCGACGGCCTCGACCTCCTCGCCGTCGGCGAGCACGTACGACAGGTCCCTGAGCTCGCCGGACACGCGCGCGGCGACGATCGAGCGCTCGCCGGCGAAGAGGTCGGCGGCCGTGGTGCCCGTCGTCACCGTGCGCTCTTCCCGCTCGGAATCGCGTTGGATGATCACACGGACGTCTGACACCGGTCTCTCCTGACTGAAGGGGGTGCGGCGCCATACCCTGAGCGCGCGCAAGAGGCGATCGTACCGACCCACCCCCTCCGACCGCGAAATCAGTTTCCCGGCTACTCCCCTCCGCACGCTTCCTCGAAGTAGTCGAGATGATCCTGCAGCGACTTCATCAGACGGTCCCGCTCGGCCTCGTCGACCTGCACGGGTACGACCCCGCAGGCGCCGGTGAGCCTGCGGAACCCGCCCCTGCTCTCCAGCCGGCCCTGCACCCGTACCGGCAGTCCGACCAGGTGGGCCTGGCCGGCGATGCGGTAGTCCTCCTCGTCGAGGGTGAGCCGCACGTGCGGGATCTCGGCGCCGGCCAGCACCCGCAGCCGTACGCTGCCCTCGCCGCGCGGCCCCGACCTGCGCATCCGGACGACCGTGCCGGTGATCCGCACGGACACGGAGGGCTCCGCACGGAGATAGCGGGCGCCCGCCTCGCGCAGCACGGACAGGTCGCCCGGCGAGAACTCGACCGGTTCACCGCTCGCGGCGCACGCCTCGGGGACCCCGGCGGCCGGCGCCCACTCGACGGCGATCCGGGCGCCCTCGGTGCCCCGGACCAGGGTGATCAACGCCTCGGTGAGCTCGCGGCTGGCGCCGGCCTCCACGGCGCCGTCGAAGGCGTCCATGCCCCCGGTGGCCCGCTGGTAGTCGATCGCCTCGCGGACCGCGTACAGGGCCTGGTGGAGGCGGACGGCGAGGGGGCGGGCGGCCGCCACGGGCACGAAGGCCGTCAGACGGCGTCCACCGGCGGCGGAGCCGACGAGGACGCTCTCCAGCGCCGCGAAGGCCGCGTGCCGGTGCCGGGCGCCGTAGTAGCCGGCCCGCGCGCGCGTGGCGAGCGCGCCGGCCAGCAGCATCTGCCGGGCGGCGGCGCGCAGCTGTTCCTCGACGGGCCAGGACGCGGCCCCGGCGGGCCCGGCCGGTGTGTCCCGCCACCAGCGGATCTCGTCGCTCGGGACGGCGAGCCCGACGAGCACCTCACGCGCGGAGGGCATACCGCAGCGGGCCAGCGCGAGGAGCGCCTCGCCGAGCAGGTCGTCGCTGTCGGGGAAGGCCCGGCTCTCCGGGACGAGCAGGCTGGTCCCGGAGCCGCCCGGTCCGGGCGGGGTCCAGCGGCCGTAGCGGCCGGCGGCGCCGCCGCGCCGCTGCCAGCCGTGCCGGCGCAGCAGGGCGCCGAGCACGGCGGGGTCGACCTCGCCGGGCTCGGGGGACTGGTTCCAGTGAGCCTCGGGGTGCGGCCGTACGGGCCGCAGTGGCTCGTCGAGGGGGCGGTGGGTCATGGTCTGCCTCCCGTCCCGGCCCGCGTCATGATCTCGCACAGCGCCCGGTCGTCGAAGATGCGTGTGGTCGGTATCCGCACGGTGGTCCGGGTCCGGCCGGTGATCGGGTGGCCGGCGAGATTGACCCAGTAGCAGCAGTGCCGCAGTTCGAGGCAGTCGTGGCCGGCGCGCAGCCACTGGTCCTGGGACCGCGGGACGAGCATCACGACGAGGATCTTGTGCACCGACACCGGGGTGCGGGCGAGTTTGCGCAGGTGGTCGTTGTCGAGCGTGAACGAGAAGAAGCGGCCGGGCGGGTTGGGCCGGATCTGGTAGGTCGCCTTGAGCTGCACCTTGATGGTGACCTCGTCGTCGACGGTGTGCCCGGGCGCGCTGTGGCTGACGTGCCAGTCGATGCCGTTGTCCGGGAACGGCTGGGACAGCGAGCACCCCGCCGCCGCCGCGACGGCGTGCAGATAGCCCACCTGGAGTGTCTCCATGCAGGCGGTGGTGGCGAGCGTGCCGCGATGAAGCCCCTCGCGTTCGGGCAGCAGCCCGCCCCGCTCGGGCTGCGCTATCGCCATGACCAACAGCCTTCCACGCAAAGCCAGTCCCCGTGACGAGTCGCTGAACTGCGATGACCCGTACTCGTGTTGTGTCCTTCCGGCGTACGGCGCAAACAGCACGGGTATCACCAAACAGGCAGAAGACGGGGCGTCAGCTGCCGTGGGTGAACGAGGGGTTGTGTGGGTATGACGTACTGGTACGAGGGGCCTCTGGCCGCCTTTGACACGGAGACGACGGGCGTCGACGTGGAGACCGACCGGATCGTGTCGGCCGCCCTCGTCGTCCAGGACGCGCCGGGAGTCCGGCCCAGGGTGAGCCGCTGGCTGGTGAACCCGGGCGTGCCGGTGCCGGCCGGGGCGACAGAGGTGCACGGGCTGACGGACGATCACCTTCAGCGCAACGGCCGCTGGCCGTCGCCGGTGATGTTCGAGATAGCCGAGCTGCTCGCCGAACAGGCCGCCGCGGGGCGTCCGTTGGTGGTGATGAACGCGCCGTTCGACCTGACGCTGCTCGACCGTGAGCTGCGCAGGCACCGCGCCTGCGCGCTCGGCAACTGGGTGGACGCGACACCGCTGCGGGTGCTGGACCCACGGGTCCTCGACAAGCATCTGGACCGCTACCGCAAGGGCCGGCGCACGCTCACCGACCTGTGCGCGCACTACGGCGTGACGCTGGCCGACGCGCACGACGCGGCGGCCGACGCGCTGGCCGCTCTGGAGGTCGTCCGGGCGCTGGGCCGGCGGTTCGCGGCCCGTCTGGACCGCCTGTCCCCCGCCGAACTGCACACGCTCCAGACGACCTGGCACGCGGCTCAGGCGCGGGGACTCCAGGCGTGGTTCGCGCGCAGCGGCACTCCGGAGACGGTGGACACCTCCTGGCCGCTACGCCCGGAGCTGTCGGCGGCGGCCTAGTGAGCTGGTTTTGAGTTCTCCCGTCGCCACTTGAGTCGTGTTCCGTTTCGGATCGCGGCTTGGGCGGTGACGGGGCTGGTGGTTTGCGGTC
>NZ_JBHWUW010000059.1:0-44666 GCF_042737245.1 Streptomyces sp. NPDC060002
CAGCGTCCGGTCCGGACGGCGCCCCCGCTGTCGTAGGGCCGCTCAGGCGTATGTCTCGATGTCCTTGATCATGGCGAAACCGAGGCCGTACGCGCTCATGCCCCTCCCGTACGCCCCCACGTGCACCCCTTGCGAGGTCGAGCCGGCCAGCACCCAGCCGAACTCCGACTCGCGGTAGTGGAAGGACGTCGGGACGCCGTCGACCGGCAGGGACAGCGTCGACCAGTCCGGTCCCGTGAGGTCGTCGGCGAGGACCCACGCCGTCTCGGTCTGCTGGTCCAGCCAGTCGTCGCGCAGGCTGTGGTCCATCTGGCCCGGCCAGGTGAAGGTCAGCAGGCCCACCCCCGCGAGCCAGGCCGCCGAGGACACCGAGGTGGCCTCCAGCAGGCCCGTGCCGTCCGGGCTGCGCCGTACGGGGTTCGCGGCGACGGTCACCACGACCGCGAACTTCCCTCGGTCCTGACCGGCCGTCTCGTGCCGGACGGAGGGTTCGTCACCGTGCCCGATGGAACCGTGCTCGACGGCCCCCTCGGCCGCCGCCCCCACCTGCATCAGCCAGCGCGGCCCCGTGAAGGCCTCGTCGAGGCCGTACCAGGGGAACGGCGCCTCCAGGTAGCCGTCGACCGTACGCCGGGCGGAGGGGACCTGTTGTCCGCCCTCCGCGGCCGGCGTCTGCTCGACTGCCCGACTCGTCGTCTCCATGTGCCCGGACGCCTCCTCGTTCTCGACGGAACGACCGGCCCGCCCCCCTTCGGGCGTACTCGTCCGCTCCGCACAACAACCAGGCAGCATAGCCACCCCGCTCCGGGCCGCCGGGAAGCCGCCCGGCGCGTGCGGCGTGCGCCCCCTCACATCGGGGGGCGCGAGTGGCTCAGGTGGCGTCCGCGTCGTAGGGCGGACGCTCGTCCTTGGCGGACTCCTCGGGCTTCTTGGTCATGTCGATACGACCGTCTCCCGAGGACGCCGCCGAACCCGACGAGATCGCCGAGGCGGACGAACCCGAGGTGGAGGAGTCCGTGTCACGGCTGTGGACCGCGTCCGTGACCTCGGCCATCTCCTTCTTCAGGTCGAAGCCGTTGCGGATCTCCTTAAGCCCCAGCTCGTCGTTGTCCATCTGCTTGCGGATGAACGTCTTGGGGTTGAGGTCCTCGAACTCGAAGTCCTTGAACTCCGGGCCCAGTTCGCTGCGGATGTCCGCCTTCGCGCTCTCCGAGAACTCACGGATCTTCCGGACGGTGCGCATCACGTCCTGGATGACCTTCGGGAGCTTGTCCGGACCGAAGACGAGCACGGCCAGGACGACGATCGTCACCAGCTCGAGCGGTCCTATGTCATTGAACACCTGAAGCTCCTTGCGATGTCCGCGGCCCTCGGCCCTCGGCCCTCAGTGGTCAAGTTCGGGTCTTCCGTGGTCCGGGCCGGGTCCACGGTACCTGTCGCACCTGTCCGACCGGTACCGTCCGGGGGCGTCCGCGTAGGCGTACCCGGCCGGTTTTCCGCGTTGTTTGCCTTGTGGGACCGGGTTTCGGGGTCTGACCTGTGACGTTTCTGTCAATCCCTGGGAAAGGGCGCCTGGCCGGGGGAAAGGGCCCGGCCAGGGGTGCGGGCCGCGTCAGCCGCCGCCGGACGAGCCGAGGACCAGCGTGAGGGTGCGCTCCCGGCCGTCCCGCTCGATCGTCAGCGCCAGCCGGTCGCCGGGACGGTGGGCGCGGGTCTTGACGATCAGCTCCTCGCCGGAGTGGACGCGCCGGCCGTCGATCTCCGTGATGACGTCCCCCGCCCGCACGCCGGCCCGGTCGGCGGGTCCGCCCGCGGTGACCGGGGAACCCGCGGCTCCGTCCGCGGTACCGACCCGGGCGCCGTCACCCGCGTAGTCCATGTCGAGCGTGACACCGATGACCGGGTGGGTCGCCCTGCCGGTGTTGATCAGCTCCTCGGCGACGCGCTTGCCCTGGTTGACCGGGATGGCGAAACCCAGGCCGATCGAACCGGCTTGGGCGCTGCCGGAGTCGGTGCCGTCGTCCGCGGAACGGATGGCGGAGTTGATGCCGATGACATGGCCCTGCGCGTCGAGGAGGGGCCCGCCGGAGTTACCCGGGTTGATCGGCGCGTCGGTCTGGAGGGCGTCGACGTACGACACGTCGCTCCCGTCCCCGCTCTCGCCGCCGGCGGTGATGGGCCGTTCCTTGGCGCTGATGATGCCGGAGGTGACGGTGCCCTCGAGATCGAAGGGGGCCCCGATGGCGACCACCGGGTCGCCGACCCGGACGTTGTCGGAGTTGCCGAGGTAGAGGGGCTTCAGCCCCTTCACCCCCGTCACCCTCACCACGGCGAGGTCGTAGCCGCTGTCCCGGCCGACGACCTCGGCCTCGGCGGTCTGGCCCCCGTTGAAGACGACCGTTATCACGCCGTCGCCCCCGGCGGGCTCGACGACGTGGTTGTTGGTGAGGATGTAGCCGAGCGAGTCGAGCACGAAGCCGGTGCCGGTGCCGGCCTCCTCGCTGCCGCTGACATGCAGCGTGACGACGCCGGGCAGAGCGCGCGCGGCGATCCCTGCCACGCTGTCCGCGGGCCGCCCGGTGGGCTCCGCGGCGGCCTGCGGCAGCTCTACGGGGTCGAGCCCGCCGTTGCGCTCCAGATGGACGCCCACGGCTCCGCCGAGCCCGCCGGAGACCAGCGCGACGGCCAGCGCTCCCCCGACCAGCCTCCTGCGTACCTGCCTGCGCCGCTGGACCTCGGTGAGCACGCCCGCACCCGTGTACTGGAGGGGGCCGCCGACAATCGCGCCGTGGCGCGGCCCTCCGGGACCTGCGGCTCCGGCGACGGGGGTGGCGGACCAGGGGTCGTAGCGGTGCCAGGGGTCGGCGGGGAGCGCGGGGGCGGCATCCGCCGCAGCTACGGCGGCCTGCGCACCGACCGAACCGACGACAGGCCCGGCGGACGCGGCGAGCGCGGTGGACGCGCCGGGCACGGCGGACGGGGCTGGCGCGGTAGACGGGGTGGACGGGGCTGGCGCGGTGGACGCGGCGGACGGGGCTGGCGCGGTGGACACGGGTACGGCGGGCGCGGTGGACACGGGTACGGCGGGCGCGGGCGCAGCGTGCGCGGCGGACGAGACAGACGAGGCGGGCTGGGCGGACGCTGCGGCCGTTCCGGGGCGCCCCACCGTCGTCGGCACCGTGCCGTATGCGGCGGGGGCGGGCGCTGCGGTCGTTCCGGGGTCGTCGAACTCCACCGTCGCCGGCACCGTGCCGACGGGCGCGGGTGGGGCCGGCACAGCGCCGTGCGCGGCGGGGGCGGGGGCGGGCGCGGGTGTCGCCGCCGGGTGCTGGACCGGCGGTGCGGGCGCCCAGGGGCCCGGTTCGCCGTATGGCGGGGTGCTGTAGGGGTCGGGGTCGTGCAGGGGCTTGGGCCGCTCGTCGGCAACCGGCGGCGGCTCTGCGGCGGCCACCTCGGCGGAGAGGACCGCGTCGGCCGTGCCGACCGGACCCTCCGAACCGGGCTCCGCCGAAGCCACCGGGGGCGCCGAAGCCGCCGGGGCCGCCGGGACATCCGGGGCCGCCGAAGCCACCGGGGCCCCCGGGGCTGCCGAGGTCTCCGGGGCCACCCGGACATCCGGGACCGCAGAAGCCACCGGGGCCACCGGGGCTACCGGGAACGCCGGGAACGCCGGGGCTGCCAGGACCGCAGAGGCCTCCGGAGCCTCTTGGACCGCATGGGCCGCCGACGGGGCGGGGAGGGTCAAGGGAGCTGTTTCTCCGGCGGGGCGGCTCAGTTCGTAGTCGCCGTCGTCGAGGGTGGGTGTCGGCCGTGCGGGTCGGGCCAGTTCGAAGTCGCCCTCGTCCTCGGTCCTGGTCGACGGCTCCCGGCCGGTGGTCTCCTCGGGAGCCGGCTCCGCCGTCGCGGCGTCGACCGGGTCCTCGGGGCTCTGTCGCCCCGGGGACGCCTGCGGTCGCGGCCTGCTCCACCACTTCGCCCTCGTGGGCTTCCCGTCGTCCATGCTCTCCCCCACTCGAGCCCGCTCCCTCCGGGGCCGCGGCGCCGACCGGCGGCACGCTCGGGCACCGGTCCGGCGGACTCCGCCTTCGCGCCCCCCCCTTGCCTGGCAGGGCGCGGCCCTCCCCGGATCCTCCCTGGATTCAACCAGGTTCGTGGCGGAGCGGCGCAGGGCCCGGGTCAGCGGGTGTTCTGAGAGGAAGGCGAGGTGGTGGTGGCGGGGACGGGTGCCGCGAGCAGACCGGGCTCGGTGGCCTCCGGAGCGGTGGTCAGCGTGGTCAGGGTGATCGGCGCGGTGGTGCCGAGCGGTCGTATCAGCGGGGACATCACCGCGGCGCCGGCCACCATGGGCGAGGTGAGCCGGTGCAGGGCCTGTTCGCGGCCGGCCGGGGAGGGCACGCCGGGCAGCAGCGGTGCGGACACCTCGGTCGGGGCGACCGGGGTGTCGCCGAGCTGACCGTCCTGGGAGAGCAACGGGCCGACGGCACGGCGGCGCTGGTTCTCCGGTGACGTCGCCGAGCCCGTGCCCGGGGTGCGGGCCGGTGTCACGTTGCTCCCGGAGCCCGAGCCCCCGCGGCCGTCCGCGGTGGTGTCGATCGGAGCGACGGTGGTCATGCCGCCCAGCGCGATCGCGGCCAGCGACACCGCGCCGGCGGCGACGAACGCGAACCGCATACCGCGCGAACGTTCGGCGTCATGGCGGTCGCCACGGCCGACGGGGTGGATACGGAAACCCCGGTCCGAGGCCGCTGACAGGACGGACCCGTGGCCGTGGGCGGGCACGTAGCCGAACTCGAACGGCTCGTCCCGTCCTGTTCCGCTCACTCCGAAGACTCCGCCGGCGAACCCGCCCCTGCCGAGCGGCATACCGCCGCCGTCCGGGTCGCCTCCGCCCGGAAGCCCCTGAAGGCGGGCCAGGAAACTTTCGGAAGGGGCCGGCGGGGCGACTTCCGCGAAGACGTTCTTCAGCCGGCGCTGCGCGTCGACCTCCGTCTTGCACCTGGGACAGGTCGCCACGTGCGCCAGCACGCGCTCGCGGGTGTCGTGACCGAGTTCGCCGTCCACCAGGGCGGAGAGCCGGTCTCCGAGGTGCTGCTCCGCGAGCATCCTCTCGGTTGCGTCGTGTCGGGATCCACTCACGCGGTCGCGCCCCTTCCTCCTCCCAGAGCGGGAACGCGGGGCACGAAGGAGCGACGCTCGGCACGTGCCTCGGGTGAACGGTGGGCGAGGGCCTTGCGCAGCTGAGAGCGGCCGCGGTGGATGCGCGAGCGGACCGTGCCCAGCTTGACGCCCAGGGTCGCGGCGATCTCCTCGTAGGACAGGCCTTCGATGTCGCAGAGGACGACGGCGGCGCGGAACTCCGGCGCGAGGGTGTCGAGGGCCTGCTGGACGTCCGCGTCGAAGTGGGCGTCGTTGAAGGCCTGCTGGGGGGTGGGCTCCTTGCTGGGCAGCCGCTCGGACGCGTCGTCGCCCAGCGCGTCGAAGCGGATGCGCTGCTTGCGGCGGACCATGTCCAGGAAGAGGTTGGTGGTGATGCGGTGCAGCCAGCCCTCGAAGGTGCCCGGGGTGTACGTCGACAGGGAGCGGAAGACGCGGACGAAGACCTCCTGGGTGAGGTCCTCGGCGTCGTGCTGGTTGCCGGTCAGACGGTAGGCGAGCCGGTAGACCCGGCCGCTGTGCATACTGACGATCTCCTCCCACGTGGGCGGAGTCCACGCCTGCCCGTCCGCGTCGGTGGAGAAGGTCGCGGTCTGGGCGGGGCCGGCGGCGGTGCCGGCGGCCTGGCTGTGGTCAGCAGCGGTGTCGTTCACGGATTTCGGCCTGCCCGCCGACCCGAGAAAGCGCCGCAGCGCTCCTCCCCGATCCACAGGCGCGGCCGCACCTCCCCTGTCGGCTCTGGTGGTGATGTCCAGCGGAGCCCCTACCATAGCCACCTCGCCCGTTAGCTCCGGATAAGCGGTTTTACGAGAAATTGATCTGTGCTGACACGGCTCATACGGCTGCGTCAGCACTTGCTCGACACCCGGTCCCTCGTCGTGATCCAACCGTGTCCCCCCGCTGTCGTTCCCACCCCTTCAAACGCGCGGTCCCATCTGCGGGTTCCCGACGGCAACGGATACAGTCACGCCCAGGCAACCACGGGGACAGGAGAGGGTCATTACCGGCAACCGGCAGGCAAGCTGGGCGTTCGCCGACGCCTACGCCGCCGAGGACGAAGCGCTGCACTGGGCCCGTGACCGGGCACGTGAGGCAGGGCTGCGCTCGGTGTCGCCCAGCACGGGCGCCGCGCTGCGGATGCTCGCCGCCACCGTGGACGCGAAGGCGGTCGCGGAGATCGGTACCGGCACCGGCGTCTCCGGGATCCACCTGCTGTACGGGATGCGCCCGGACGGCGTCCTGACGACCGTCGACCCCGAGCCGGAGCACCAGCAGTTCGCCCGCCAGGCCTTCCGTGCCTGCGGCTTCGCCAGCAACCGGGCCCGGTTCATCCCCGGCCGCGCGCTCGACGTCCTGCCCCGCCTCGCGGACGCCGGCTACGACCTGGTCTTCTGCGACGGCGACCGTCTGGAACTTCTCGAGTACCTCGCTGAATCGTTGCGCCTGCTGCGCCCTGGCGGCCTCGTCGTGTTCGAGGGCGTCTTCGCCAACGGCCGCACGGTCGATTCCGGACCGCAGCCCACAGAGGTCATAAGGATCCGGGAGCTGCTGCGGGCGGTGCGCGAGAGCCAGGAGCTGGTGCCGTCGCTGCTGCCGGTGGGCGACGGACTGCTGTGCGCGGTCAAGCGCTGAGCCCAGGGGTGCACGGCTCACGCGCGGCCGACCCGTGGGCGGCCCTTGGGCCTTTCGGGCCACGCGGCCGCGGCGGACCGCGGGAAAGCTGAGAAAACAACCGCTCCGGCACCCTGGAGGATGCCGGAGCGGTCGAAAGAGTAGGGTCGCTCGCGCGTCAGCCGACGACCTTCTTGAGGGCGTCGCCGAGCGCGTCGGCCTCATCGGGGGTCAGCTCGACGACGAGTCGACCGCCGCCTTCGAGCGGAACGCGCATGACGATGCCCCGCCCCTCCTTGGTCACCTCGAGCGGGCCATCACCCGTTCGCGGCTTCATGGCCGCCATGCTCGTTCCCCTTCCTGAAACCAGCTCATCGCCAAAGCCGACGGCCCATGGAGGGCAGCCGCGGTCCAGCGTGGGACACACGACACCGGCATCGAACACATTGCTTCCAGGCCATTATCCCGCATCTCAGGACCCGATGACCAACATCAGTCGGCATCGCTTGGGCAACGCGCGCGAGCAAAACCACTCAATTCGGCGATGTGACTGCGATACTGCACCGCCGCACGGACTTCCGCGGACCGGAAACCCTCCCGAATTCTTTGACGCAGGTCACATGTCGGGTCCGGTCCTCGGACGGTGATCTCCGCCATGCTGTCCTCGTACACCGGACGTACTGACCAGTAGTACGCCGGAGCCGCGACACGGAGGGGAAACGCCATGGCCGACACCGTGCTCTACGAGGTGAGCGACGGGCTCGCGACAATCACGCTGAACCGCCCCGAGGCGATGAACGCGCTGAACATCGCGACCAAGGTCGCCCTCCGCGACGCGGTCCAGTCCGCGGCTGCAGACGACGCCGTGCGGGCCGTACTGCTGACCGCCGCAGGCGAGCGTGCGTTCTGTGTGGGACAGGACCTCAAGGAGCACATCGGGCTGCTGGCCGAAGGCTCGAAGCAGGTCATGAGCACGGTCGCGGAGCACTACAACCCCATCGTCCGGGCGCTGACCGAGGCGCCGAAGCCGGTGGTCGCCGCCGTGAACGGGGTCGCCGCCGGCGCCGGCTTCGGTTTCGCGCTGGCCGCGGACTACCGCGTCGTGGCCGACACCGCGTCCTTCAACACCTCGTTCGCCGGGGTCGCGCTCACCGCCGACTCCGGTGTCTCGTGGACCCTGCCCCGGGTGATCGGTCCGGGCCGGGCCGCCGACCTGCTGCTCTTCCCGCGCAGCATCACGGCCAAGGAGGCGCACGAGCTGGGCATCGCCAACCGGATCGTGCCGGCGGCCTCACTGCGCACCGCGGCCGAGGAGCTGGCGCGGATGCTGGCCAAGGGGCCGACGGTGGCGTACGCGGCGATCAAGGAAGCGATGGCGTACGGGTCCTCCCACTCGCTGGCCGAGACGCTGAACAGGGAGGACGAGCTGCAGACGCGGGCCGGGGCCTCCGAGGACCACACGATCGCGGTGCGGGCCTTCGTCAACAAGGAGGAGCCGAGGTATCTCGGCAAGTGACCGCCGGTCGAGGCTGGGGGCCGTCGCCCCCCGGCCCCGGCCTCGCCCCTCCGCGGGCCTCGTCCTCAGGCGTGGCCGGACGGGCCGAGACGGCTCACGCAGGCTTCCAGGTGGTCGTCCACCAGGCCGCACGCCTGCATCAGCGCGTACGCCGTCGTCGGGCCCACGAAGCGCAGGCCCCGCTTCTTCAGGGCCTTCGACAGGGCCGTCGACTCCTCCGTCACCGCCGGCACGTCGGCCAGGGTCTTCGGGACCGGCCGGCCGGCCGGGTCGGGAGCGTGCGACCAGATCAGCTCGTCCAGGTCACCGGGCGCCCAGCCGGCCAGCACGCGCGCGTTGGCGAGGGTGGCGTCGACCTTCGCGCGGTTGCGGATGATGCCCGGGTCGGCGAGCAGGCGGGTGCGGTCCTCGTCGGTGAAGACGGCGACCGAGGCGATCTTGAAGTCGGCGAAGGCGGTACGGAACCCGGGGCGGCGGCGCAGGATCGTGATCCAGGACAGGCCGGACTGGAAGGCCTCCAGGCTGAGGCGTTCGAACAGCGCGTCGTCGCCGTGGACCGGACGCCCCCACTCCTCGTCGTGGTAGGTCACGTAGTCCGGTGTGGACAGGGCCCAGGGGCAGCGCGGCGCGCCGTCCGCGCCGGCGAGGGCACTCCCGTCGGTCACTGCTGGTCCTCAGGGGCCGGCTTCTCCATGGAGACCTGGCCGCCGCCGACCGGGGTCCTGGCGCCGGCCAGGGCGGACTCCAGGTCGGCGATGCGGGCGTCGCGCTCGGCGAGTTCGGCGGCGACGCGGTTGAGGGCGTCGTCCACGTCGGCCATGCGGTAGCCGCGGACGGCCAGCGGGAAGCGGAGGTGGTCGATGTCGGAGCGGTCGACCGGGCGGTCCGGGGGCAGCGGGTCGTGCAGCCGCTCGGGGGCGACCTCCGGCAGCGGGCCGGTGCCCTCGCCGCCGCCCACCACGGCGAGTGTCACCGCGGCGACCACGACGGCGAGCGCGATGACCAGGAACAAGAACATAACCATCGGTGGGTCCCCACGCTCGGTGTGCTCGGAGTGGATGTGCTTGGGTCCGATCGTGCCATGCGGGTCCGACGGTTAGGGTCGCAGGCGGTGGATGTGCAGGACGTACTAGGAGAGGTCACAGGGCATGCTCAGGCTGGGCAGGCGTGAATTCGGCGCGCACGAGCCGGTGATCATGGCGATCGTGAACCGGACCCCCGACTCCTTCTACGACCAGGGGGCGACCTTCCGCGACGAGCCGGCCCTCGCACGCGTGGAGCAGGCGGTGGCGGAGGGGGCGGCGATCATCGACATCGGCGGCGTCAAGGCCGGGCCCGGAGAAGAGGTCACCGCGCGTGAGGAGGCCCGGCGGACCGTCGGTTTCGTGGCCGAGGTGCGGCGCCGCTTCCCGGACGTGATCATCAGCGTGGACACCTGGCGGGCCGAGGTCGGCGAGGCGGTCTGCGAGGCGGGTGCCGATCTGCTCAACGACGCCTGGGGCGGCGTAGATCCGCGGCTGGCGGAGGTCGCTGCGCGGTACGGCGCCGGGCTGGTGTGCACGCACGCGGGGGGCACCGAGCCGCGGACCCGTCCGCACCGGGTGACGTACGACGACGTCATGGCCGACATCCTGCGGGTGACCGTGGGGCTGGCGGAGCGGGCGGCGGAACTGGGCGTGCCGAGGGAGTCGATCATGATCGATCCGGGGCACGACTTCGGGAAGAACACCCGGCACAGCCTGGAGGCGACCCGGCGGCTCGGGGAGATGGTGGAGACGGGGTGGCCGGTGCTGGTGTCCCTGTCCAACAAGGACTTCGTGGGGGAGACGCTGGACCGGCCGGTGAAGGAGCGGGTCGTCGGGACCCTGGCGACCACCGCCGTGTCGGCGTGGCTGGGGGCGCAGGTGTACCGGGTGCACGAGGTGGCGGAGACCCGGCAGGTGGTGGACATGGTCGCCGCCATCGCCGGGCATCGGGCGCCGGCGGTGGCGCGGCGGGGGCTCGCGTAGTCTTCCTCGCCCCCGCCGCCCCTTCCCGTCCCGGCCCTGGGGGCTGCCGCCCCCCGCTTTCGGCCCGAAGGGCCTCGTCCTCAAACGCCGGACCGGCTAGAACGTCAGCGCCCCGCCTCCTTCGACACCAGGGCGACCGCCTCCTCCACGTCGTCCGTGACGTGGAAGAGGAGGAGGTCCTTCTCGGCGGCCTTGCCCTGGGCGATCAGGGTGTTGCGCAGCCAGTCGATCAGGCCGCCCCAGTACTCGGTGCCGAAGAGGACGATCGGGAAGCGGGTGACCTTCTGGGTCTGGACGAGGGTGAGGGCCTCGAAGAGTTCGTCCAGGGTGCCCAGGCCGCCGGGCAGGACCACGAAGCCCTGCGCGTATTTCACGAACATCATCTTCCGTACGAAGAAGTAGCGGAAGTTCAGGCCGATGTCGACGTACGGGTTGAGGCCCTGCTCGAAGGGGAGCTCGATGCCCAGGCCCACCGAGACGCCACCCGCTTCGGACGCGCCCTTGTTGGCCGCCTCCATCGCGCCCGGGCCGCCGCCCGTGATCACGGCCCACCCGGCGTCGACGAGGGCGCCTCCGAGCCGTACGCCGGCCTCGTACTCCGGGGAGCCCGCGGGCGTGCGGGCGGAACCGAACACGCTGATCGCCGCGGGGAGTTCGGCGAGGGTGCCGAAGCCCTCGATGAACTCCGACTGGATCCGCAGGACCCGCCAGGGGTCCGTGTGGACCCAGTCGGAGGGGGCCCGTTCGTCCAGCAGCCGCTGGTCCGTGGTGCTCGACTGCACCTGGTCCCGCCTGCGGAGGACCGGTCCCAGGCGCTGTTCGTCCGGTGGCTGCTTCTTGCCCTCGGGGTTCCCTGTGGCCATGGTGAGCTCCCTCCGCGATTGGGGCCTCCCCGGCTCGGGCGAACCCGAGAGCCGGGAAGTTCGTTCCACCTCAGCGTAGATCTACGCGGGTTACGGACGGGGGACGTCGGCGTGTCTGCCGAGAAGCGCCCCCGGGCCGAACGTCCTCTCAGGCGGTCAGCCAGGCCCTCAGCCGCTCCTCGCCCGCCAGGATCTTGGCCGTCTCCACGCGTTCGTCCCGCTTGTGCGCCAAGTGCGGGTTGCCGGGGCCGTAGTTGACCGCGGGGACGCCAAGCGAGGAGAAGCGACTCACGTCCGTCCAGCCGTACTTGGGCATCGGGGTGCCGCCGACCGCCTTGATGAAGGCCGCCGCGGCCGGGTGGGACAGGCCGGGGAGGGCGGCCGGGCTGTGGTCGTCGACCACGAACTCCGCCACCCCGCAGTCGGCGAAGACCTCGCGGACGTGGGCGACGGCCTCCGCCTCGCTCCGGTCCGGCGCGTAGCGGAAGTTGACGGTGACGACGCACTCGTCGGGGATGACGTTGCCGGCCACCCCGCCCGTGATGCCGACCGCGTTGAGCCCCTCGCGGTACTCCAGGCCGTCGATGACCGGGTAGCGCGGCTCGTAGGAGGCCAGGCGGGCCAGGATCGGGGCCGCCGCGTGGATGGCGTTGGAGCCCATCCAGCTGCGCGCCGAGTGGGACCGCTCGCCCGTCGTCCTCAGCAGGACCCGCAGGGTGCCCTGGCAGCCGCCCTCCACCTGGCCGTCGGAGGGCTCCAGCAGCACCGCGAAGTCGCCCGCCAGCCACTCCGGACGGTGCTCGGCCACGTGCTTGAGGCCGTTGAGGTCGGCGGCGACCTCCTCGTTGTCGTAGAAGACGAAGGTCAGGTCGCGGTTGGGGGCCGGGACCGTCGCCGCGATGCGCAGCTGGACCGCCACCCCGGACTTCATGTCGCAGGTGCCGCAGCCCCACAGGACCCCGTCCTCGTCCAGCCGCGAGGGGACGTTGCCGGCGATCGGGACCGTGTCGATGTGGCCGGCGAGGACCACGCGCTCCGCGCGGCCCAGGTTCGTCCGGGCGATCACGTTGTTGCCGTAACGGTCCACCGTCAGGTGGGGCAGCGCGCGCAGGACGGCCTCGATCGCGTCCGCGAGCGGCTTCTCGGTGCCGCTCTCCGAACGGAAGTCGACGAGCCGCGCGGTGAGTGCGGCGGCGTCCAGAGTGAGGTCAAGCGGGGTGTCGGCCATGCCGTCGACCCTAACGCGCCGGCTGAACGTCCTGGTTTTCCGCGCTCAGCGCACGGGCCTCCTCCTCCTCAGTACTCTCCAGTACCTTGTACGCGTGCCAGAGCCGTCCCCCTCCCCCAAGCGCCGCGGCCGCCTCCTCCGTTTCGGGGCGGCCTGCGTGGTCCTGTCCGCCGTCGCGGGTTATGTCGTGGTGCAGTACGTCTCCGGCGGAACGGACGATCCGGGCTGCAGAGTCGTCTCCGGCGGCGCGAACGGGGCGGCGTACGAGTTCACACCGGAGCAGGCGGTGAACGCGGCCACGATCGCCGCCGTCGGCACCGACCGGTCCATGCCCGAGCGGGCCGTGGCGATCGCGCTCGCGACCGCCCTCCAGGAGTCGGGGCTGCGCAACCTCACCCACGGCGACCGGGATTCGCTCGGTCTGTTCCAGCAGCGGCCCTCGCAGGGCTGGGGCACCGAGAAGCAGGTCACGGACCCGGCGTACGCGGCGAACATCTTCTACGAGCACCTCGCGAAGGTCCGCGACTACACCGAACTCCCGCTCACCGTCGCCGCGCAGCGCGTGCAGCGCAGCGGCTATCCGGAGGCGTACGCCAAGCACGAGCCGGACGCCACGGTGCTGGCCGCCGCGCTGACCGGGACGGCGGCGGCCACGCTGACCTGCAACGGCCGCTCGGCCGCCACGACGACGACGGCCACCGGCCCGGACGCGGTGCGGGCGGCGCTGGTCCGGGACTTCGGGCGGGACGCGCTCCAGCAGGCGGGCGGGCAGGGCGGCGCGCAGGGCGCCTCGTCCGCTCCCTCGGCGGACCCGGACGCGCCGGCCGCCGAGAGCGGTGGGCGGACCGTCACACTGCCCGTGGCCGAGGACACCACCGCCGGTGGGCGCAGTGTCGGCGAGCGCGGCTGGCAGCTGGCGCACTGGGCGGTGGCCAACGCGTCGGCGCTGCGCATCGAGCGGGTCTCGTACGCGGGCCGGGAGTGGGTCTCCGGGAACACCGACAGCCGGTGGCGCGCGACCGGCTCGACCAGCGCGGAGGCCGCCGGGTCCGCGGGGGCGGGCGGCGGTACCGGGAGCGTACGGATCGTCACCGCTCAGTAGTACGGGTCTTCACTCGGCCGGGTCACGTACGGACCGTTCGGGCGGCCGGGTGCTCAGGTTTTCGCGCCGTCACCCCCGCATCCGACGAATCCCTTGCGGACAAAGGGCTTCGGGGGTTTGCCGGACTTTCACATCGGGCGGTTTTTGCCCGTTTTTATCCGCAGGCGATAATGCGACGCATTGCCAACTCTTTACGTCGGCCGTGCGCAACCTTCGTGGGCTTCGAGCGGTAGTCACTCCGTCCGGGCCCGGACAGACAGACAGTCACAGTGCCACAGCAGTCACAGACAGTCCTTGTTCTCTCCCGTCGAAGGAGCATCATGTCCCTCCCCCTGACCCGCCGGATCGCCCGTGCCGCGCTGCTTGTCGCCGCGGGAGCGGCCGCCGGGGTCGGTGTGGCCGGCTCCGCCAGTGCGGCCCCCGCCCTTCCCGCCGCCCCGAACCTCGGAGGCCTGACCGCCCTGGACGCGGCGGGCGTCGGCAACACGGTCGACGGCGCGGCACAGCACGTCACCGGGCTCGCGGGTGCGGCCGGTGGCAAGGCCGTCAAGCAGACGGTGCCGGCCGCGGGCAAGTCTGGCGGCAAGGCCGTGAAGAAGGCGACGCCGGCGGCACGGAAGACGGCCGGCGAGGCGGCGGGCTCCGCCGGGGGCCTCCTCGGGGAGACCGCGTCGACCGCCACCAAGGGCGGACTGCCGACGGACGCGCTCACCAAGGGCGGGCTGCCCGGCGCCGAGACCCTGCCGGTGAAGAGTCTGCCGCTCGGCTGACGCCTGCGGCCCTCGAGCCGGTGACGGGGTCCAGGGTGTTCCCTGGGCCCCGTCTCGTCGTGTGCGGCCGGCCGGGCGGCGCGGGGGCCGTCCTAGCGGGCGAGCCTCGCGACCGCCGTGGCGATCCGCTCGTCCGTCGCCGTCAGGGCCACGCGTACGAAGTTCTCGCCCGCTTCGCCGTAGAAGTCGCCGGGAGCCACCAGGATGCCCAGCTCCGCCAGGTGGGCGACGGTGGTCCAGCAGGACTCCCCCCGGGTGGCCCAGAGGTAGAGGCTGGCCTCGCTGTGTTCGATGCGGAAGCCGTGGGAGAGCAGCGCCTCGCGCAGCGCGGTGCGGCGGGCCGCGTAGCGTTCGCGCTGCGCACGGACGTGGGCGTCGTCGCCGAGGGCCGCCACGGCCGCCGCCTGCGTGGTCGCCGGCGTCATCATGCCGCCGTGCTTGCGGATCTCCAGGAGCGGGGCGAGGACGGCCGGGTCGCCCGCCAGGAAGGCCGCCCGGTAGCCCGCCAGGTTCGAGCGCTTCGACAGCGAGTGGACCGAGACGATGCCCTCGTACGAGCCGCCGTTGACGTCCGGGTGCAGGACCGAGACCGGGTCGGCCTCCCAGCCCAGCTCCAGGTAGCACTCGTCGGAGAAGATCAGCACGCCGTGCTCGCGGGCCCAGGCCACGATCCGGGTCAGCTCGTCCTTGGAGAGCACCTTGCCCGTGGGGTTGGACGGCGAGTTGAGCCAGAGCAGCTTCAGCCCCTCCGGGTCCAGGTCCGTGGGGTCGTCGTAGACCTCGTACCCGGCGCGGGCGAGGCGGGCGCCGACCTCGTAGGTCGGGTAGGCCAGGCGCGGGTAGGCGACCCGGTCGCCGGGGCCGAGGCCCAGCTGGGTGGGGAGCCAGGCGACCAGTTCCTTGGAGCCGACGATCGGCAGCACGTGCCGGTGGGTCACCCCGCGGGCGCCGAGCCGCCGCTCCACCCAGCCGGTGATCGCGTCGCGCAGCTCGGGCGTGCCCCAGACCGTCGGGTAGCCGGGTGAGTCGGCCGCGTCGATCAGGGCCTTCTGGATCAGCTCGGGGACCGGGTCGACGGGGGTGCCGACGGAGAGGTCGACGATGCCGTCCGGGTGGGCCGCGGCCGTCGCCTTGTACGGCGCCAGCTTGTCCCAGGGGAAGGTGGGGAGACGGTCGGAGACTGCGGACACGGCTTCTGGCTCACTTTCTGGTACGGCAGCGGCCCTCAAGGCAAGTGGCCCTCACGGCAAACGCCTCGGCCCCGCACGGCGATCTGAGGTGATCAGGCCGTACGGGACCGAGGCGGCACGGATGCGGGCCGCTTTACTGGTTCTGCGGCGGCAGCGCGGCGACGAAGGGGTGGTCGCGCTCGATCAGCCCCAGCTTGCTTGCGCCGCCGGGCGAGCCGAGCTCGTCGAAGAACTCGACGTTCGCCTTGTAGTAGTCCTTCCACTCCTCCGGAGTGTCGTCCTCGTAGAAGATCGCCTCAACCGGGCAGACCGGCTCACAGGCGCCGCAGTCGACGCATTCGTCCGGGTGGATGTACAAGGACCGCTGGCCCTCGTAGATGCAGTCGACCGGGCACTCTTCGATGCACGCCTTGTCCTTGACGTCGACACAAGGCTGCGCGATGACGTAGGTCACGCTGTCGTTCCTCCTCGATAGGGCGCTGGCGGGCCTCCTCAGGCTCCGCCGCCTGGCGCGCGGAAGCGCGGCGTCGTCGATGCCCGCCTCTAGTATCTCCGTTCCTGGGCACGATCCGAACAGGAGGGGTGAACTGACCTGTGGAAATCTCGGCCGCCGGACGCCTCAAGGTCCGCATCACCACTGCTGACGTGGGCAAACGTGTCTCCGTACGATGCCTGACCGCGGCGGGTACCACCGAGGGGAAATTCACCGACACGGTCGGTGTTCTCACATCATGGGACGCCGGTGTGCTGGTGA
Organism: Streptomyces sp. NPDC060002; assembly: GCF_042737245.1. Classification (NCBI taxonomy): domain Bacteria; kingdom Bacillati; phylum Actinomycetota; class Actinomycetes; order Kitasatosporales; family Streptomycetaceae; genus Streptomyces; species Streptomyces sp. NPDC060002. The sequence goes on from NZ_JBHWUW010000059.1 coordinate 16,198, forward strand.
TCACACGGAAGAGCGGCGAGAGCGTCCGCGTTGACGCATCCTCGCTGGTCGCCGGGAAGGTCGTACCGCCCGCCCCGGCCCGCCGCCGGGGCCCGGCCGCCGGCTACGAGGAGCTCGCGCAGGTCGCCTCCCGGGCCTGGCGTCCGCTGGAGAGCGAGCGGCTCGGCGAGTGGGAGCTGCGGGCCGCCGCCGGCTTCACACGCCGGGCCAACTCGGTGCTGCCGCTCGGCGCGCCGGGCGTCCCGCTCGACGAGGCCCTGGACGTCGTACGGCGTTGGTACGGCGAGCGCGGGCTGCCCGCCTATGTGCAGACCACGACGGGCGCCGAGGGCACCCAGGAGCTGCTGTGCGCGGAGCTGGAGCGGCGCGGGTGGGTGCGTGAGGTGAGCGCCGAGCTGTGGATCGGGGCGTTGGCGCCCCTCGCCGACCGGGCGGAGGCTGAGGGGGTGGTCCTGGCCCGGGAGGCCGACGAGGCGTGGCTGGCCCGGTATCAGCGCAAGGGGGTGAGCGAGGTGGCCCTGAAGGTGCTGGGGAGCGGATCCTCTGTGTGGTTCGCGTCCGTGCCCGGGGAGCCCGGCGGGGCTCCCGCCGCCATCGGACGGTGCGTCGTGGACGGGCGGTGGGCCGGGTTCGCGGCGGTCGAGGTCGATCCGGCGCGGCGGCGGCGGGGGCTGGCCACCGTGGTGATGGCCGCGCTCGCCGGGCGGGCGCTGGAGGAGGGCGCGTCGGCGGCCTGGCTCCAGGTGGAGGAGAGGAACGCGGGGGCGCGGGCGCTGTACGCCGGGATGGGCTTCGCGGCGCATCACGCGTACCACCACTACCGGGAGTCTTCGTGAGCGGGTTCGACGCCGGGGAGGTGCGGCGGCGGTTCGCCGAGGAGGCTCGGGCCGAGCGGCCCGATCTGGCGCTGCTGTGCCTGCTGATCGGCGCGCAGCCGGACCCGGAACTGGACGAGGCCGCACTGGACGCCGCGCAGATCGAGCTGGACCGGCTGGCGGGGCAGCTGCCGTACCGGCCGGGCGGACCGCGGGAGTGGGCGGTGGCGCTGCGGGAGCTGCTCGGCGAGCGGTACGGGTTCCGCGGTGCGGCCGCGGACTACGAGCGGCTGGAGTCGTCGCTGCTGCACCGGGTGCTGGTACACCGGCGGGGCCTGCCGATCCTGCTGTCCGTGGTGTGGGTGGAGGTGGCGCGACGGGCCGGCGCGCCGGTGTACGGGGTCGCGCTGCCGGGACACTTCGTGGTGGGGTTCGGGCCGCCCGCGGACCTCGGGCGGCAGGTCCTCGTCGATCCCTTCGACGGGGGCCGGATCCTGTCGGGCGACGACGCGGAGTCGCTGGTCACCGGGGCGACGGGGGCGCGGCTGGAGCCGTCGATGCTGACCCCGGCGCAGCCGTTGGACGTCGTGATGCGGATCCTGAACAACATCCGGTCGTGGGCCATGGCCCGGCCGGAACGGTCGGATGTCGCGCTGTGGGCCGTGGAGCTGGCGTTGGCCGTGCCCTCCCATCCGGCCCGGTTGCGGTACGAGAAGGGGCAGCTGCTCGTTCAGCGCGGGGACTTCATCGGCGGGGCGGACGAGCTGGAGGAGTACGCGGGACTGGTGGAGGTCGTGGACGAGGCGACCGCAGAGCGGGTGCGCAAGGAGGCGTTCGCCGCGCGGGCCATGCTGAACTGAGGCCCGTGGGAGGCCCGTCGCAGGCTCGTCGGGGCGCTTCCCCTCACAGCCAGCCCTTCTCCCTCGCGGTCCGCACCGCCTCGGCCCTGTTGCGCACCGCCAGCTTCTGTATCGCCGTCGAGAGGTAGTTGCGGACCGTGCCCTGGGACAGGTGCAGGGCCGCCGCCAGTTCCGCGTTCGTCGAGCCGTCGGCCGCCGCGCGCAGGACCTCTCGTTCGCGGTCGGTGAGGGGGTTGGCGCCGCCCGCCAGGGCCGCTGCCGCGAGCGTGGGGTCGATGACCCGCTCGCCCGCCAGGACCTTGCGGACCGCCTCCGCGAGCTGCGCCGCGGGCGCGTCCTTGACGAGGAAGGCGTCGGCGCCGGCCTCCATGGCACTGCGCAGATAGCCGGGACGGCCGAAGGTCGTGAGCACGACCAGCTTCAACGCCGGTAGTTCCTTGTGGAGTTGCGCGGCGGCCTCGATGCCTGTCGCTCCCGGCATCTCGATGTCCAGGAGGGCCACGTCGACGTCGTGGGCGCGGGCGGCGGCGAGGACCTCGTCGCCGCGCGCCACCTGGACGACCACCTCGATGTCGTCCTCGAGGCCGAGCAGGGCCGCCAGGGCCTCGCGGACCATCGACTGGTCCTCGGCCAGCAGGACCTTGATCATGCCACCACTCATGAGCGGGATCCTACGTCCGGCACCGGGCCGGCCGGGACCCGGGCGGTCAGCCGGAAGCCGCGCTTGACGCGCCCCGCCTCCAGGGTGCCGCCGGCCTTCTCCAGGCGTTCGGTGAGGCCGGTGAGGCCGTTGCCGGGGCCCTTGCCGGATCCGCCGGAGCCGTCGTCCTCGACGGAGAGTTCGAGGACGGGGCCGTCCAGGGTCTGGCGTCGCACCAGGTCCACCGTGCAGCGGGCGCCGCCGCTGTGCCGTACGACGTTGGTGATCGCCTCGCGCAGGGTCCAGGCGAGGGCGGACTCGCTCTCCTCGGGGACGCCGTCGAGGTCCGGTTCGGCGGGAATCACGGCGATGATGCCGGCCGCAGTCAACGCGACCTGCGAGCCCGCGAGTTCGGCGGCCAGCCGGGGGCGCCGATAGCCGGTGACGGCCTCCCGGACGTCCACCAGGGCCTGGCGGCTGACCTGTTCGATGTCGGCGACCTGCTGGGCGGCCTTGTCGGGGTGGCCGGGGAGCATCCGGCCGGCCAGCTCGCTCTTGAGCGTGATCAGGGAGAGCGAGTGGCCCAGCAGATCGTGCAGGTCCCTGGCCAGGCGCAGCCGTTCCTCGTTGGCGGCGAGCTGGGCGACCGTCGCGCGGGCCTTGCGCAACTCCACGGTCGTGCGGACCAGTTGGCTCACCCCGGTCATCGCGAAGCCGATGAGCAGCACCAGCAGGAGGAGGTTCAGCGCCTCCTCCTCGTCGGTGCGCAGGCCGACGAGGAGCATCACCGCGGCGGTACCCGGGATCGTCCAGAACGCCGCCCGCAGCGGGAGCACCATCCCGCAGGCCACGGAGACGTAGCAGTACAGGCCGAGCCAGGCGGAGCCGAGGGTGAGGCAGAGGACGGTGGCGAGCACCGCCATCGAGCCGATCAGGGCGGCGACGAGCCCTTGGGGGTAGGGCGCGGCCCCCATGTCCCGGAAGAGCAGCGACAGGTAGACGGTGACGAACACCGCCAGGCCCAGCCAGCCGGCCACCGTGCCGCCGGTGGTGTGGTCGCCGGAGACGAGGTCGTGCACCGGCGAGCTGAGGAACACCAGCCAGACGCCGATCCACAGCAGCTTGCGCCGCCACAGCTCGCGCGGGTTGCGGGCGGTCTCGCCCAGCGCGATCGGTGACCCCCGCCGGGCCTTCTCGGTCACCAGGTCGTCCGTCATGACGCTCACGCCTTCAGCGTGTCCTTCCGGTACAGCCAGGCCGCACCGCCCGTGAACAGGGCGAAGAAGACGACCAGGATGACGATGTCCTTGGCGTGCGGGGCCTGACTCTGCTCGATGGACTGCCCCAGGGCAGCGTACGCGTGTGTCGGCACCCACTTGGCTATGTCCTGGAGCCAGGTCGGGAAGGTCGTCGTCGGCATCCACAGGCCGCCGAGGATCGACAGGCCGAAGTAGGTGATCATCGTGACCGGGCGGACCGCGTCCCCGTTCGCGAGGTAGCCGATCGCCACGCCCAGGGCGGCGAAGACCAGGCTGCCCGCCCAGATCGCGCCGGTGAGGGCGCACCACTGCCAGGCGTCCAGGCGTACGCCCTTCACGGCCGCGGCGACGGCGAAGACTACGACGATGGAGGGCAGGCTGACCACGGCGGCGCTCGCCGTCTTCGCGAGGACGTAGCCGCGGCCCGGGAGCGCGGTCAGCCGCAGCTGCCGTACCCAGCCGCTCTGGCGCTCCTTGGCGATGCGTTCGCTGTTGCCCATCAGGACGGCGGTGAGGGCGCCGAAGGAGGCCATCGAGACCATCATGTAGGTCGGCAGGGTCAGGCCCGTGCCGTCGACCTTCTCCGTGCTGTCGGCGCTGCCCGCGATGAGCAGGAACAGGACCGAGGGGTAGATCACCGAGAAGAACAGGAACTTGCGGTTGCGCAGGGCGCGGGTGAGTTCCAGCTTGATCAGGCCGTTCACTTGGACTTCGCCTCCTCGGCGGTGGTGAGGGCGACGAAGGCCTGTTCCAGGCCGAGCCCGGCGACTTCGAGGTTGCGGGGGTAGAGGCCGAGGCCGTAGACCGCGTGCACGGTGGCGTCGGCGTCGGTGGACTGGATGCGCACGGTCCGGCCGGACCCCGCGGCGGAGCCGCTGTGGGACAGGGTGAGGGTGGTGAGGAACGGCAGGGCGCGCAGGGCGGCCTCGTCGAACCCGTCCTCCAGGTCGAAGGCGATCCTGCGCGCCCCCGCCTTGGCCTTGATCTCGGCCGCCGTGCCGTCGGCGAGGAGCCGGCCCCGGTGCAGGACCAGCACCCGGTCGGCGATGGCGTCGGCCTCTTCGAGGTAGTGGGTGGCGAACAGGACCGTGCGGCCCTGGTCGGCCTGCTCGCGCATGGTGGCCCAGAACGCCTGCCGGGTGGTGACGTCCATGCCGGTGGTGGGCTCGTCCAGGACGATCAGGTCGCTGTCGCCGGCGGTGGCGAGGGCGAACCGGACCCGCTGGGCCTGGCCGCCGGAGAGCTTGTCGACCTTGCGGTCGGCGATCTGGGCGATGCCCGCGCGGGCCAGCACATCGGCGGCCCGGTACGGCCTGGGGTGCAGTCCGCAGGCCAGCGCGACCAGTTCGGCGACCGTGACCTCGTCCATCAGCCCGCCGCTCTGGAGCATCGCGCCGACCCGGCCGGCGACGATCGCCTCACGCGGGCCGGTGCCGAAGATGCGGACCGTGCCACTGTCGGGCTGCTTGAGGCCGAGGAGCAGATCGAGGGTGGTCGACTTGCCCGCCCCGTTGGGCCCCAGCAGCGCCACGGTCTCCCCCGGGCGCAGCGCGAGCGTCAGGCCGTCCACGGCCCGTACGTCCCCGAAACTCTTGCTCACCTGGTCGAACCCGACCACCGGTGCTGTCGTCGTCATGACACCGATCGTCGCCCCCGGGGCCGGGTGGGCGGCAGTGTCTGCCGTCCTCAGTGCCGCATGACAGATGTCATGCGGCACTGCCGTCGGGTCAGCTCGGGTCGAGGTCGATGACCCCGGTCCGCTCCGTCTCGCTCTTCAGGGCCGGGCGCAGGGCGCTGATGACGTCCTGGACCGTGACGGCCGTCTTCTGGCCGGTGCCGCGGGTGATCAGCACACCGTTGAAGGTGCCGCCGTAGAGCTCGGTCAGCGCGGCCTGGTCGTAGCTCTCGACGAGCTTGCCGTTGACCGCCTTGACCTGGAGGAACTTCCACAGGGAGTTCTTCGGGCTGAAGGAGACCGTGTGCGCGGCGTCGGTCATGACGGTGACCTTGCCGGACATCGCCGGTTCGGCGAACTCCTTCATCATCCGGTCGACCTCGGCGTCGGAGATCGTCGGCTGCTTGTCGGTCGTCGGGACCTTCACCGCGGTGGTCGTGCCGGTCTCCACCTGGGTCCGGTAGGCCGCGACGACGGACTCCTGGGCCTGCGCCGCGTCGATGCCCTTGCCCGCCTTGCCGTAGACGGCGACGGCCTTGCCGGCCTCGAACTTGATCGTGCCGTCGGTGGCCGAGCCGGAGCCGCCCGCGGCGGTGGTGAGGGCCGCCTGGAGCTTCTCCTCGTCGACCGGCATCGCGGGCTCGACCTCGCGGTGCTGCCCGAACAGCGAGCCGATCACGGAGACCGGGTTGTAGTCGCTCTTGGCGGCGTCGTCGACCGTGGCCTGCATGTCGAACTGGAGGCCCGCCTGATCCGGCTTCAGGACGACGGTGTCGCCGTCGACGGACAGCTTCAGTGCCTGGGTGACCCGCTTGTCGAAGGCGTCGTCGAGCTTCTTGACGGCGTCGTCGCTGGTGCCGCCGCCGATGTCGACACCGAGCACGGTGGTGCCCTTGGGCACGTCGGAGTGGTTCATCAGCAGGCCGGCGCCGTAGAGGCCGATCCCCGCGACGACCACCAGACCGCCCAGCAGGGGCAGCTTGCTGCGGCCCTTCTTCTTTTTCTTCTTGGAGTTCCTGGAGTCGCCCGCGGGCGCGCTCTGCGGGGCCGGGGCCGGCCCCTTCGGCGGGGTGTGCGGCAGTGGTCCGTCGGTGCGGGTACCGCCCTGGCCGCCGGGGACGACGGGGATGCCGCTGGTGACGGTGTGCCCGGAGACGTTGTCTACGGGACGGCCGCCGTAGCCGCCCGCGCCCGGTTCGGGGACGTGCTTCTGCGGGGTGAGGATCGCGGTGTCGTCGCTCAGGCCACCGCCGGGGAGACGACCGGTGCCGGGGCCGGCGCCGACGGCACGCGGACCGCCGGGACCTGCCTGGCCGCCAGGTCCGCCCGGACCGCCACGGCCGTTCGGACCGCCAAGGCCGCCGGGGGCGCCGGGCCCACCGGGCGGGCGTGACACACCCGGAGCGCCGGGAGCGCCGACGGCGCCGTGCGGGGCGCCGCCGCCCATCGGGGACACCATCGGGCCGTCGCCCGTGACCGGACCGCCGGTCGGGCCCGCGGGGCCGCCCTGCGGGCCGCCACGGCCACCGGGACCGCCGGGTCCGTCCGGGCCGTTGAAGTCGTAGGAGCCGCCGGGGCCGGCCGGGAGACCGCCCTGGGGGCCCTGCCCGTGCGTGCCGTTGGGCGCGCCGAAGCCGTTCTGGCCGTTCTGGCCGTTCTGGGCTTGCCGGCCGTGCTGATCGTTCTGGCCGTTGTCGGAGAAGTACGGCAGGTTGTCGCGACGCGGCTCGGCACCGCCGGCGCCCTGCCCCGGCCCCTGGACCGACCCGGGCGCCTGTCCCTGCACCGGTCCCTGTCCCTGCACCGGAGGCTGGCCCGGCTGGCCCGGCCGCGGGCCGTTGCCGAGCGGGCCCGCGGCGAGCGCCTCGGTGACGTCGAAGGAGCCCGTGCCGCCGCCGTGTCCCGGAGCCACGGGACCGCCGGTGACGCCACCGGGGATCCCGGCGCCGTTGGTGCCGCCGGGACGCGAACCGCCCGGCACGCTCATGGAACCGACCACACCGCCGGGACGTCCGTTGCCCGGCCGCGCGCCGCCCGGCGCGCCGGCACCGGTTCCGGCGCCCGGTCCCGCCGCGCCGGCGGGGGCGCCCGTGGGCGCGCCCGTACCGGCGGCGGAACCGCCCTGCAGACCCGCGCCGTTGGTGGAGCCGCCGCCCTGCCCGCCCTTGGCGGGCCCGGACTTGCGGGGCGCGAACCAGTTGCTCGTCTCCGCGGCGGGCGCGGGTTCGGCGGGCAGCTCGAACGAGCCCGTGTCGGACGAGGAGTAGCCGACGGCGGCCGCGGACGGCGCCGACTGCGCGTCGGCACCGGCATGGGCGTTGCCGTCGGGGCTGTCACCGCCCTTGCTCTCCACGTCCGCGACGGGCGTGCGCATCACGACCGGCGGAATGGGCCGCGAACCCGGGATGTTGATGCGGATCCGGGTCGTCAGCGTGGTCTCGGTCTTGCGTTCCTCCGGCTGCGCGGACGAACGGCCCGCGTCCGCACCGGCGTCGGACACCACAGGGGTGCCGTACGGCGGCGTGCCCGAGGGGTATGCGGCTCCGCCGCGCCCGTTGGGCCCGGAGGACGGACTGTCAGTTTCACGACTCAAGGCAGGTTCTCCAGGTTGGCTCCGCCGCCCGCACGGCCTCACGGGCAGCTCGGCGGCGCGCACCACCATACTGGCCACCTCTGGCCCGTACCCCACGACCGCCGGGGAAACCCACACGGGACTCCCACCGGCACGCCACGGTGAAGTGGTACGTCACTTGCCAAGTCGGACGTCGCCGCCGCCCGGTTGCCGCCCCAAACCAATAGTGGCGCAGATCACAGCAAGTGCCATGCCGCCGAGCAGGAAGAGGTAGGAACCGCCTCCCGCGCCGAACAGGAAGTCGCCCTCGGGACGGCCCGCCGTGCACAGGATGACGGAGAGCATCCAGCCGGCGGCGGGCGCGACGGCCCCGGCGCGACTGCCGAGCGCCCGCGCCCCGCCGAGGAACAACCCGGCCGCGCCCACGAGGGCGAGGAGCAGGCCGCCCGGGAACCAGCCGGCCTGGACGAGCGCCCCGGCGAGCCCGGCGAGCGCGCCGAGCAGCAGGAGCCCCGTGCAGGCGGCGATCCGTCCGGCGGGGGGCATCCGCAGCGGCTGGGCGAGCATCGAGCCACGGTCGGACATCAGGCCACCTCCGTCGCGTCGCCCGTACCGGCGAACAGGTCGGTCTCCCTCTTCCCGACGGGCTCCCCGCGTACGAGTTCGTAGTACTCGATCGGGAACAGGGGCTGCGCGAGCTCGTTGGAAAGGGCGAAGTACCGCTCGCCGGGCGCGACTTCGACCTGGGTGGCGTGCGCGCGCATCGCGGCGGCCTTGGCGGCGGTGTGCTCGGGGCCGCCCTCGATCGCGGCCGTGACCAGGCCGTCGTCCACCACGCCCGGCACGTCGGAGACTACGGCGCTGCTGGTGAAGGGCAGCCCCGCCAGCTCCTCCCGGAGCCGCGTGAAGGCGGCCCCGACGACGGAGCGCGGGACGCGGTTGACGTACACCTTGGGGATGCGCCACCCGGCCTCCTCGGCCAGCTCCGCGGCCCGCATGGCGACGCGGTGGGCCTGGATGTGGTCGGGGTGGCCGTATCCGCCGTCGTCGTCGTAGGTGACGAGGACCTGGGGGCGCACCTCGAGGATGACCTGCACGAGGAACGCGGCGGCCTCGTCGACGTCGGCTCGCCAGAAGGAGGCAGGGTCGTCGTTGTCGGGAAGGCCCATCATCCCGGAGTCGCCGTAACGGCCGGCGCCGCCGAGCAGGCGGAAGTCGTCGACGCCGAGTTCGGCCATGGCGGCCGCGAGTTCACTGCGCCGGTGCTCCCCCAGGGCGGCACCGGTCAGGTGCCGCAGCTCCGGCGGGATGACCTCGCCGCGTTCACCGAGGGTGCAGGTGACCAGAGTCACGTGGGCACCCTCGGCCGCGTACCTGGCCATGGTCGCGCCGTTGTTGATCGACTCGTCGTCCGGGTGCGCGTGCACCAGGAGCAGACGCCGAGCGGGGAGTTCCGTCATGGGGCCAGCCTACGAGGCCGCCGCCCGCCCCGGGTCGCCCGCCCGGCCGTCTGCCACTCAGGCTGGCCGTCTGCCACTCAGGCTTTATCGTCCGCGAAGATCTCTGCGGCAGACGTGGCGGTGGCGGCGCGGACGAGCCATGCGTGGAGGGTCTCGAGGTCTGCGCACTCCGTGATCCGCTGACGCGCGTCGGCAGGCACATCGATGCCGCGCTGTTCCAGGACGGTCAGTATGGCCGTGCCGTAGGTCTTGACACTCCCTTCGTCGCGGCCTTCGTCGCGGCCTTCGCCGCGGCCTTCGTCGCGGAGCTCCTCCGCGAGGTCCGACTTGTAGAAGGAAAGATCCACAGCCACCAGGTTCCTCCAGAGCTCCTTGGCCGGGCGGCTGCCCAGGCCCTGTGCGACGAGTTCAATGATGGGGTCGACGATGTCTTCGTGCTCGTTCCGTAGCGCGGCAGACAGGGCTTTCAGTATGTCACCAATGGCCGGATCGCCCGCGTGTGTGATGGCGGCGAGCGTGGCCAGTACGAGGTCCTCATGGGCCTCGGCGGCGTCGGTGATCACCGGCATGTTGTGCGGGCCTGCCACGAGGGGCCTGATGGTGAGTGTGGGCAGCTGGGGAGGCCCGCTGGCCACCGGTCGCTGGGCCCATGCGGCGGTGGCATGGTCCTGGACCACGACCAGGAGGGCGGTGGGCAGCCGGTATTTGGTCCACAGAAACGCGGTGTAATACGCCCAGCTCGCGGGCTTGGCGAGGTCCTTCCCGCCCTGGGCCTCGATGGCGAGGAGGAACGCGCCGTGTTCCGCGCTGTCGAGACGCAGGAGGGTGTCCACCCGGCGTTCGACAGGGCTGGTCTCGGTGAGGTCCGTGGGCAGGATGGTGACGCTGTCCGGGACGGGGAGGTCGCATCCGAGGGCTTTCGAGACGCGACTGAAGAGCTTGGTGTCATGCTGAAAGATGCGATGCATCGCTTCGTGCGGTGAGCTGACCATGCGGTTCCTTTGCCTGTGGGGTCTCAGAGGGTCGAGGCCGCCGACCGCTCACGGCAGTCGTGGCAGCGGGCGCCCGGCTCGGGTGAGCGGATGCCGCGGTCGCAGCCGTCGCAGTTCTGCACCGGGTGCCGGACGGCCGGCGGTGGGACTGCGGGCTCACGGAACGGCGGTGGGGGCGGCAGCAGGGCCGTGAGCCGGTGGGCCAGGAACGCGGCGGGGCGGCGAGGGCCTTCGGGCGGAAGGTCGGCGGTGAGGGCCTGGCGTACGGCGGTGGGGCTGACGTCCCGCTCCAGCCAGGCGGCGACGCCGGGGGCGAGATGGGCCGTGTCGCAGGCGGAGAGGAGGAGGCGGGGATCATGACGGCGGAGGCCCGCCAGGAGGTCCGTAGCCGTCTGGAGAAGCGCGGGGGCGGGGTAGGCCGGACGCGGCACGGCGGGCAGCGGCTTGCGGGGTGTGCGCTTCTTCGGCTGGGCGGAGGCCCCCGGGGCGTGGGCGCGGTCGGCGGCGGCCGTCCGGCGGTGATGGCCGGGCTGGTTGCAGGAGACCGTGCGGGTGATGATGCGGCCGTCGGGGACGCGGGCGCGTTCGCGGCGCAGGTAGCCGTGGGACTCCAGTTCGCGCAGGGCTGCGGCGATACGGGTCGCGCCCTCGGGGAAGCGGGCGGTGAGGGACTTGATGTCGACGCGGGCACCCTTGGGCAGCGACTGGATGTGCACGCCCAGCCCGATCGCCAGGAGGGACAGCTCCCGGTGCTGGGCGAGATGGTTGCCGATCACCGTGAAGCGGGTGGTGTGACGGGCGTTGTCGTGAGTGAGACCGCCCGCGCGGGGGTGGTTTTTGCCCGCGTTACGGGACTCGGCGCATGGGGGCGCGCTAGGGTTTTGGGTGTCCATCGGGAAGCCTCTATCTTCCTCGGTGGTCAGGCCCTCGCACTGGGATTGGCGTCCCGGCGGGGGCCGTCGCATGTCTGCGGCTGTGGTGCTGCGTGGGGGTGCCGTGTTGCGCTGAGCGTAAGGCAGGCAACCCGTCACGAATCCAGTCGAGTTGGGCATATTCACTCGCGGGAGTGAGTTTGCTCGACGGGCGGGAGGGGTGGGGCTTGGTCGGGTTCTTTTCCCGCCGTTGTGGTCCTTTGGAGAGAGCGCTCCCCGCACCGGAGCATGAGAACTCGGGTTCCGGTCGCGGGCGGGCTTCGCCTACCCGGATCCCCGTGGGCCCTCTCGGGTACTCCGCAGGTCAGGAGTCGCGGTCCGGAACCTCACCCGGCGGGAGCACGACCTCGGCCCACACCGTCTTGCGTGGGTGGAGCTCCGGGGCCCAGCCCCAGCGGTCGGCGAGCGCCTCGACCAGGAGCAGTCCACGGCCGGACTCGGATTCGGCATCCGGTCCCGGACGTTCTGGCCGGGGAGGCCGGTCCCCCGCCGTGTCGGTCACTTCGACGCGGAGCGTGTTCGCGATGACATAGAGCGTGAGCCGGAAGTCCCTGCCCGGTACGCGTCCGTGGGTCACCGCGTTCGCCGCGAGTTCGGCGACGATCTGGCCGGCCGGGTCCACCGGCATTCCCCAGGAGCGCAGTTGCTCGATGGTCAGCAGCCGGGCGAGGCGCGCTCCGCGAGGCGTGGGAGACAGCCGCACGCTGAAGTTGCGGAAGTGCTGGCCGGGTCGGGTCCCGGCGGAGACGGATTCCTGGATCACGTCACTCACAGTGGCGACTCACGCTTACCGTGAACAGTGATGGAGCGGTTGCGTACGGTGACTGTCCGGGCGTTGTCCGGTCGTGTCCGAACTGTCGGTCCGGGTGACGGAGGGGTGCGGAATGACGCAGGTGAACGGCAAGGCGGTCCAGCTCAAGGAGGAGGCGGACGAGCCGGGTTGGGAGGTGGATCCGGACGACGAGTGGGGCATCGCCGTCGTGGAGACGGTGGGTCGGCAGCTGAAGCTGCGGCGAGAGGCCGTGGGGATGCGGGCGGCCGACTTCGGGCTGGCGGTCGGGTACGGCGAGGACCTCGTCTACAAGATCGAGAGTGGGAAGCGCATCCCTCGTCCCGAGTACCTGGACAAGGCCGACAAGGTGCTGGGAGCGGGTGGACTGCTCTCGGCGATGAAGGAGGACGTGAAGAAGGTCCGGTACCCGAAGAACGTCCGCGAGATCGCCAAGCTGGAGGCCCAGGCGGTCGAACTCGGCGTGTATGTCGGGCTCAGCCTGCACGGGTTGTTGCAGACGCCTGAGCATGCACGGGCCTTGTTCGAGGCCCGGCAACCGCCCTACTCGGAGGAGGAAGTGGAGCGTCTGGTTGCCGCCCGCATGACGCGGAAAGCGGTCTTCGACAAGTCACCCGTGCCTGCCCTGAGCTTCGTCCAGGAGGAGGCGGCACTGCGTCGTCGCATCGGAGGCACAATGGTGCGGCGCCGACAGCTCGAACACTTGCTGAAAGTGGCGCGGTTGCGCAACGTAACGCTCCAGGTGATGCCGACAGAGAGCGGCGCTCACCCCGGGGTGGATGGCAAGATCGAGTTGCTGAAGTTCGCAGACGGCACGGCTGTGGGGCGTTCCGACGGGGCGTTCAACGGCCGTCCGACGACAGAGCCGAGGGAACTTCGCATCCTGGAACTGCGCTACAGCACCATCCGGGCCGAGGCCCTCACGCCCGGGGAGTCACTCGCCTTCATCGAGCAACTGCTGGGAGAAACATGATCCACAAGCGCCCCATCGGAGACCCCTGCGAACTGGCCTGGTTCAAGAGCAGCTACAGCGACGGCACCGAGGGTGACTCCTGCGTAGAGATCGCCCCCACCCCCGCCACCGTCCACGTCCGCGACTCCAAGCACGCCGACAGCGGCCCCCGCCTCGCGCTCTCGCCCAAGGCCTGGGCCGACTTCGTGCCGTACGCGTCCGAAGCCTGAAGCCGCCGGCTTACGGATCCGGATGCGGGGCAGGCGCGGTACAAGGCGGTCGGCCGCCGGCTCCGGTCGGTCGCCCGCCGGAGCCCACGCGTCGGCACGCGTCAGAACTTGATGCTGCCGATCATGCTCGCCACGCTCGTCGTCAGGTCACTGATCGTGGGCGCGATCGTCGAGGAGGCCAGATAGAAGCCGAGCAGCATGCAGACGACTGCATGACCGCCCTTCAGCCCCGACTTCTTGACCAGCAAGAAGACGATGATCGCCAGCAGCACCACCGCCGAAATCGAGAGTGCCACGGCGGTTCACCTCCAAGGACCCGGGAACGTGGGGGCAAAAGCAGAACAAGGGAACGTGTAAATCCATACATCAGCCAGCAGGTTCATACCCACACTGCGCTAGTGATCATAACTATGTGTGGGTGCGCATCTCGCGGCGCACAGCCGCACAAGGGGGTCGCATGGCCAATATGGTCGGAGGATGACGACCGAGTCCGACTCCTTCCCCCGCAGGCACGCCCGCACCCAGCGTTTCACCCTCGGCGCGCCGCGTTCGTTCACGGTGGCCCCCGACAGCTCGCGGGTCGTGTTCCTGCGCTCCGGCTCCGGTACGGACCGCGCGGGTGCGCTGTGGGTCCTCGACCCGGCGGACGGCACGGAGCGCCCGGCCGCCGACCCGCGCACCCTCCTCGGGGGCACCTCGGAGGACCTCTCGCCGCAGGAGCGCGCACGCCGCGAGCGCAGCCGTGAGGGGGGCGCCGGGATCGTCGGCTACGCCACCGACGCGGCCGTCGAGCTGGCGTCTTTCGCCTTGTCAGGGCGGCTTTTCACGGCGGAGCTGCGGGCCGGCACGGCGACCGAACTCGCGGTCCCCGGGCCGGTGATCGACCCCCGGCCGTCCCCCGACGGGCGGCTCGTCGCGTACGTCGTCGGGGGCGCCCTTCGAGTGGTCGGCGCCGAGGGCGAGGGCGACCGGGCGCTGGCGGAGCCGGAATCGGACACGGTTTCCTATGGATTGGCCGAGTTCATCGCGGCCGAGGAGATGGACCGCACGCGGGGGTTCTGGTGGGCTCCGGAATCGGATCGACTGCTGGTCACGCGGGTGGACGACGCACCGGTGGAGCGGTGGTGGATCTCCGATCCGGCCCAGCCGAAACGTGACCCACAACACGTGCCCTATCCGGCTGCCGGGACGCCCAACGCGGAGGTTCGGCTGTTCGTGTTCGGGCTCGACGGAGTGCGCACGGAGGTCGTCTGGGACCGGGCGCGCTATCCGTATCTGGCGCGAGTGCACTGGTCAGGGGCGGGAGCGCCACTGTTGCTCGTACAGGCGCGCGACCAGCGCAGTCAGCTGTTCCTGGCGGTGGACACCAACTCGGGGGCGACTCGGATGGTGCACGCCGACGAAGATCGGATTTGGCTTGATCTTTTCCCCGGCGTGCCGTGCTGGAGCCCGTCGGGACAGCTCGTGAGGATCGCCGACGAGGGGGGCGCCCGGGTCCTCGCGGTGGGTGAACGCCCGCTGACGGGAGCCCAGTTGCACGTGCGCGCGGTGCTCGACGTCACGTCCGACGACGTACTGGTCGCCGCCTCGGCCGGGGCGGACGCGGCCGCGCCGGAAACCGGTGAGGTGCACGTCTACCGCGTCAACGAACTCGGCGTCGAGCGCCTCTCCCAGGAGCCCGGGGTGCACTCGGCGGTGCGCTCGGGGAACGTGACCGTTCTGGTGTCGGCGGTGCCGGACCGGCCGGGCAGCGTGGCGCGGGTGCTGCGGGACGGGAAGCTCGCGGCGGCTGTCCGGTCGCATGCCGAAGATCCCGGTCTGTCCCCCCGCGTACTCCTCACCCAGGGGGGCGCACGGCGAATCCCGTGCGCCGTGCTTATGCCTACGGACTACCCCGGTGACACCCCCCTGCCCGTGCTCATGGATCCCTACGGCGGCCCGCACGGGCCCCGGGTCCTCGCCGCGCACAACGCGCATCTGACCTCGCAGTGGTTCGCCGACCAGGGTTTCGCGGTGGTCGTCGCCGACGGACGGGGCACCCCGGGCCGCTCCCCCGGCTGGGAGAAGGCGATCCACCACGACCTCACGGTCAGCCTGGACGACCAGATCGAGGCGCTGCAGGACCTGGCGAAGAGCCATCCCCTCGACCTCTCCCGGGTGGCGATCCGCGGCTGGTCCTACGGCGGCTGGCTCGCGGCCCTCGCGGTGCTGCGCCGCCCCGACGTCTTCCACGCCGCCATCGCGGGCGCCCCGGTGACCGACTGGCGGCTCTACGACACCCACTACACCGAGCGGTACCTCGGCGACCCGGCCACCACCCCGGAGGCGTACGCGAAGAGCTCGCTCGTCACCGACGAGGGGCTCTCCTCGCCCGCCGGACCCCACCGCCCGCTGATGATCGTCCATGGCCTGGCCGACGACAACGTGGTCGTCGCCCACGCCCTGCGACTGTCCTCGGCCCTGCTGGCCGCCGGCCGCCCGCACGAGGTGCTCCCCCTGTCGGGCGTCACCCACATGACACCCCAGGAACAGGTCGCGGAGAACCTGCTCCTGCTCCAGGTGGACTTCCTCAGGCGTTCGCTCGGGCCGGCGTAGTGCCGTAGGCGCAAAAAACGGGCCGGGAGACATGGCGCTCCCGGCCCGTTTACGGCACCCGCACGGCCGTACGCTGTTCAGAGTGGCCCGTCCGTATATCGGAATCGGGTCGGTCAAGTTGCCTGTGTGTTAACGCGGTTGATGCGCGTTTGGGTGCCTATGGCGACCCGTCGCCGTGATCGTCCCGCGACTTTCCCGGTGGTTCCTCCGGCGGGACCACCTGCTTCTCCTCCGCGAAGTGACACGCCGAGGCGTGTGCCGCCGGGCCGGTCGCGAGCCGGAACTCCGCCGGGACGGCCAGCGTCGGCACCTCCAGCTCGCACCGCTCCCGCGCCTTCCAGCAGCGGGTGCGGAAGCGGCAGCCGGAGGGGATGTTCGTCGGGGACGGGACGTCGCCCGCCAGGATGATCCGCTCCCGGTGCTCCCGCGCCTCCGGGTCCGGTACGGGGACCGCGGACAGCAGGGCCTGGGTGTAGGGGTGCGTCGGGTGGTCGTAGATCTCGGCGTCGCGGCCGATCTCCACGATCCGGCCGAGGTACATCACCCCCACCCGGTCCGAGATGTGCCGCACGATCGAGAGGTCGTGGGCGATGAAGAGGTAGGAGAGGTCGAACTCGCTCTGGAGCCGGTCCAGCAGGTTGATCACCTGCGCCTGGACCGAGACGTCCAGCGCGGACACCGGCTCGTCGGCGACGATCACCTCCGGGCGCAGGGCCAGCCCCCGCGCGATGCCGATGCGCTGCCGCTGGCCGCCGGAGAACTGGTGCGGATAGCGGTTGATGTACTCGGGGTTGAGCCCGACGACGTCCAGCAGGTCCTGGACCTTCCTCCGCCGGTCGCCCTTGGGTGCCACCTCGGGGTGGATCTCGTACGGCTCCCCGATGATGTCGCCGACGGTCATGCGCGGGTTGAGCGAGGTGTACGGGTCCTGGAAGACCATCTGGATGTTGCGCCGGACCGCCCGCAGCGCCTTGCCCGACAGGCCGGTGACGTCCTCGCCCTTGTAGCGGATCTCCCCCGCCGTCGGCTTCTCCAGGTTGACCAGCATCTTGGCGACCGTGGACTTGCCGCAGCCGGATTCCCCGACGATGCCCAGGGTCTCGCCGCGGTGGAGGGTGAAGTCGACGCCGTCGACGGCCTTGACCGCGCCGACCTGCTTCCTGAACAGGATGCCCTGGGTGAGCGGGTAGTGCTTGACCAGCCCGCTCACTTCGAGGATCGGCTCGGCCGGTGCGGAACTAGCCATGCAGGCACTCCCTCCAGAAGTGACACGCGCTCGTGCGGTCCGCGTCGGCCCCGACGGACCCACCGGACCCGCCGGACCGGACGCCCTCGGCGGCCTCGCCGGCTTCGTCGACCTCGTACAGCGGGGGTACGTCCGTACGGCACACGTCCCGGGCCATCGGGCAGCGCGGGTTGAAGGCGCAGCCGGGCGGGATGTGCATGAGGTTGGGCGGCAGGCCCTTGATGGCGTAGAGCTCCTGGCCCTTCTGGTCCAGGCGCGGGATGGAGTCGAGCAGGCCGCGGGTGTAGGGGTGGGCCGGCGCCTTGTAGATGTCGTGGACGGGGGCCGACTCGACGATCCGGCCCGCGTACATCACCGCGATCCGGTCGGCCACGTCCGCGACCACGCCCAGGTCGTGGGTGATGAGGATCAGGCCCATGCGGAACTCCCGCTGGAGCTCCGCGAGCAGGTCCATGACCTGGGCCTGGACGGTGACGTCGAGGGCGGTGGTGGGCTCGTCGGCGATGATGAGCGCCGGCTCCAGGGCCATCGCCATCGCGATCATGATGCGCTGGCGCATACCGCCGGAGAACTGGTGCGGGTAGTCCCTGACCCGTTCCCGGGCGCCCGGGATACGGACCCGGTCCATCAGCTCCACGGCCTTGGCCCGCGCGTCCTTCCTGGACATCCCCCGGTGCACGACGAACATCTCGCCGAGCTGGTCGCCCACCGACAGCACGGGGTTCAGGGACGACAGCGCGTCCTGGAAGATCATCGCCATCTCGGCGCCGCGGACCTTCCGGCGCTCCTCCTCCTTGAAGCGCAGCAGGTCCTTGCCGCGGAAGAGGATCTCGCCTCCGGTGATCCGGCCGGGCGGCATGTCGAGGATGCCCATGATCGCCTGGGCGGTGACGGACTTGCCGGAGCCGGACTCGCCGAGCACGGCCAGGGTCTCGCCCGCGTCCACGCCGTAGCTGACGCCGTTGACGGCCCTGGCGATGCCGTCCCGGGTGCGGAACTCCACGTGCAGGTCGCGTACTTCGAGCAGCATCCGGCCGTCACCTCAGCTTCGGGTCGAGGGCGTCGCGCACCGCGTCGCCGAGCATGATGAACGCCAGGACCGTGAGGGCCAGGGCGCCCGAGGGCCACAGCAGGGCGTGCGGGGCGTTGCGGATGTAGGGCGAGGCGGCGGAGATGTCGATGCCCCAGGAGACGGTCGGCGGCTTCAGTCCGACGCCGAGGTAGGACAGGGTCGCCTCCAGCGCGATGTACGTGCCGAGCGCGATGGTCGCCACGACGATCACCGGGGCGACCGCGTTCGGCGCGATGTGCCTCAGCAGCAGCCGGGAGTGGGAGGCGCCCAGGGCCCGGGCCGCCTGGACGTAGTCGTTCTGTTTGGCGGTGATCACCGAGCCGCGGGCGATCCGGGAGATCTGGGGCCAGCCGAGCAGCACCATGAACCCGATGACCGGCCAGACCGTATTGCTGGTCACCACGGAGAGGAGGACCAGGCCGCCGAGGACGACCGGGATGGCGAAGAAGATGTCGGTGATCCGGGACAGGACCGAGTCCCCCACCCCGCCGAAGAACCCGGCAAGACCGCCCAGCACGCTGCCGAACAGGGCGACGCCGAACGTGGCCAGGAAGCCGACCGTGACGGACGTACGGGCGCCGTAGACCGTGCGGGTGTAGACGTCGCAGCCCTGGCCGTCGAAGCCGAACGGGTGGCCGGGCTGGGAGCCCTCCTGGGCCTTGGCGAGGTCGCACTTGAGGGGGCTCAGCCAGGTGATGGCCGAGGGCCACAGGGAGATGAAGACCAGGAAGGCGATGACCAGGCCGGAGATGATGAAGACCGGGTTGCGGCGCAGGTCCCGCCAGGCGTCGGACCAGAGGGAACGGGCCTTCTCGGACGGCCCGGTGCCCTGCGGCCCGCCGCCGGGCGTCTTCTCGAGGGTCTCCCCCTCCGCCGTGGCCAGGTCCATCGTGCCGCCCATGCCGGTGTCGGCGATGGCGCCCTCCTCCGGGGTGCGGCCCGCGCCCGGCAGATGGTGCTCCGGCGGCATCGGCTCAGGCATAGCGGATCCTCGGGTCGAGTACGGCGTACAGGAGGTCGACGAGCAGGTTGGCCACCAGGAAGACCAGGACGAGGACGGTCACGAAGCCGACGACGGTCTGCGTGTTCTGGCGGAGGATCCCCTGGTAGAGCTGGAAGCCGACGCCGTGGATGTTGAAGATGCGCTCGGTGACGATCGCGCCGCCCATCAGGGCGCCGATGTCGGTGCCGATGAAGGTGACCACCGGGATGAGGGAGTTGCGCAGCAGGTGCCGGGTGACGACCCGGCGGCGGGGCAGCCCCTTGGCGACGGCCGTCCGGACGTAGTCGGACCGTCTGTTCTCCGCGATGGAGGTGCGGGTCAGCCGGGTGACGTAAGCCAGGGAGACGGAGGCCAGCACCAGGCCCGGCACGATCAGCTCACCGAAGGTGGCCTCCGAGGAGACCGACGGTTTGATCCACCCCCATTCGACGCCGAGCAGCAGCTGGAGCAGCAGGCCGGTGACGAAGGTGGGGACGGAGATCACGACGAGGGTGAGCAGCAGGACCCCGCTGTCGACGGGCCGGCCGCGGCGCAGACCCGTCACCACGCCGAGGGTGATGCCGATGACGATCTCGAAGACGATCGCGACGATCGTCAGCCGGATGGTGACCGGGAAGGCCGTGGCCATCAGCTCGGTGACCGGCTGGCCGTTGAACGCCGTACCGAAGTCTCCGGTGAAGACGTTCCCCATGTAGGTCAGGTACTGCTGCCAGACGGGCTTGTCGAGGCCGAACTCCTTCTCCAGCTGGGCGGCGGTGGCCGGGTCGCACTGCCGGTCACCGCAGAGACCCGCGACGGGGTCGCCCATCACGTTCACCATCAGGAAGATCAACAGCGTGGCGCCGATGAACACCGGGATCATCTGGAGCAGACGCCGGATCACATACCGGCCCATGGCGGGTCAGCTGACCTTGATCTCGTTGTAGACCGGGACGGAGAACGGGTTGAGCTTGACGTTCGAGAGCCGCTCCGCGTAGCCGGCGCTGCCGTTCTGGTACCAGAGCGGGATGGCGGCCATGTTGTCCCGGACGACCTCTTCGGCCTGCTGGAAGGTCTCCACCGCCTTGGCGGTGTCGGTCTCGGCGTTGGCCTGGTCGACGAGCTTGTCGAAGTCCTTGTCGGACCACTTGCCGTCGTTGGAGGAGGCGTTCGTGTAGTAGAGCGGCTGGAGGAAGTTCTGGATGAGGGGGTAGTCCATCTGCCACCCCGCCCGGAAGGGTCCGGTCATCTTCCGGTCGCCGATCTGGGTGCGGAAGTCCGCGAACGTGCCGACCGGGTTGCCCACGCAGGCCTTGTCGTTGTCGAGGGCGTTGTTGATCGAGTTGCAGACCGCGTCGACCCACTGTTTGTGCGATCCGGTGTCCGCGTTGTATGTGATCTTGACCTGGCCGCCGGGCAGGCCGCCGCCCTCCTCGACGAGCTTCTTCGCCGCGGCGGGATCGTATTCGCAGGCGTCCCCGCACAGGCCTTCCTTGAAGCCGCCCTCCTCGCCGAGCACCGGGGAGGTCCAGTCGGTGGCGGGGGTGCGGGTGTTCTGGAAGATCGTCTCGGTGATCTGCTTGCGGTCGATCGCCCGGGAGAGTCCGGTGCGGACCTTGTCCGAGCCGGTGGTGTTCCATTTCTTGTCGTAGAAGGGGAAGGCCAGGGTCTGGATGATGCCGGCGGGGGTGTTCAGATAGCGGTCGCCGAGGTCGTTCTTGACGTTCTTGAGCTGGGCCGCGGGCACGTCGTCGACGAGGTCGAGGTTGCCGGCCAGCAGGTCGGTGTAGGCGGTGTTGTTGTCGGTGTAGACCTTCAGGGTCACGCCACCGTTCTCCGCCTTGTCGTCGCCGGGGTAGCCGTCCCACTTCTTCAGGGCCATCTGGGAGCCCTTGGTGTAGGAGTCGATCGTGTACGGCCCGTTTCCGATCGGTTTCTTCACCCAGTTCGCGTGGTCGGTGAAGAAGGCCTGGGGCAGCGGGGCGTAGGCGGGGTAGCCGAGGGTGTCGGGGAAGGTCGAGAACTTCTGCTTGAGCTTGACGGTGAAGGTCTTGTCATTGACGACCTTGAGCCCGGAGAGGACGTCGGTGGTCTGCGAGCCACTGGCGGGGTGGGCCGCGGTGTAGCCGTCGATGTACTCGAAGAAGTAGGCGTTCTTCTGGTTGTTCTTCAGACTCGCGGCGTAGTTCCAGGCGGTGACGAAGGATTTCGACGTCACTTTTTCGCCATTGCTGAACGTCCAGCCGTCCTTGACGGTGATCGTGAAGTTCTGGGAGTCCGTGGTCTCGATCTTCTCGGCCAGCATGTCCTCGGCCGCGCCGGTCTCCGGGTTGTACTTCTTGAGGCTGCGGAAGATCATGTCGAGGACCTTGCCGCCCTGCACCTCGTTGGTGTTGGCGGGCTCCAGCGGGTTCTGCGGGTCTCCCCAGGAGGAGCTGAGCACCGCCCCGCCCTCGCCGCCGCTGCCGCTCCCCCCGCCCCCGCACGCCGTCGCCGCGAGTGCTGCCGCCGCCGCGCATGCGGCCCACTTGGCGTGCGTGGCTCCACGCATGGATGCCTCCTCATTGACCGCGCTTTACCCGAGCGCTGTGCCGTCAGCACCGAAGCACTGATCCATTACCGGCAAATATCAACTTAAAAGGTGCATAGCGCACACGGGCCGCGCCCAACGGGAGGCCCTCGCGGGGCTATTCGGGGGACGGCGCGAGTCCGCCGGACGCCGGCAGCAGGATCCTGGTGGGGGGTCGAAAAGGATCTTCTTCGCAGGTCACAATGGATCTCCGGTGCAGTGCGCAACGGATCTCCACCATCCGATGCAGAACCGTTGGATTGTGACCCCGAGATGTACGCATTCCGACACCCTGGCGTCCGAATATCGAACTCATTGCCCGTTTCGCGCAGTTGGTCCGAATTCAGACACGGAACGATCACGGCGCGCTACACGCGTAGCTACGATATGGTCAAGTCCAGGTAAAGAAAGTAAAGAGAAGACCAAGGGAGACCAGAATTTATTGACCTTGAATGAATTGCGTTGAAAAAGTCCGGCGTAGCCCGTAGGGAGTGCCCTGCGGAGTCATCAGACCCTCCCTTGGGCCAGGAGCACCATGACCCCCCCAACTCCATCAGCGGCCGCCCCGCTCGAGGTGACCGACGAGAGCGTCGAGAAGTCACCTACGCCCTCCACCCACAAGGGCAGCGAGGGCCGCTCGCCCGGACGACTGGCGTGGAACCGCTTCAAGCGGGATCGCACGGGCGTCATATCCGCGTGCATCGTGAGCTTCTTCTTCGTGACCGCCGTCGCCGCTCCGGTGATAGCCAAGCTGTACGGCAAGGACCCATACACCACCTACGCCAGTCAGCGCCCCGAGCTGCTGAACCCCTTCGCGTACCCGTCGGGCCCGAACGGCGGCATGAGCCCCGAGTTCTGGTTCGGCATCGAGCCCCAGCTCGGTCGTGACGTCTTCACCTTCCTGCTCTACGCGATCCGCAACTCGCTGGGCATAGCGCTCGCCGCCACCGTGCTCACCGTGGTCCTCGGTGTGGTCATCGGCACCACCGCGGGCTACCTCGGCGGCAAGACGGACTATCTCGTGGGTCGGGTCATCGACATCCTGCTGTCGTTCCCGTCCACACTCTTCTTCATCGCCTTCATGCCGGTCGTGTTCGGGCTCTTCGTCGCCCCCGACGAGGAGATCCCGACCTGGCTGCGGGCCACAGCTCTGATCATCGTCCTTTCCGCCTTCGGGTGGGCGTCCATCGCCCGACTGCTGCGCGGCCAGGTACTGGGCCTGCGTGAACGGGAGTTCGTCGAGGCCGCGAAGGTCACGGGCGCATCACCGGGGCGCATCGTCTTCAAGGAGCTGCTGCCCAACCTGTGGACGCCCATCATCATCCAGACCACGCTGATGCTCCCGGCGTACGTCACCGCTGAGGCGGGTCTCGCCTTCCTCGGAGTCGGCATGATCGACCCGACCCCGGACTGGGGCGTCATGATCGCGCGGGGTGCAAGTTTCTACACCGAGGACCTCACCTTCATGCTCTTCCCGGGCCTGTCCATGGTGATCTTCGTCCTCGCGTTCAACCTGCTCGGCGATTCGGTGCGTGACGCACTCGACCCCAAGTCCAAGCGCTAGCTCCGGCCCTCTTCAGGACCACGGCAAGGACGCCGGGGTGCCGGATCTCTCTCATCACTCCCACTTCAAGGCAGGCAGCATGTCCTTCTCGCGCAGAAACTTCCTCATCGCCACCGGCGTCGCCGCGGCGTCGACGTCGGTGCTGAGCGCCTGCAGCAGCGGCGACGAGGGGGGCTCCTCGCAGGACAAGGCCCCCAAGGTCACCGGGGCCAAGACCGTCGAGATCCCGGTCGGCACCAAGGCCGACTCCACCGGTCCGGCCGCCGAGGTGACGGGCGCGGTCAAGGGCGGGACGATCTACTCGCTCCAGCAGTTCGACATGGACCACATGGACCCGGCGCAGATCTACGTCTCGACCGAGGCCGCCATCACCGTGCCGATCATGCGCGGTCTGACCGGCTACAAGCTGGACGCCAAGGGCAACGCCACCCTGGTCGGCGACGCCGCGACCGACGCCGGCACCATGAAGGACGGCGGCAAGACCTGGACCTTCACGCTGAAGGACGGTCTGAAGTGGGAGGACGGCGTCGAGATCTCCTCGGACGACCTCCGCCACACCTTCGAGCGCCTCTTCGCCACCTTCGTCACCGAGGGCCCGCGCTACGTCCAGGACTTCCTGGTGGGCGGCGACAAGTACAAGGGCCCGTACGAGGGCAAGAGCCTCGCCTCCATCGAGGTCGACGGCAAGACCATCACCTTCCGTCTCAATGAAGCCCGCGCCGACTTCAACTTCACGCTCGCGATGCGCGCTTACTCCTTGGTGCCGAAGAAGCACGACACCAAGGAGAAGTACGACAAGCAGCCGATCTCCTGCGGCCCGTACAAGGTCGAAAGCCGCAACATCGGCAAGTCGATGACCTTCGTGCGCAACGAGCACTGGGACCCGAAGACGGACTCGATCCGCAACGCCTACCCGGACAAGTACATCTTCCAGATGGGCTACGAGCTGGTGGCGTCGACCGACCGCTGGATCGCGGACAAGGGCACCGACCAGTACGCGGTGCCGATCTTCAACGAGGTCGCGCCCGAGCGCATCGCCCAGGTCCTCACCAACGCCGATCTGAAGAAGCGCGTCCTCACCGCGGTCGACACGGTCACCTACTACTGGCCGATCAACATGACCCGCATCAAGGACCTCAAGGTCCGCCAGGCCATCAACTACGCCTGGCCGCACCAGCAGCTGCAGACCATCGGCGGCGGTGTCTACAGCCAGGAGATCGCCACCACGATCTTCGCCCCGGTGACGCCCGGCTACACCAAGTTCGACCTGTACGGCGTGGACAAGAAGCCGGGCGGCGACCCGGCGAAGGCCAAGGCCCTGCTGAAGGAGGCCGGCAAGGTCGGCCAGAAGCTGGTCATCGCCTACCAGCAGTCGGACACCGCGGTGAAGACCGCCGTCGCCATCAAGCAGGCGCTGGAGGCGGCCGGCTTCGAGGTCGTCAACAAGCAGGTCGACAAGTCGACCTTCTACACCCAGATCGGAAAGATCGACAACGACTTCGACCTGTTCGCTGCCGGCTGGAGCCCGGACTGGCCGGGCGGTTACTCGCAGTTCTACCCCTGCTGGAGCGGCAAGAACATCGGCGACGGCCGCAGCAACTACGCCCAGCTGAACGACCCGAGCGTCAACAAGGCCATCGACGCGGCTTCTCAGATCGCGGACCCGAAGGAGGCCAACAAGGCCTGGGGCAACATCGACAAGATGATCATGGAGCTGGCCGCGGTCGTTCCGGACTACCACAAGATCCGCAACTACCTGTACGGCTCCAAGGTCGGCAACGTCATCTGGGACAGCGCCAACACCTGCGTCGCGCTCTCCAAGCTCTACGCCAAGAAGTAAGCGCACGCCCCATGGGGGTGGCCGTCACCATGGCCACCCCCCTGCGGCCCACCCCCCTCTCCTTACCGCGGCGACGGCGCCCCGTCCGGAAAGTCACGCCTCATGTTCCGCTTCCTCGTCCGCCGAGTCACCGGCGCGCTGGTCATTCTGTTGATCATCAGCGCCATCACCTTCTGGCTCTTCTACGCCGTGCCGCGTGACCCCGCCATGATGTCCTGCGGCAAGAACTGCACGCCTCACGACCTCGCGCAGATCCGGAAGAACCTGGGCATCGACCACTCCATCCCGGTGCAGTACTGGTACTGGCTGAAGGGCGTCTTCGCCGGTCGCGACTACGCCGGTTACGGGTACTGCGACGCGCCCTGCTTCGGCTACTCCTTCGCCAACAACGTGCCGGTCTTCGAAACGATCAAGGACCGCCTGCCGACGACCCTCTCGCTCGCCTTCGGCGCGGCCGCCGTCTTCCTGGTCCTCGGTGTCGGCGCGGGCATGCTCGCGGCTCTCAAGCAGGGCAAGTTCCTGGACAAGTTCGCCAGTTCGGCGTCGCTGCTCGGCTCGTCGCTGCAGATCTACTTCGTCGGCTACATCGCGATGTACTACTTCGTCGCACAGCTGGGATGGCTCGACCAGCCGTCGTGGACCCCCTTCAGCGAGGACCCGGTCGCCTGGTTCTCCGGACTGCTGCTGCCCTGGCTGGTCCTGGCGATCATCTTCACCGCCAACTACACGCGTATGACCCGCTCCCAGCTCGTCGAGCAACTGAGCGAGGACTACGTCCGCACCGCCCGCGCCAAGGGCCTGTCCCGGGCGAACGTGTTCTTCCGGTTCGCCTGGCGCGGCGCGATGGGCCCCATCGTCACGGTGTTCGGCATCGACCTCGGCACGCTGATCGGCGGCGCCATCATCACCGAGCAGACCTTCAGCCTCCCGGGCATCGGCCGGCTCGCGGTCAAGTCCGTGGACCAGAGCGACCTGCCCATGCTGCTGGGCGTGACCCTCCTGGCCGCGGGCGCCATCGTGTTCTTCAACATCATCGTCGATGCCGTCTACGCTCTCATCGACCCGCGGATCCGGCTCGCCTGACCTCCGCCAAGCCCCCTACCTCTCGCATCACCCCCAGGAGCGTCCCCGTGACGAGCACCGATCAGCAGCCCTTCCTCTCCGTCAGGGACCTGAAAGTCCATTTCTCCACCGAGGACGGCATCGTCAAGGCCGTCGACGGGCTCTCCTTCGACCTGCTGAAGGGCAAGACGCTCGGCATCGTGGGCGAGTCGGGCTCCGGCAAGTCGGTCACCAACCTGGCCATCCTGGGTCTGCACGACCGCGACCGCACGGCGATCGAGGGCGAGATCCTGCTGGACGGCAAGGAGCTGCTGACCGCCTCCGAGAAGGAGCTGGAGCGGCTGCGCGGCAACAAGATGTCGATGATCTTCCAGGACGCGCTGGCCTCGCTGTCGCCGTACCACACGGTCGGCAAGCAGATCAGTGAGGTGTACCGCAAGCACACCGGCGCCTCCAAGAGCGAGTCGCGGGCCCGGGCGATCGAGATGCTGAAGCGGGTCGGGATCCCGCAGGCGGAGGTCCGGGTGGACGACTACCCGCACCTCTTCTCCGGCGGTATGCGCCAGCGCGCGATGATCGCCATGGCTCTGGTCTGCGACCCGGAGCTGCTGATCGCCGACGAGCCGACCACGGCTCTCGACGTGACCGTGCAGGCGCAGATCATGGACCTGCTCAAGGACCTCCAGCAGGAGTTCGGCACCTCGATCGTCTTCATCACGCACGACCTGGGCGTCATCGCCGACATCGCCGACGACGTCCTGGTGATGTACGGCGGCCGGTGTGTGGAGCGGGGCACCAAGAGGGAGGTGCTGCGGAGTCCGCAGCACCCCTACACACTGGGCCTGCTGAGCTCGATGCCCAACCTGGAACACCCGGTGGACATCCCGCTCAACCCGATCCCCGGTTCGCCGCCCTCGCTGCTGAACCCGCCGTCGGGCTGCCGCTTCCACCCCCGTTGCACCTTCGCCGAGAAGGTCGAAGGGGGCCTGTGCTCCAAGGAGCAGCCGCCGCTGGAGGTCACGAACGGCCGGGGTTCCGCCTGCCACCTGACCGCCGACCAGCGCGCCGAGTTCTTCACCGACCTCGCCGGCAGCGCCGCGAACTGACGTACAAGAGACGGGATTTCACCCCCATGAGCAACACCACTCCCCTCCTGGACGTCTCCGGGCTCACCAAACACTTCCCGATCAAGGGCGGCTTCCCGATCCGGCGTACGGTCGGTGCCGTGCAGGCCGTCGACGGGCTGGACTTCCAGGTCGCCGAGGGCGAGAGCCTGGGTCTGGTCGGCGAGTCCGGCTGCGGCAAGTCGACGACGGGCCGGCTGATCACCCGGCTCCTGGAGCCGACGGGCGGCCGGATCTCGTACCGCGGCCAGGACATCACGCACGCGGGCCGCAAGCAGCTGGCGCCGATCCGCTCCGAGATCCAGATGATCTTCCAGGACCCCTACGCGTCGCTGAACCCGCGCCAGACGGTCGGCAAGATCATCTCCGGGCCGATGGAGATCAACGACATCCACCCGGCCGGCGGGCGCGAGGCACGCGTGCGCGAGCTGCTGGAGATCGTGGGTCTCAACCCCGAGCACTACAACCGCTTCCCGCACGAGTTCTCCGGCGGCCAGCGCCAGCGCATCGGCGTCGCCCGCGCGCTGGCCCTGGACCCGAAGCTGATCGTGGCCGACGAGCCGGTCTCCGCGCTCGACGTGTCGATCCAGGCCCAGGTCGTCAACCTGCTCCAGAAGGTCCAGCAGGAACTCGGCATCGCGTTCCTCTTCATCGCCCACGACCTGGCCGTCGTACGGCACTTCTCGCATCGGGTGGCCGTCATGTACCTCGGCCGCATCGTCGAGATCGCCGACCGCGAAGACCTGTACGGCAACCCGCGCCACCCCTACACCCGGGCGCTGCTGTCCGCCGTTCCCGAGGCCACCGTGCAGGACGAGGGAGTCCCGGGCCGTGAGCGCATCCGCCTCGTCGGTGACGTGCCCTCGCCCATCAACCCGCCCTCCGGCTGCCGCTTCCGCACCCGCTGCTGGAAGGCGACGGAGAAGTGCGCGAGCGAGGCGCCGCCGCTGGTCCAGGTCGAGGGCAACAAGCCCGGCCACCTGACGGCGTGCCACTACCCCGAGACGGCTGACGTGCCGGCCACCGTGCCGGCTCCCCGTCTCGCCAAGGACCCCGAGGCGGCGGCCTGACACACCCCTTTCGTCAGCCGCCCCCTTCCGGAGCGGACTTTCTCGGCCCATTGACCCGAGCCCATGAACGTCCGGTCCAGGGGACGAAGGCCCGCGCTCACCCGGCGCGGGCCTTCACTCGTCCCCGCGCCCCTGGTGGGCCCTGCGGGGCCCGCAGGGCCCACCCTG